>NZ_JBFUHT010000055.1:0-51472 GCF_056402275.1 Azospirillum sp. P4_B5
AAAACTTCTTCGAGCTGGCGGTGGCGGCGGCCATCAGCCTGTTCGGCCTGGGCTCCGGGGCGGCGCTCGCCACCGTCGTCGGCGTGCTGGTCGAGGTGCCGGTGATGCTGTCGGTGGTGAAGATCGTCAAGGCGACCAAGCCCTGGTACGAGGGGCGGGCCGGCGCCTGATGGCCCGGCTCCGCTATGGGACCATCACCGGAGAGTGTCGGCATGTCTGAGCATGATAGCGAGAACGGCGCAGGCTTCCCAAGCCTGGACGAGCCCTATTTCGAGGCGCCGGACCTTGGCAAGCTGACGCCTGGGCATGTGTCCACCCACCCGCCACGCATCCTGCTGCTCTACGGCTCCCTGCGCGAGCGTTCGTACAGCCGCTTCCTCACCGAGGAGGCTGCGCGTCTGCTCCAGCGCATGGGGGCGGAGACGCGCATCTTCGATCCGCGCGACCTGCCGCTGCCGGACAGCGTGCCGGCCGACCACCCCAAGGTGGCCGAACTGCGCGCGCTGTCGCAATGGTCGGAGGGGCAGGTCTGGGTCAGCCCGGAGCGCCACGGCACCATCACCGGCATTCTGAAATGCCAGATCGACTGGCTGCCGCTGGAGAGCGGCGGGGTCCGGCCGACGCAGGGGCGCACGCTGGCCGTGATGCAGGTGTCGGGCGGGTCGCAGTCGTTCAACGCGGTCAACGCGATGCGGGTGCTGGGGCGCTGGATGCGCATGGTGACCATCCCGAACCAGTCGTCGGTGGCCAAGGCGTTTCAGGAGTTCGACGAGGCCGGCCGGATGAAGCCGTCGCCCTACTACGACCGCGTGGTGGACGTGATGGAGGAGTTGGTGAAGTTCACTCTGCTGGTGCGCGACCGCAACGACTATCTGACCGACCGCTACAGCGAGCGCCGGGAGGCCGGACGGGCCGTGGCCGGCGAAGCGCAGGCCCTCGTTGCTGCCGCCATGAGCGGAGAACGCACCGCGTGACATTGGGAAGCGTGGCGCTTCATGGTTGGGACGCTTGGCGGGCTCGCCACGTCGACACCAGGAAGGTCGCCACCGTCCCGGCGAGGTTCACCGCCAGCTCCGCATGCCGTGCCGACGGGCGGACCGCTTTGCGTCCACGGCCGTGGGCATCGCTCAGCTTGTTGCGGATGCTGGCCAAGCTGTTCACGACGTTCTGGCAGTTGCCGAGGATGGTTTTGAACACTTCCTCGGTGTGCTGGTCCGGGGCGAGCTGGAGGTGCTCGGCGGCCGTCCGGTAAAGCTTCGGCAACTCGTCCCGATCGCTGTAAGTGCCGCCGGCATCCTCAATGATGTGCTTGCAGACGGTCTCCAGCAGCGTCCGGGCCGAGGTGATCGCTCCCTCCGGATGGGTTGTCCGCCGCTGCAGCGCCCGGGTCCAGGCTTCGTGCACGCTGGCCTCGTCGAAGGCGGCAAGTGTTTCTGAGATGAGAGGGTCGGCCGGCGCCCCGGCGGAGCCGCTGATGGCTTTGACGGTGAACACTGGATAGCCCGATATGGAACTGGTCTCGGCCAGATGGAAGCCATCGCGTTGCAGGAGAGGATTCAGAATGGCAACCAGCCGGCGCTGCTCATCCTCCTCCCGGGTTCGTGGATGAAGCAGAGCCTCCAGGAAACGGAAGAACCGGCGTTGCGAGCAGGTATAGGCACCAACGGCCTCCAGGGCCTCATCGTTGTCCATGTCTGCGTTTCGGTGCATGTGGCGCTCAAGGTCATCCTGCACCGTTCCACCGGAATAGAGACGGGACGGCAGGCGGTCAATCGGCCAGATGTCCCGCAGGAACTCGAATATTGGCACATGGCCGGAAAGGTCGAATGGGATAAGCGCCCGGCCGATCGATCGCCGAAGGAGTTCGGAGATCAACCGCTCGCCAGCCTCCTCAACCCGCCCCACGGCCTCTTCCAGCTCATAGTTCGGGCCATCCTGTAAAAGCTGGTACGCAAGCTGAAGCAAACGCTCACGTGATAATCCGCTGATCCGCCCCTGCACATAGTTGCGCTTGCTGGCGAACGCCTCCTCGCGGTCGCCGGACGCGAGCCCCAGTCCCTCACACACCACCGGCAGGATGTTGGCGCTGGTCGGATACAGGGCTTCGACGATGGCACTGCGCAGCGGAGCAAGCGGGGCGGAGGGAGGCGGTGGCATCAGGACAGTCCAACCGTGAGGGGAATACGAAGCTTAAGCTGAAGCCATGCTACCAACAACGCCGAGGTATCAGCCCGTCATGACCGTGTCGCTTGGGAGATACGGTGAAGACGCTCGGGCTGCTCCCCTGACCACGGGATTGACTGTCACTGTTATGGAATGCTTTGCAGGCCTTTGAGCGATTTGGGCGGACGGCCGCGCCGGCGAGGCGCTTCCGGTGCAGGGAGCGGCCGATCTTCCAAAAGACCCTGTGCGACGGCCTGACCCAACAGGTTCTGAACCGACGAGACCGACCAGCGCGTTTCCCCGCGGGGCGTCCGGCAGTGCAGCTCTTCAAGATGCCGGGCAATGTTGGTCAGGGTTGGGTTGTCCAGCGTCTTTACCGCCGAAGCGACCAGGGTGACGAGGTCGTCGCTGTCCCGCCGCCGCGGCGTACGCTCCAGCACCCGGTCGTCCACGAACCCGTCCCGCGCGAGGCGACGCACGGCACGCGCCAGGGCCGGCCCGGTCCAGGGGCCACCGTCGGGGCGCCGCGAGCCATTTCTGGCCAGGCTGCGGGCCACGGTTGCCCAGGAATAGCCGGGCCGCATCGCGCGGACGTGCGGCAGAATGTCGTCAGCCACCCGCAGCACATCGGCGTCGCGCCGCGCCTCGCGGGCGTCGTTGACGGCGCGCACCGCCGCCGCGGAACGGAAGCGCAGGCCCGGATTGCCGCCGATCCGGCCACGCTCCCTGGCGGCCTTCAGCCCGGCCTTGGTGCGCTCACGAATGAGCGCGCGTTCGAACTCGGCCACCGCGCCCAGGATCTGCAAGGTGAAGCGGCCCTGCGGGCTGGTGGTGTCGATGGGATCGCCCAGCGAGCGAAAGCCCGCCCCTTGGGCGTCGAGCGCCTCAATGATCTCCAGGAGATGGGCGAGCGAACGGGCCAGCCGGTCGATGCGCACGACGACCAGCACGTCGCCGGCACGGCAGCGCGCGATGGCACGCTTCAGCTCCGGGCGCGACCGGTCGCCGCCGGACCCATGCTCCCGGTGAATCGTTGAGCAACCGGCCGCCTTCAGCGCGTCGAGCTGCGGGTCGGTGGTTTGCTCGTCGGTCGACACGCGGGCGTACCCGATCAGGGCCATGGACCTCTCCCAGCGCAGCGGTCCGGAAACGGTGCACGCCGCCGAATTTTACCCGATTAAGCTTCAGACACCCTCGCCAAGCGTCCGCCTGGGGTATTTTACCAAATATGCAGACGGTACGTAACGGCCGTTTGGTAAAATATATAGGCGTTATGGGCCGCCGTGCGCTCCGCTGATCGCCCGGAGCCGGCAGCCGGCACGAGACAAGATGCCAAGCCGCGCCGGCCTTCCTGACCGGCGGGACATCAGGCAAGGAAGGCCCGACAGGCGGACCGCGTTTTGATCTGTCTTCCTGAAAGGACGTCGGCTTTTCAACGACATGGGGCGATGCCCCCGCGCGCCGACGGGGAGCTTTTCGCATGAACCGCCCACATTTCGCACGATCCGGTCTGCAAAACGGGGCCAAGCAGGGCGTTGGAACCCCTGGAATCCGGCTTTTCGCACGAACCACCCGACAACGACAAACGACACCCGGGCGGAGGCTGCGAAAATCCGGCCTCTAAGCTGTAGCAGCAAGCCATGACAAACGGCAGCAAACGCTCTGTTTAGTATCATCTTTGAACAAAATCGATCAGAATCAACAACTTATCAGAACAGGGATAGAGTGGATGGAGTGCGAAAATCAGAAAGGGAGTCAGCACTTCCCCGGTGTTGTCAGGTTGCTGCCGGGGAAGGGAGGGCAGATCTCACCGATGGCATGGTTCTCCGCACCATGCCTGTTCTGAAGGTTCTTCGATCACGCCGACGCATTTCACCGCATATAGGAGTCGTATCCGTCGAGGAGCACAGCGACACGGAGACAAAAGGAAGGAAACATGAGAGCGACACGACGCGCCGTTCTGTATGGTGTTATGGCCGGGGCCGCCCTGATGACGCCGCGGCGCATCCTGGCACAGAGCGCAGAAACACCGGTTCGACGCATTCCATCCACGGGAGAGGCCATTCCTCCTGTGGGCCTGGGCACCTGGATCACGTTCAACGTCGGCGACGATTCTGAACTGCGCGCGGAATGCGCAGCGGTCATGCAGGCCTTCTTCGAGATGGGGGGCCGGATGATCGACTCCTCGCCCATGTACGGTTCCTCCCAGGCGGTGGTCGGGGATGGCCTCCGGAAGCTGGGGCACCCCCCTACCCTTTTCGCAGCGGACAAGGTCTGGATTTCTTCGGGCACGCGCGGGCCGTCGCAGATCGAAGAGTCGCGCCGCTTGTGGGACGTTCCGCGCTTCGACCTGCTTCAGGTGCACAACCTGCTGTCCTGGGAGGAGCATCTCAAGACGCTGTTCCTCATGAAGACAGCAGGTCAGCTCCGCTACGTCGGCATCACGACATCGGAAGGGCGGCGCCACGACCTGTTCGAAGAGATCATGCGGAGGCAGCCTCTCGATTTCGTGCAGCTTTCATACAACATCGTCGACCGCGAAGTGGAGGAGCGCATCCTGCCATTGGCGGCGGACCGCGGGATGGGCGTCATCGTCAACCGTCCGTTTCAGCAGGGCGTGCTGCTCCGCCGGCTGTCGGGCCATCCCCTGCCCTCCTGGGCCGCCGACATCGGGGCTTCCAGCTGGGCGCAGTTCGTCCTGAAGTTCATCATTTCCCATCCCGCCGTGACCGTGGCCATCCCGGCGACCAGCCAAGTCGCGCATGTGCGCGAGAACATGGCCGCGATGACCGGGCCGATGCCCGATGCCGCGATGCGACGGCGCATGGCCGATCATGTAAGGGCCCTCTGATGCCGGAATGGTGGACCTATTCGGCCGAAGACTTTTTGCTCTTCAGCCCGCGCACCTACTGGCGGCTGATCGAGCGGCACAACGAGGCGCTCTGGCCGGCGCATGTCCTGATGCTGCTGCTCGGCGCCGCCATTCTTCTGTGGCTCATCCGGCCTCGCCCCTGGTCGCATCGTGTGATCGCAGGAACCCTGACCGTCCTGTGGGTGTGGGTGGCCTGGGGCTTCCTATGGGAACGCTACGCCACCATCAACTGGGCCGCATCCTATGTGGCGCCGCTGTTCGCGCTTCAGGCTGTCCTGATGGCCCTGATCGGGAGCCGGCTCCGCTGGTCACTCTCATGGGCCGGTCGGGCGCCCGTGGGGCTTGCGCTGTTCTTCTATGCGCTCGCCCTGCACCCGCTTGCGGCGTTCCTCAGCGGACGGTCCCTGCGCGAAGCCGAGGTCATTGGCATCACACCGGACCCGACTGCGATCGCTACCATCGGCCTGGTCATGATGGCGGATGGACGATGGTCGTGGTTGCTGCTCGCCGTGCCGATGGCGTGGTGCCTCGCCAGTTGGGCGACCCTGCACAGCATGGGCGCACCGGAACAATGGGTGCTTCTTGGGGCGATGCTGTTTGCCCTCGTTCCGATCGCACGTCGGCGTACGGCCCGACCGGCGTCGGTGGAGCATCCTTGACGGATACCGTCGAGCAAAAGTTCCGGCTTATGCTCGACGGCAGGCGCCGCAACAGCACGCCCTTGCAGGCTCATGCATGCGAAGGCAAGCGGTCGTCCGGCCGCGCGGCGACATCTCCCGCCCTTCAAGGCGACAACGCACAAAGCCGCGCCGACCCTTGCTCCTGCACAGAAAAACCCGCGGGGTCCACGGATCTCGCGATCCAGCAGCCATACATAACCCCGCAAGCTTAGAAGCCCCGGTCCCAACAACGTCCCACGACCAAACATCCTGCAGGACGTGGCACATTGCGACGTCGCAACTCCGCTTTGGCCATCAGCGCTCCAAAACCTCACCGATCAGCCGGTGGAGGCGCCGCAGGCGTTCCACATGCTCATCCTCCAAAGGCACCTCTCGGAAACGCTCGACCTGCTGCTCGAACCGACCGACCACCTGCGAGAAACGCCGCACGGACGATCCTCCGGCATCCGCGTTGCGCGTGACGGACGGTGAAGCGGGCTTCGGTCGGTCGTTTCCACCGGCCTGCGCATCGGCAGGGGGTTTGCCCTCGCCGCCTTTGTCATGAGACGTCGCGGCAGCCTCGAGTTCCAGCTTGGCTGCCCGCAGCTCGCGTACGGTGGCTCCTTCTTGGGCACGCTGCCACAACGCCAGCTGCTGCTCCGTCGGAGCGTCCGCGATTTCGAACAGGACCGACCGTGAAATGGTTCGACCGCTTTGCGTGAAGCCGTTGCGGATCTCCGTCGGCAAAGCGTGCACCGCCATCAGACGGCTGACCTCGGCCTTCGAGCGTCCGATCAGCCTTGCGACGTCGGCTTGCGTGGCTCCGTCCTTGGCAAGCAGTTTCGCTATTCCGTCCGCCAGCTCGAAGGGATCGAGATCCTGACGTTGGGTGTTCTCGATCAGCGCGATCTCATCCGGATCGCCTTTCGTGATCACCGCGTAGACCGACGCCCTTCCGGCGAGCCGGCAGGCCCTCCAACGGCGCTCACCCGCCACAATGATGTATTGTTCCGCCCCCTCTCCTTCCCGGACCAATATGGGTTGCAGTTGCCCCTTGGCGCCGATGCTGTCCGCAAGCAGCCGAAGGCCTTCTTCGTCGAACTGCTTGCGCGGCTGATCAGGGTTCGGATGCACCTGCTCCAGAGGCAGTTCCCGAACTTCGGGAAAATCCGACGGCTGGCCGAACAGGGCCGCGACGTTTGGGACCGCTCCGGCAGCGCTCCGGAAGAGTGCGGCGTTCGGCGCGCCGAACTGTTTACGCGGCGGCATGGGCGCCTCCGATGGCCGGCGGTTGACGAAGTTCAATCAAGCTGCCGACGATTTCACGGTATCCGTCGCCGCCGACGATCTTGGGTTCATGCTCGAAGGCCGACCTGCCTTCGAACACCGCTCGGGCAAAGACCGTGGAGCGCGAAATCGGCGAGAAGATCCGGGTGTGCTCGCCGAACTGCTCGCGCAGCAGGCGCAGGCTCTCCGAATCCTGCAGCGTTTGTGAATGCATGGTGGGCAAGACGCCGAAAACGGTCAGGTGCGGGTTCACGCTACGACGCACTTGGGTGATGGTGGTGAGCAGTTGCGGCACGCCCACCAGCGCCAGCATTTCGGTCTGGCAGGGGATGATGACATATTGGGCGGCCGTGAGGGCCGCGATCGTCAACGGCCCCCGATTGGGCGGGCAGTCGATGACGATGAAATCGTATCGCGCGCTGACGTTGACGTCGGGATGCTCCTTGTTGAGCGATGCCTTCAAGCGCATCGTGCCGTACGGTACGGTCAGCAGTTCGATCTCCGCCTCGCCGAGGGTGATCGTCGCCGGCACCACATGCAGAGGCAGTTCGCCGACGGTCTGTGCGACGTCCTCGACGTTCTTCTCGAGGCGCAGCACCTGGTAGAGCGTGGTACCGGCCTTCTCCTGCTTCATGCCGTCGATGCCGAGATGGACCGTCGCGTTGCCCTGGGGATCGGCGTCGATGAGCAGGACCCGATATCCCTCGTTTGCGAGAAGCCATGAGACGTTGACGGCGGTCGTCGTCTTGCCGACTCCCCCCTTCTGGTTCGCGACGGCGAGGACGGTTGCCCCCTGCCCGCTCGTCGCCAGTTCCGTCGCACCGCTGGACAGGAACGTGGAGACGATTTTCGGCACCGGTTCGCGACCGCCTTCCCACCGGCTGATCCGTTGCCGGTCGTAGCTGCGGTGAAGCGCGGCATTGAGATGCTCCGCGAACTGTGCCTGTGTAAGGCCCCGAGCCTCACGATGATGTTTGAGGGATTCTCCGGCTGTCGTCATGACGGCGTTCCCCTGGCCCACGGTTGCTGCTGAGCTTCAGCGTGGCAGGGAGACGGAATACTGTCAACAAAAAGGGTATTCTCAGCGAGAAATGTCTACATCATCGTCAACATCCTATGGAGCGATGGCGTCTGAGACGGACGGTGCCGATTGCTGATGCGGCGCAATCAGACACAGTTGCGATGTCGCAACCGAGTGCATTCTCGAACACACCAGATGCTTGACGCCAATGCGACGCGCCCGGACACAGTTGCGATGTCGCAACCGGCCCAGGACGCGTGGGTGCTCGAAACCGCCCGGACCTCCATGCTGAAATCCCCCTGACCACGCGGGACCTCCGCCGTGGAAGACACGGCAGGGGCGGGAGAAAAGCAGCATGTTCGACCGGTATCGTGGGACGAGGCGGCGCACTGATCCCCTGAGCGGTCTGAACGACCAGCAGCGCGAGGCGGCCACGGCGCTGGACGGCGCCTTGCTGGTGCTCGCCGGAGCCGGCACCGGCAAGACGAAAACCCTGACCGCCCGCATCGCCCATCTGATCGCGCAGCGGCGCGCACGCCCCTATCAGGTCCTGGCGCTGACCTTCACCAACGACGCCGCGGAGGTCATGAAGGACCGGCTGTCGGAGATGATCGGCGAGGAACGCGCGAGCCAGATCTGGGTCGGCACCTTTCATTCCATCGCCCGCCGCCTGCTGGCCGAGCGCCCCTGGCTCGCCGGCCTCGCCAAAGGGTTCGAGATCGCCGACGCCGCACAGTCGCGCAGAGCCGTCCGCATCGCGATGGAAGACGCCGGCATCGAGGGTCACGACGACCGCGACGCCGTGCAGGCCGCCGCGGCCGCCATCGCCACCATGAAGGACGAAGGGATCACGCCCGACGAGGCGTCCGTCGCCGGATGGATCGGAACGAAGTACGGGGGAGATGAGGTTCCGGAGGATGTCGCCACGGCCGCCCAGGTGTACGCGGCGTACCAGGCGATCCTGCGCGAGGACAATCTGGCGGACTTCGGCGATCTGCTGCTGTGGGTGGTCAAGGCGCTGGAGGGCGATGAAAGCTACCGGCGCGACGTCGCGGGCCGCTTCCGGTACATCCACATCGACGAGTACCAGGACACCAACGTCCAGCAGGCGCTGTTCGTTCATTTGCTCGGGCGGGATCACCGCAACGTCTGCGCCGTCGGCGACGATTCCCAGTCGCTGTACGCGTGGCGTGGGGCCGATGTCGGCAACATCCTGGGCTTCCCCGACCAATGGACGCCCTGCCGCATGGTGCGGCTGGAGATCAACTACCGCTCGACACCGGTCATCCTCGCCTGCGCCAACGCCGTGATCGCCAACAACAAGCGCCGCTTCGCCAAGACCTTGCGGCCGGACCCCGCCCGCCGCCATGGCGGCCCCCCGGTCCGTGTGGTCGGCGCCGAGTCCCTTGAGGACGCCGCGGACTGGCTTGCCGACGACATCCGCCTGAGGCGGGCCGAGTGCGACGACGAACCCGGAACGCTGGTGCTGTACCGGGCGAACTGGTTGAGCCGGGTCGTCGAGGAGGCCTTGATCGATGCGGACCTCCCCTACACCGTCGTCGGGGATGTCGGCTTCTGGGGCCGTCTCGAGGTCCGCGACGCCCTCGCCTATCTGGCGCTCGCCGTGAATCCCGCCGACGCGGACGCCTGGGAGCGCATCGCGAATTTTCCGCCCCGCGGACTCGGCGACGTCGCCATGGAGCGCATCCGCGCCGCAGCCGGCGCCGGCGATCTGGTGGAGGCTGGGCGTCGCCTTGCCGACGCCGGGATGCTGCGGGGCGTCCAGGCGTCCGGCGCCCGCGCCCTCGCCGACGCCATGGCCGGGTGGCGGGACACGGCCTCCTCCGGCGGTTTCGCCGACCGCCTTCAAGGCCTTCTCGACGCCGCCGGCTACGAGGAACACTGGCGGGCCGCCGACGATCCGCGCGCGGACGAGCGCCTCGACAACGTGGCGGAGCTGCTGCAGGTGGCCAGGGAGGTCGGCAGTGCGGCCGCGCTGCACGAGCGGGCGCAACGGGCGGCCCAGGCCGAACGCGATGACGCGCCGGTGCGGCTGATGACCGTGCACGCCGCCAAGGGGCTCGAAGACGACGAGGCCTATCTCTTCGGTGTCGACGAGGGCATCTTTCCGTCGGCCCACGCCGTCCGCGCCGAAATGCACGATGGCGGCCGCGGCATCGAGGAGGAACGGAACGGCATGTATGTCGGCATGACCCGTCCGCACGAACGCCTGACGGTCGTCCACACCTCGACGGCCCCGAGCCGCTTCATCGACGAGATCCCCGGACAGGAGACGCTCCGCATCGAGGGACGGAGCTGGAGTCGGATGCGCCGGCGACGCCCTTCGGCCGACGCGCTCGCCGCGGCCCGGACCCTGGCCCGGACCCGGCGCCGGAGCATTCCAGCGGCAGTGCTGAATGACGCGGCGCTGCTCGCCGCCTGGACCTGCGAGGCGAATTCGGCGGCACCGGCGGAGCCCTGACGACCTCCCGGCCGGGGCTCATCGGTGCATCGAAGGGCGTGCTCCGAGCCGGGACGCCTGGAGTGTTGTCGCGCGACGGCGCGTTGACGCACGACCGTGCCCGGTCTATATAAGTGGGGACCTCCGATTTCATGGAAACATGAACGGAAGTCTCCAGCTCAAGGCGCGCCGAGGCCTCGGTCAACTACGCCCGGCGCGCCGCCTGCTGACCTCCCCACCGTCAGTTCGATAGGCGCTTCAGCCCTGCCCGGTCCAGTGCCGCGGCGATGAGATCGTCGGGCGGCCGTTGATGCGGGCCGATCGCCGCCATGAGGGATATCCGATCCCCGGCGGCGAGAGTACACACCTGCACGGATTTGCTGTCCCAGCGGCGCTCGGTCTCCTCGTCCGGCACGATCGTGCCTTCCGCCATCAGCACGATGGCTTGGCAGGAGGTGAGGCGGCTGGCGGTCTCCGGCGAACCGTCGATCGTCTTCAAAAGCTGCTTGAGCAGAATGTCGACTCCGAGGACGGGCGAGAGGCATGCGACGTCCGCCGCTCCCGTCCACCGGTCGCCGCGATCGATCCACGGACCAGGCCGCGTCCAGGCCAGAATGACGGCGATGCCCGATGCCCCGAGCGCGACGAAGCCGCGGTTCGATCCGTCGTAGCTGTTGAGTTCCCACACCGCGGTGTTGCAGGCCTGCAGCCCTTCCAGGAAGGGATTCATCCATTCCGGATCGTCGCAGGGAACGTCGGTGGCCAAGGCTGGCCGCTTGCCCTGCGCCTCGCAGATCCGGTCATGCTCCATCTGGGCGGCGGCCGACACGGCGACCACGGCGGTCATGGTCGCCTGGAGCTCGGGATCGACCCGGGCGATGGCGTCCCGCAGCTCGTCACGTTGCCGTTCGTCCGGGACCAGATCGAGGATCGCCGCCAGCTCGGCCACCGACAAGGGAGCCTCGAGATCGGGCGGCCGGTACTCGTCCGCGGGTGCGGGTGCGGGCGGCGGGATCGGTGGCCGTGGTGCCGCTGGGAACCGCTGCGGAGCGCCGGGGGACGCCGGCTGGGCCGGGACGACCGCCATCGCAGGCGCCGGCGGCAGAGGCGGCATCACCTTGTCCTCGCTCCGGGCAGCCTGGACCGGCGGCGGAGCGGGCAGGGCGGTCCCGAGACCGGCGAAGGGGGAGGGGAGGCCGTCGTCCGCCGGCGTCGGAGCTTCGTCGGCGTGATGCCGCCGGGCCCGCCGGTCGAGCCAGTGATCCAGCAAACGCGCGAAGACGGTCGGCAAGGGCAGAGCGACAAGGGTCGCCCAACACCACAGCAGAAGGGCAGGCCAGCTCAGCAGGAACAGGATCTGCGCCGGGGTGTGGAAACGGGCGCCGGCGAGGAAGGCGGCCCACACATAGGCATAGTGGCCGATGTTCAGGACGTCGAAGCCGCAGCCGATCCACAGCGCCGTTTTGAACGGCCATACCGTCAGCACGAGCCAGAGGAGCCAGCCGACCAGGCGCGAGCTTCCGGTCACGGAGCCACACCGCAGGACGCCCGGGCGAGAGCCCGAAGCTCGTCCGGGCCATGCAGATGGAAGGCGGCCCGAAGGACGCAATGGTCACCCTCGGGATCGAGACGCCAACCGCGCCGCGCCAAAGCGAACAGGCAGCCGCGATCGCCGGCGAGGAGCGCCAGGGCCTGCAGCGACGGCCGGTCCGGCATCGGCGGGTTGACGATGCGGGGAATTCCGGCGGCCGCTGAGCGCCATGCCGCAGACGAGATCCGGCCACCGTCCGGCAGTGTTCCCGATGGGCCTCCGGGCTGCCCCGCCAGAAGACCGTCGAGGTCACGGGCCGCGCCCGCGAGAATGCACGCGACGACCTGCCTACGGATCTGCCGCCGCCGGCTCCACATCAGCACCCAGAGCACACCGGTCAGCAGCGTTGCCACCGTAAGACGGCTTTCCGGCATTCGCTGTCCCTTTCCGCAGGCTCGAAACCGAAGTTCAAGGAACGGTACGATCGACCGTTTCCACAAATCGAGCACCGGCACGATGACCGAGCGGAAGACCAATGCTCCCTTCCTCATTCTGCCCCTGCTGGCCTTCGCCGCCGGCCTGATCCTGCTCAACGGGGTCCTCGAGCCATCCTGGATCGCATTCTGGATGATCATTCCGGCCATTCTCGCCGTCGTCGCCGCTTCCGGACTGGCGATGGGGTCGGGATCCGGCGCCCCCGTCGACGACGGCATCCCGGCCGATGATGCGGTGGAACGCGCGATTCCATCACCGGTGCCCGGGCCGAACTCATCCGGTTCCTCCCGACGTCTAGTCCGGCGAGGACGTGTCCTCCAACGGGCGGGATTGTGTCTCGCCGGATTCGGGCTGCTGTGGGGCGGCAGCCTCGGCGCTTGCGCGATTCTGCTGGCCCTTCTGGCGGGCATCCTGCACGAAACCGCTGTGCGCCGCCCGTGGCGCCGGCTCGCCAGGCGAAAGGCATCCGGGCGTTCGCAATCCCCGGCCTCCTAACACAAGAGCCGCTGTCCGGCGTCGACCGCCGGTTCCGCCGACCGTCGACCGGCCATGCCGAACAACGAGGCGAGCGGATTCAGGTCTTCCGACCGTTTCAGGTACATGCCGGCGAGCATCTGCGCGCGCGATGTTCGGATCTCATGCGCCGGACGATCGCCGGCGACCAGCGCGCACAGCGCCGCCCGGACTTCGCCGTGCCGGTCCACCGCCCGGCTCCACGAGACGTCCGACAGCCCCAGTCGCAGGGCGGCGATTCGCCCGACGATCCGAAGATCGTCCAGGTCGGCGGATTCCGGCCCGGATTTCCCGGTCCGATACTGCGCGAACAAGCTGGCGAAGGTGGGGCTGACGGAAGCGAGCAGGCGTCCGTTCCAGCGTGGAGGAGGCATGGCCGGCTTCTGCGATTCCGGAACGAACGGGAACAGGTCCGGGGACGCTCCGTCGTTCCCGCCCCCCTTCTCCCGGGTGGAGTTATCCACAGACCTGGACGCTACATCACCCGCATAGCCATACAGAATACCATCCTGCGGATGGTCTAAGCTTGTAGTGTTATGTGTCTCGTTGCTGGGATGCGCGCATATTGTTTTCTCGTCAAAAGCCTTGGAAACGATGGCTTCGGCAAGCGTTCTGGACCTCGTCTCGACCATCCGGATTTCGGTGTCGATCGCCGCGAGGCGGCCAAGATGCTCGGACTGCTCCTCCTCGTCGACCCTCGCATCGCGGCGCAGGATCGTCCTGGCCTCGGCGATCAGCGCGTCCGCGTGCCGTGCGTTGGCGGCCAGCTCGACGCACTCCGGCTCATCAGGTCCGGCGCCGGCGGCGGATGCGGCATCCTCGTGCTGGCGGGTCAGATCGGCCCGGCAACGGATGCCGGCGACGATGCTGCGCAGCGCCCGGCCGCGCTCGGCCTGGTGCCGGGCGACCTCGACCATGCGTCGATGAAGATCGACCAGGGGGGACAGGTCGAGCCCGTACAGCTCGACGATCCGGCCCGTACTGTCGCGCACGGGCTGACGCCGGTTGCCGGGACCGAGCTCCAGCTTCAGCGCGGAGGCCGCGCGCAGCCAGGCAAGGTGACGGTTCACCGTGGCGATCGACAGACCGGTGGCCTGGGCGATCCGCGCGTTGCCCGGCCAGACGACGGGGCGGCCGCCAGGGCGCCAGTCCTCGAGCCTGGTGTGGTCGAGCAGGAAGGTCAGCGTATCGAGAGCGCAGCGGGGGAAGGGCAGGTGACGTCCCGCGGCGCGGAGCGGTTCCAGCATTTGTTTTGGATGGGACAGCGAAGCAGGAAGCCCGCCGAACGAGGCGGCGGCGGCGGCGGCGCGGTAGTCGCCCGCACCGAAGCGCGCCCGGCCGGGAGGGGGCTTTCGGACGAAGGAAGATTCTTGCATGCACAACTCTCCCGTGGCGGGACCTTGTCCCGCGATCGGTGGAGCGCTCGGGCACAGAGGCAGCGTTACCGGAACCGTGAAATTCCAGTTGACGGGCACAAATGGCTGGTGCAGTGTCTAGGAGCTGATTACCTGACACTGCTGCCGGTCATGTGTTCATGTCGGCTCGTCCAAGCCCAGGCTCTCCGGAAGGGGGGCTTGGGCTTAGTCGTTTCTCGTGCGCGTTCGATTGGCCGTTGGCATGTCCTGTCCGATGGCGTGATCGGGCCTGCTGAAGACGCGCGCATGAATCGTCATGCAGACGCGCTTAAGGCGCGACCGTAATCAAAGGGGAGTTTGCGATCGACGAGCAGAGCCGTGGCGGGCGAATGTCAGCACCGCGTGAAACGACGAAGTTTCCGAACTGCCGGAAACCCTCGAAAGCTTCTGAATGGGTTGCTCGGAGAGAAGGGCGATTACACAGTCATTTGGGTTCTCCAGCCATTGCAGCTTCTGGTGACGGTCATCACCCGAATGCAACTATGGACTGGAGTCCCCACACAGCGCAAGCGTAAGAGTCTGTTCCGGCACCACCGCCTGGAATCCGCATGATCGGTTTCCCAGTTCAAGCGGAAAGCTCAGCCTGTCCCCCACTCGACAACGCCTTCCGCTCGCGCAAAAGCGATGTTTTCCGTCGCGGGCTCGCCGAAAGATCATGCCCTTTTTCCTCGAATCGGCCGGGCATTTCAAAGTCTCGAACATGTGCAACCGAATCAACGCAATCGTAGGGTTAGAAACCCTCGTGGGAGCGTGGGCGCTGGGGGACCGCTCCGACCAGGAGTCGCTTGCCTCGCCCGCCACTTGGTCCCTGCACCTCATAGCGGTGGCACCTGAACGCGCCACCGCCAAGCCCCTCTCGATCGACGCCATGGCATTGAATCACCGCAGGCTGGCCAGGACGCGGACGGGAGCGGCGCCATCCTGAGCGATGGACCCGGCGGACGAATTCGCCTCGGCGGCGGCGATCCGGACGCGCAGATCGGTGTAGCCGGATTGAACGGCGTTGGCGGCGAAGGTGATGGCGGCGACGGCGGCCAGAATGGCAATCGACTTCATGGTCAATCCTTTCAATTTGAGCGGCTGAGTGGCGGCTGGCTGTCCCGGTGCATCCTGTTGCACGACGCCGGGCGGCCTGTCTGACATCAACGATGCGCCACGCCCCCCGCCATTGCAAGAACTTTTTTCGCACTCCCCAAACAAATTATTCGCTTATATTTTAAATAAGCGGCCGTCGTCTTTGCTCAATGAAGATATTTACATGCGACATGACAGGACATTACATGAGTTATTCTATTATTCCGCCGCTCATCATCATGACATGACGGCGCATATCCTCCCGTCACGATGTATCGACATATCATGCTGACCGTTTCACAGTGGCCCGGCGGTTCGGCCGTTTTTTTGGGGGGGAGAATGGCGAATACATGAGGCCACAACGAATGCCGGCGGATGGACGAACAAGGACCGTGACGTGACTTATGATCAGAGGCCGACTCCGCGTTGCCGGGGCCCGACGGGCGGCAACCGGAAAAGCGACGTCGGCACCCTGCCGGCACCCTTCGGGCACCGACCTGGGGCACCACTGCCTCCGGCACCCTTCGGGCACCGGAGGCGACTGCGGCTATGGTTGGGCCTCAAACCTGCGCTGCCGGTGCCCGGAGGGTGCCGGCAAGCTGAAAGGGAACGCCAAATACTTGCGGCACCGAACGCAGCGTCCTGCCGGCGCCCTTCGGAACACCGGCAGGACGCGCCATAGGAAATCCGGACGCCCTCGGCACCCTTCGGGCGCCTGCGGGCATTCCTGGGCACCCTCTGGGCACCCAGGGACGGTGCAGGCCGCTGTCACCAAGCAGGCAAGGCATGCGCCGCCGACGCCCAACGGGTGAAGGCTGTGCGTGAAACGACTGAGGAGCGGCATGCGTCGCCATGGCCGGTATCGCCGACAGGAACGCGCGCCGCCGATCATGCGCTGCCGGTGCCCGGGAGGGTGCCGGCAGGAAGGATGAACGTCGGGACGGGCGTGCGACGCCGGCGCACCAGCAGACGCTTTTACCACCCCCCTTGCAGCACCCTTCGGGCGTCGCGCCGGGGAAACCGCCCCGCCTCCGGCACCCTTCGGGCACCGGAGGCGGGGACATTGAAGTCGGAGACAGGCCGACGGCACCGAAGGCACCGTCGGCCTGTCGGAGCATGCGTGGCCGATGGTCCGTCAGGGACCGTGCGTCGGCGCCCCATCGGCATGCCCGGGCACCACCACGAGGTGTTGGGCCAAGGCGTGGAACGCAACCCGATGGATCGGGGAGGCTATCGCCGCGGGGTCGATGCTCTCCGGTCTCCGGGCCGTCATGATGACGGGTCCGGCAAAACGCTCCACCTCGTTGGCCAAAGCAGCGGATCTGAGCAGATCTCCGTAGCCGGCCGGATAATCCGGCCGAAGCAGCAGAAGATCAGCCGCCTCCACCAGCAGCAATGCGCCGATCCGTTCGGCGCGGTCGATGAACGTCCGGAGATCCTGGTCGCGGAGCGTCCGCACCTGAGACGGCCCCAGTTCCACGACCGGCAGGCCATGGCGGTGGGCCAGGGCGCGCGCGCAGGTGCTCTTTCCGCTGCCGGCCGGACCGAGGAAGAGACAACGAGCAGAGCCGTGAAGCCACCGACGGCTCTCGAACCAGGGCTCGACCGCAGGCACCGTCCGCCAGCGGCTCTCGGAAAGTTTGTCCGGCAGGGGCCGCTGGGGGAGGGAGGCGGGATCGTGGAGCGCCAGCAGCCGTTCGGCACGCCCGAACAGCGACACGGCTTCCTCGTCGGCCCGGAGGTTGCGCCATTCCTTCGGCGAATGCCGGATATCGCTGAACTGACGGCCGAGATCGCCGAACGCCAACCGGTCCATCGACGTCGCCGCCCCGGCGCCGATCAGATCGCCCAGGCGGATGATCTCGGCGGCGAGATCGAGACTGGAGCGGCAATCCGCAAGGTCACCCATGCACGGCGGCTCGGCTGCGGCGCCGGAAGAATGCAGCGTCATCCTGCGGGGATCTCCTATTGGACGCGGGACGCCGAAACGGCAACGCCCCCTCGCCCCGATCATGCCGATGGCCCGGCCGGCCGGTCGAGCACGCCCATGAACGCCGTCGGCGACCTCGACCCGATGCCGCAACCTGGGCCGGCCGTTCGTGGAGGCTCGAATTGACGGCTTACCACCCGGTACCGTCGTGTGGAGCACACGCACGACGGAGACTCACAGGGCATGACCGACGGACTTCTCACCGAGGAGGAGGCACACACCGCAATCGCGGAGGACATTCTCGGCGCTGTCGAGCGCAACGCCACCGGGGAGTGGGTCATGCCTTGGGCCGGCTTTTCCGCCCGCCCGACCAACGCGTTCTCCGGCCGCCCCTTCAAGGGACAGAACACGCTCGCTCTGTGGGCGGCTGCGCGACGGAACGGCTACACGGCTCACCTCTGGGCGTCCCCGGAGGCATGGGAGCGGAACGGCGGCGTCATCCGGACCGGCGAAACCGGCACCCTCATCCTGGTCCCGATTTTCGATGAAGAGGCTCCGGCAGCGGCCTGGACCCGTGAGACGCCGGGCATCGCCAGGAAGCTTGGTCCCATCGGTGGGGATGCCCTGGGCGGGCAGCTCCGTCCGATGATCGGTTTCGAACGCCAGCGGTGGTTCAACGTTCACCAGGTCGACGGTGTGCCGATCGCGCCGCCGGCGGTGCCGTCACCGACGCAAGCCGCCCTGCAGCTGGAGGATGCGCTGCTGTCCTGGCGGCCTCTGCCGGACGATACCGTCGGCGGCCCCGCCCTCATCGAGGGGGGAGTCCGGGCGTTCTGGAACCCGGCGACCGACCGGGTCAACATGCCGCCGAAGGCCGCCTTCCAACCGCGCGGCGGGCTGAGCGGCTACGAATATTACGTGCTGACTTTCGCCCATGAATGCACGCACGCCACCGGGTCGGCATCCCGCCTTCGCCGCGACACGCTGCTCAACTACGGCAAGGGCAACAACCGCCCGAAGGAGGAGCTGGTGGCGGAGATCGGCGCGGCCTTCCTCTGCGCACAATTCGGCCTGCCGGCCCAACTTCTTTCCCACAACACGGCCTACATCGCGAGCTGGATGCAGCATCTCGGGACCCGCGGCAAACGGAAGAGCTTCTTCTGGGCGGTGGGGCAGGCGGAAAACGCCTGCGCCTACATCCTCCGCCGTGCCGGCGGCGGCGGCCATCGGCCTTTGGCCACCGCGGGAGCGTGACGGATGGAGAACGGAATCCACAGTCGGGAACGCAGCACCTTGCCGCCCGCCTTCCTTCAGTTGGCCGCCCAGGTGACGGCAACGGTCTTGCGCAGCCATCCCGGACCGGAGATCGGCACCTCGCCTGACAGCCGGATCGTCCGACTGACCCACGGTCCTCGGGCGCTTCCGCCGCCACCGCCGGCCGCTTGCGAGGGTGGGATGGCTCTCCACCTCGTCGACGTCGTTCTGCGAATGAACGGCGAGGACGCGCTCTACGGGATCGCCAATCTCGGCTGGCACAGATCCGCCCGGGACGTCCTCGACAGCGCCGTGGAGCATCTCCTCCAGAGCCTGCCCGTCCGGTTCGCCGGACCGGACGATCCGGTCGTGCAGCGGCGCATCGTCGGGCGGATCGATCTCTGCGACTGCTGCTACGGGACCGGGCGTCACCCCGTGTTCCAGCCGGACCGGCCGCCGGAGGCGTGCCTGCTGTGTTCGGGGACCGGCGAGAAGATCGTGCCCGACGACGTCTGGCGGTCGTTCCTGCGCAGCATGAGGCATGGGCACCATGATCCGGTCGGGGGAGACGCGCCCGCGCCGGTGCTCGAATGGCCGAGATGAGGAGCGGCATGCTGGTCGGCATGCGTTTTCCACCAGCGGAGTTGTCCTCATGACCGTCTCCACCTTTCCGATCGGACAGGCTTCACCGGTGTCGGCCGGCTTCTTCACCGGCCTTCCGCCTTCGGTCGAGACGGCGGCCCGTGCCGCCCATGCCCGCGCCTACGCGTCCGGCCGCACCCTCGGAGTGGATGAGGCCCATTGGAGGATCAAGGCCGAGCATTTCATCGCCGGCGTCGCGCTGCTGGCCGCGGAACGAAGCGACCGCGATGCCGGCGATGCGGACGACGGTCGGATCGCCGCGCTGATCGAGGGCATCGCGTCCGGCGCTTACAGCCTCGACGACCTCATCAAAGAAGGGCAGGCCCTTTCCTATTCCAAGACCGTGATCGATGGCCTTCAGCATGTCCTGCTTTTGCCGCTCGGTGAGCGCTCCGCGGTCATCGCCACCGCCATCTTCGCGTTGAAACACTCCTCCCGTGGTGGAGGCCATGCGCCGGCGACGGCATAGCTCTGCCGGTTCGGAGACTGCGTCCCCATGACCAGCCCTTCCGCCGCGCCGGGGCCGGACCGACACATGGCCCTCCTCACCTTTGCCGAAGGATGGTTGAGGATGGACGTGCTGATCGGGGGCTTGGCCACGTCCGAAGAAGCCGAATGGTTCGGCCGATCCGCTCGCGCTCTTCGCATCAGGCCCTCGCGGTGCGGTGTCGTGGCTGAGGTGGATCTTGGCGGCCGCTTGGTCGAGATCGATCCCGGCACGGTCCGCGTCAGCGCCATGGCGATCGATGAAGGTGCCCCGTTCGTACCCGACGACATCGAGACCTCGCCGGATGGCGGCGTGATCAGTCTTGCCTGGACAGCCGCCGATGCGTTCAACCGCCTGGGTGGCGCCGTCCGCCTCCTTCATAGACAGGCCGGCGTTGCGCCAGCCGTCCGAAACTGTCTTTCTAACCAGGATTACATCATGAAGCCGCAGCACCTCGTCACAACATCCGTCTGTCATGTGGCTGCCTTGGGCATCCCCTCCCGCATCGTGAAACTGGCCGAGGATGGGGACACTGACATGGCTACCCTGCGGGACCGGCTGCGTGCCGTATCGTCGGTCATCACTCTGCGCCCGGCGGACGCCGCTGAGGCTGAAGAGTAACGAGAACATACCCGATGCCGTTGTTCGACTTTATGGTTGTGGCCATTCTGCTGTTGCTGGTCGGCGTGAGCTATACCGTGTGGACGCTTTACCGTTGGCGCACAGGTGTGGGCATTACGGTTGCCGTCGTGCTCTGGTTTGCCCTGCTCGCATGGCCGCTTTTATCCAGCGTTGAGGGCGGCCCATGCCCACCGGGCCTGGACCCACTTACAAGCGGATGCACCACGACATTCAAGCCGCCAATGGCGGTTCGGTAAGGAGGGTTCGCCAATGCTCCGTCTGTTCCGACGCAACGAACAGAAACCTCCTGCCAGCATCGGCCCGCACGAGGGACGCGAGCTACAGCTCATGCTCGCCGGCATGAAGCCTCTGGCGCTCGTGTCCAATTCGTACAGGTGGAGCCCTTTCGACAAAGCTGTGGCCACGGGCCAATTGATCGCCGCTTCGGTGCAGGTCCCCATGCACCAGCTTCGCCGGGACCTGCTCGGGCGTCTCTTCGGACTTTTTGAGCCAGGACTGGCGGAGGTTCGGTTCTACGCGCTTCCGCAGCATGAAGCCCGGCTCAGGGCTCTGTGCGAGATCTACGCGCACCCGCGGCCTGCCTTCGGTGAATTCCAGCACGCCACCATCGGGTGGTTGCTCGGCTACACGGACGTCGAGATCGCCGCCTTCCTCGACCACTGGCAATGCCAGCCGATCGCCTGATCCTCAATTCAGAGTGGACCTGTTCCCAGGTCATCCGCTGCAACCCGACGAAGCCCCACCCTGATCACGCCGGACCGGCAAATCGGAGGGCCAGGGCATGCGCTCCAGCGCACCGCTCAAGTGTCTCCTCGATGCTGCCGGGCCGGGCAGAGATGGTGCCGATGCCGTCCAGATCGCCACCCGTTCCGACACCGGCGAGCATGCCCTGGGGCATCATGCTCACCAGTGAGGGACAGGCGCGTTCGGGAACCTCAAGGTACCAAATGCCGGTTGCCGCGTCGAAGCGTTGAGGGCCGCCCCACGGGTTGGCCAGCACGATCGGCCCGCCATTGTTCAGATGAACCGTGATCGCACCGTCCGGAGCCGTCTCGGCGCCGGCGACGTCGCCGCGCGACAGGGCGTAACCCACGGCCGTGGCCATCGCCGCTCCCGCCTGTTTGCGTGTCATCTCGCTTATGCCCTCGACGACCTTCTCGGTTTGCTGAAGGTGATGGGAGCTGAGGAAGCCAATCGCGAGGAGGGCTCCAAACAATGTACTCATCCCCATCAGGCACAGAACGGTGACCAGCTTCGAGGCAGCATCCAGAACAGGCCACGAGGTGCTGAAGCGCTTGGACATGCCGAACTCCGGTACGGTGCGTCGAAGCTGCAGCGTAGGGCCTGTGAAATGGCCGCTTCGAGCACCCACACGAGAAGGCACTCATGTGTCCGCGATTTTGCGCCGGCCGAGGTGCTCGCCCATGGGCGGCGATCGCCTGACCAGGGCCTGCTCGGCCTGCTCGAGGAGGCGTAGCTGGTCGATCGTGACGTAGAAGGCCAGGGTGCGGATCAGCCCTTCGATGTGGCGGTCGCCACCCCAGACGACGCCGCGGCGCCGGAGAAAATCGGCGCGAGCCGTGATCGACCCGAGGGTGCGGCCGGACCGGTCGAGCAGAAAAAGGGCGACGTCGACGGCGTCCGTCCGCCGAAACGCGACGTCGGCGATGCGGTCGCTGACCGCGTTGATCAGCGCTTCGGCGTCCAGCTCGATGCGATGATCATCCGGGCGGCCGTCGGGGTGCACATGCTCCATCCGGACATGCCGCCGGCCTTGCGGGAGCAGACTCAGAGAAAGATCGTCCAGCTCGGCCTCGGCCTGCTCGGTTGGGTGGTCGGGCATCGTAGCATCCGTGAAGGGTTGCGGAAACAGTTGGGTGGTGTGCGGCCCGAACGATGGGCCGAGCGGCAACCCGCGATCCGCCGCGMMCGCCGGCGCTCGCGGCGCGCCCGGGAAGAGCGCTATTCTCACGTCATGATCCCCCGTCATCGCATGCTCTCCGCCCATCTCATCGCCGCGGTGTGCGTGACCGCCGCCGCGTTGCCCTTCTCCTCGCGCGCGGGCGAACCGATCCGGCTCGTCCCGCGGGGAACTGCGGCGTCCGAGGACTCCGGAGTGCAGATCGGCCGCTGCGCGCCCATTCCCTTCGCCCCCCGCTCTGCGGCCCTTGATGGACAAGCCGAGACCATCCTGCAAGCCTGCGCCGACGCCTTGCACGGAACGACGCTCGATCTCGTCGTGCAGGCCTGGGCCATCCCCGTCCCGGACGCTCCGGACTACGCCGCCGGCCTCGCCGCTTCGCGGGCCGACGCGGTGAGGCGGTGGCTCACCAGCCACCGCGTGCCTCCGGCGCGCGTGACGGTCCGCGGGGAGGCCGGCGGCGTTCACCTCGCGCAGATCCGTTTGCGGCTGCCCGATCTGGACCGTGGGCGCCCCGGCCGCCGTTAGTTCTTTCATGCTCCCGGCGCTCCATTCCCGCGGGTGCCGTGGTACGCCGCTCTGAGACCCGCCGCGATTCCGCGGGCACCGGCCGCCGCGCCGGCGCCGGCCAGCCCGACGAGGCCACGCTGCGCGACGACGTCGGCCATCTGCTGTCCGCCTTTGGGCAGAGCGTTCAGAATGGCGCCGCTCATACCGCCCGTCGCGACATTGCCGGCGCTGTCGAAAATCGAATTGCGCGCGCCGCCGCCGAACAATTTCCCGTGGGCCATCCCCCCCGCTTTCGCCGCACCGGCCTGTCCCGCGGCGGTCACCATGGCGGCGCTGGTGGCGGAGTCCGTGACGCCCGCGATGTTGCTCGCGATGCGCGGAGCCGCGAGATGCAGCAGGACGGACACCAGCCCGACGATGAAGGTGTACCAATATTCCGGGTTGGTGACGTCGAGCAGCTTCTGCAACGCCTCGGGGGAAGGATCGCCGAGCGACACATTTTGAAACTGCGACTGCAGCATGGCCGATGTCGTGCCCATGGCCACCGCGGCGAACACGAGCGTAAAACCGCCGCCCAGCATGAACTTCAACGCTCCCCAGAGGTAGGATCGCGTCGTTCCCCAGGGAAGCCCGACGACGAGCAGCGGTCCGATCGCCGTCACGGCGGCCGTGTAGAAGATGACCTGCACCATGAACGCCATGAAGATGCCGAGGACGAAGCCGAACGGCGCGACGATCAACAGTGTGAGGATCAGGCGGGGAAGTGCCGCGATGTCGTACCAGGCGCCCGGAGCCCCCGCCCGTATCAGCTTCAGCACGAGCGGAAAGACCGTGCCCTCGACCTCGCGCCACAGAGCCGTGTACCAGGCGCTGTCACCAACCGGCGGCACGCTCGCCGTTCCGCCGAAGGCCGACTGCGCGGTGCCCAGCACGTAGGCGGCCACGCCCATGAAGGTTTGCTCGCCCGCCGTCACGATGTTGTCGAGTATCCACTGCGGCGCCGAGAGGATGCCGACCATCGCCAGCAGCCAGCCGACGCGGCCGAGGAACGTTTCCAGGAAGCGCGGGATCTGGCTCGGCTGGAGAAAGATCTGAACGGCGAACAGATAAATCCACAGGAGGCCGAGCATGCGTCCGAAGCTGGACGCCGGGCCGACGAGGTTCTTGAAACTCGCCTCACGGAACGTCCGGCTTGCCTTTTCGATGCGCTCGGTCAGGCCGCAGGCGATGCAGGACGGGTCGGAGCTCTGCGCCTGAGCGGTGTCGGGAAGCAGGATCACCAGCGCCACGAAAAAGGAGCAGGCGATGGCTGTGGCGAGGACCCGGTCATCGTTTTTCATGTCTGGCTTCCTTCGTCCGGCGGTGACGGGCGTGGATCGCGAATGCGGCGCACGGGCCGAATGATCCAGCGTTCGATGAAGGGCACGCGCAGCATGCCGCGGTCGACGGCGATGACGATGATGGTCAGCACCAGCAGCACGGCGAGCGTGATCGACGCCAGGTCGAAGATCCACTGCGCCATCCGGGTCAGACGGAGAAAACCGTCGGCGGGATCGAAAGGCCGGGGAATGGTGGTCGCGTCCATGGCGCCGTCATCCCACCAGTTGCCGGGTGAGATCCGCCACCAGCTGCGCATCGCCGGCCCTTTTGGCCGCCGCGAGGCGAAGCAGCAGATCCGCGCTGATCCCGACATCCTCGCAGAGGGCCGCGGCCTGCAGGCGATGCGCGTCGCGCCGACGGTCACGTTCGGCCTGCAGCTCGTCCATGGCCTTGCGCTGATCGTCGCGGGCCTGACGCAACGTCTCGCGGAACTGCGCCAGCTCATCCGCGAGTTTGCGCACGCGGCGGCTGGTGCGGTAAACGGCACGCTCGCGCCCGTCGGCCGGTTCGTCGCCGTCGAGATCGATTCCCATCACCCCCTTGTCTGCGTCTTCCTCGCGGTTCTTCGGTGGCCGGCCACGCCCCTGGCGCGGCCGGTCCATGAGCGTGCCGCCGCTCGGACGATCGTCCTCCTGGCCCGTCTCGTCGCCGTTGTTCCGGATGTCCATATCGCGGATGTCTCCTTGGTGCTGACCGATGCCCGGCCAGCCTACGGAGGTGTGCCCGGTGTTTTCGAGCACCGGCGGAACGCAGCGGGGCGCATCATCGGTTGGCGTTGATCCACGCGCTCATTTCCGCCCGGTCGAGACCATCCGGCACGGACAGGCCGCGACGCTGTGCAATTCTGCGCGCAAAGTTCATCTGATCGGCGCTGGGCGGCTGCCCCGGAAGCGCCCCTTCCACCGAACCGCGCCGCCGCTCCACCATGGGGTTCCGGTCCGGCGTGTCGCCGTCATGCCGGTTCCCGGACCGCCACCCGTCGCGCGGGGATTGCCCGCCATCGCCGCCGTCCAACGGTGTTGCCGAAAACCTCGCGGGAACTCCGGCATGATCGGCACGAGTGTTCTCATCCCCGAAGCCGTCGCCCAGCATCCGGCGCAGGCCGTCACGAAACTCGCGATCCTCCGGAGCGTTGCGCAGACGCCCGATCAGATGCGCAAGCAAGGGTCGGTCGTCCGGCCAGACCGCTCCTTCGAAACGCACAAGCCCCCCGGCTTTCGACCGTGCACGGTACCGCCGAACACGCGCGGCGTTCTTGGACAGAAACCGGTCGCCCATCACGCACCCCCGTTCCGCCAAGAACGCCACCACCGCATACCACTCCTCGGCCATCTCAAGGTCCCGGTCTGCGCGTCGCGATCCCCGTCCAGCGGCGGTGCCGATAGACTCGCCGCCGGCGCTTCCCCTCGGCCGGCTTCACCGGCACAATCGCTTTCGTTTCCGAAGCCGTCGCCCAGCATCCGGCGCAGGCCGTCACGAAACTCGCGATCCTCCGGAGCGTTGCGCAGGCGCCCGATCAGATGCGCAAGCAAGGGTCGGTCGTCCGGCCAAACCGCTCCTTCGAAACGTACAAGCCCCCCGGCTTTCATCCGTGTGCGGCATCGCCTGATGCGTGCGGCGTTCTTGGTCCGCGGCCGGTCGCCCATCACGCACCATGCCGATTGGTTTCAGGCCGACACGGTCCGCGGACCGCGCCTTTCCGGGGCGTCCATCGCACTCCGGCGGTCATCGGCGCCGACCGTGTATTACATGTCATACGGAAGCGAAATGGTGGCATGGGTGTCCTCCACGGTGAAACCTGGCCAGCCTACGGACATGCGACCTCCGTGTTCGAGCACCGGCGGTTTCGAACCGCATGCCGCATGTCGACGCCGAGCCGATGGCTACACCCAACGCCCGGCGGAACACGCCGTGATTTGCCTGTCATGACAGAGCCCAAAGAATTACCGGTAATGACATGATCGCCCCTTGAAGGGCCGTCATGTGTAATGTCAGGGAAGAGGTGTTTGCGCAATTAGCCATTGTCATACAAAGGCGCATTACCGGTAATGGCTTATCACATTACCGGTAATGTCACCGGTAATGGTTGGAAAGCGCGTGGGCGCCCACGTCCAAATTCTGGGCGCCCAACCCGTTTTTACTGGCGTGGGCGACGCATCGAGCAGCCACGGCACCAAGATGGCGAAGGGTAAGGACAACAGGCATGGTGACGTTCGCGAAGGCGTTGGCGCTGATCGGCGAAGCCGAATGGGACGACCGGCACCGGTCCGGGCGGCTGGACGAAGGCGACGCGGTGGAGCGCGGGCTGGCGACGGGACGCTACTTCAAGGTCGGTCTGCGATCCCTCCTGCTGCCGGCTCCCCGCGGCCGGAGCGGACCGCCACCGCGCGTCGAACCGCTCCACGTCCGGGTGTCGTCGGTGTCGAAGCGCCCGCCGTCGGGAAGCGGTGGCCTCTCACCGAAGGAGACGGAGGCACGCCGCGGCCGGGTCTATGTGAAGGCGAAGCGCGGACGGGTTCGTGACCTGCAGGCGGCGGGCGGCGCCTACGACCGCAAAGCGCGGAGCTGGTACGTTCCCGAGGCCCAGTTCGCCGCGGCGGCGCGGGCGCTGGGCCCGGCGATCCAGCGCAAGAGCGGCGGAGCGTCGCGAACCAGCCGCGGTCGGGTGCGCGCCGGAGCGGCGGCGTCGTTCCAGCGCTACGTCGAGCGCGCCGACCTGCCGCACGATGAGCGTGTTGCGGAATTGATGGCCGATGGCGACGGCGTGCTGATCAGCTTCGGCACCATCGGCGACGACGCCGACGAACGCGCCGCCTTCTGGGACGCGGTGGAGGCGCGGGAGCGCGTGGACGGTTGCGTTCAGAACCGCGCCATCATCGCCTTGCCCCACGAGCTGGACGGCGACGAGCTGGCGGCGCTCGCCCGCGACCTGATGCGGCCCCTCGCGGAGCGGGGGCTGCCCCATCACGCCGCGGTTCACCGCCCGGACGTCGAGGCCGGGTCCGATCCGCGCAACATTCATCTGCACGCGCTGTGGAGCGAACGTCCGGCGGAACGCACCGCCTCCCACTCCTGGACCTTCGCCGCGCGCAAGGACCGGACGGCGCGCGGGCCGTCCTGGGTCCGCGAATTGCGCGAGCGGTCGGCGGCGACGATCAACCGCCATCTCGACGCCGCCGACGAGCGGCGGCGGTCGGACGGACGGCCGCTTGTCGGCCGGCGGTTCGACGCCCGCTCCTACGCCGAGCGCGGCGAGGCGACCCTGCCCGGCGTGCATCTCGGACCGGGACGCTCGGCCCTGGAGCGGGCCGGCGTGCCGACGGCGGCCGGCGTGGTCAACGCGCTGCGCGCCGCGGTGAACGAGCGTGTCGAGACGGCGAGCCGCGCCAACGATCGGCGCGGCCGGGCGGCGATCCTGTCCGGGTCCCCCGGTGTGCCGGCGGAGGCGGCGGAACGTCTCGTCGGTGCGCTCGACCGCCTGGACGAGATCGAACGCCGCGCCGATCCGGCGCTTCGCGCGCGGCGGCGCGCGGCCTGGGCGCGCGCTGCTGCCACGTTCGCCGACGGCCGCCAGGAGCTGGCCGCATCCGCATTTTCCGAAGCGTCGCGGTTGCTCGGCCTTCTCGGGGATGACGCCCGCGCGCCCGACGCGGCGGAAGCTGCCGCGGCGGTGCGGGCCGCGGGCTGGACAGCGGCGCGCGCGGCGGCCGACCATGCCCGCCGGCGGGTCGAAGCGCACCACAACGAACGCGCCGCCGACGCGGATGCCCTTCGTGCCGGGCGGATGTCGCCGGCCGAGGCCATCGCCCGCGAAGGCGAGCGGCGCGGCGACGAGCGGGAGACCGCCCGGCTTCGCGTAGCGCTGCTGGAGATGATGGAGCCGGACGCCAACACTGCCCGCCGGCGGCGCGCGCGGCGCGATCTTGATCGGGCGGAGGAGCGGTGTGCCATGGTGGCGCGGATCTCCGGGCCGGAACCGCTTGAGCCCGCTGCCGTGCTGCGGGAGCTTGGCGCAACCCCAGCCGGTCCGGATGCGATGCCGGAACCGGTCCGGCGCCGCCGGTCCCGCGACGTGGAGCGATGAGCGGAAAAAAACGCATCGCCGGTGCTCGAAACCCGGCGACGCACCTCCGTAGGCTCTGGGGCACCTTCCATTCTTCTGCACAGGTGTCCCTCTCATGAACGAGCGTTTTCCTGATCGCCATGCGTCCATGGCCGCTCTGGTGATCCTGATCACCGTGGCTTTGCCGTCCGCGGCGTTCGCAGTGACCGCGGACCCGTTCGCACCGACGGTCAGCGCGGGCAATGCCGTCACAAACTTCGCGATCTGGGTGGTGCGGATGCTCGGGTTCGGCGGGCTCGTGGTCGCCGCGGTGAAGGCCTACTTCAAGAAATTCGATTTCGTTTTCCTGGCAAGCGTGGTGGCCGGAATCATGCTGGTCGCGTCGGCTCCGCTGCTGATCAACTATGTCTTCGGATTGGGCGGCTTGTCCGACGCGTCGTCGGTCGGCACCTACACGCCGATCAAGTAACGGCGATGGCCGCGGCCCGGCGCCTGACGACCCCGGTGTATACGGCGGTCGCCTATCCGCTCCACATGCTCTGGGTGCCCCTCCAGCTGTGGTGCCTGAACATCGTCGTCGGCACGGTTGCCGGGGTTGCCGTCGGCTTGGCCGACGCGCTGCTTCCGCCGCGACCGCCACATCGTCGCGGTGTGGCGCGCCCGCTTCGATCCCCGCGCGCCGATGTCTCCGGCCTCGCGCCCCCGCATGATCCTGATGCGGCGCGGACTCATAGGAGCCGATCCATGAGCGTCTCGCTGGCCGCCCTGGACGACCTGCTCCGCGGAGGGAGTTCCTGGTGGGAAGTTGCGGCGACCTGGGTGTCGGTCGTCGGCATCGCCGTCGGGTTGGGCATCGCCCTGGTGCCGCCTCTCGGGCGGCTGGCCGTGCCGCCGCTGCGGCGGACGAAGCTCAGCGAGTATGTGCTGTTCGACAAGATCCTGTCCGACGGCCGGACGCTGCGCAGCCGCAACGGCACGCTCAGCGTCGCGATCGAGCTTGCCGGCCTCGACTATTCCGGCGCCAACGAGGAGGTCCGCTACGAGCGGCGCGACCGGCGCCGGCAGATGTTCCAGCTCCTGTCCGAGATCGACGTGCATGTCCGCGTCTTCGACCTGCGGCAGCGCGTCCCGGCATCGCCGCCGCAGCGTAGGCCCGCCCGCGGCAACGCGGCGGGGCTGGCGCTGCGCAGCCGGGTGGTTGGGCGGTGGGAGGCGCAGTTCACGCGCGCCTACCGCAACCGCCACGTCGTCGTGCTCAGCGTGCGCGGCAACGGCGACGACGCGCGCGCCCGGCTCGAGCGCGCGCGCGCCCAAGTGTGGAAGGCGCTGGAGGATTTTCAGCCCATGGATCTGGGCGAGGCGGGCCTGGAGGAGGGAAGCCATCCGGCCAGAACCCTGCTCGAATTCTGGGGGCATCTGGTCAGCCGGGTGACGCGGCCGTCGCCGGTCGGGCGCCTGGACGTGGCGCGGCTGGTCGCGGTGGATTCGGTCGACCTGAACCCCGACAGCGGCCTGATGATCCATTCGCATGGCCAGAGCAAGGCTTACGCGCAGGTGATCACCCTCAGCAGCTGGGGCGGGGCGACGCCCGAGGAGTTGGTCGCTCGGCTGCAGGCGTTGGACGGCGAGCTGCTCGTGCTCAACGCCGCCTATGTGCATTCGGAGATGGGCGGGACGTTCACGCTGGACCAGCTCGAACGCGGCGCCGCCTCGACCTGGGTGTCCCAGCAGGCGGCGGCCGAGTTCCTGGAGGTCAAGGAAATGATCGCGCCGAATTCCCGGGAACGGGAGCGGCTGGTCCGCCATGCCCTGACCGTTTTCGCCTTCGGCGACAGCCCGGACGAAGCGGCCCGCGTCCAGAAGCAGGTTGAGGCGGTGTTCCAGACCTTCCATGCGGAAACCGTGGTCGAGCGGGACCTGGCCGGGGTGCTGTGGTGGTCGATGCTGCCCGGATGGGAAGACTGGAGCTTCATCCGCGAGGTTCGCGCCGTTTGCCAGAACGTCGCCGACCTCGTGGTCTTCGAAACGCCGAAGGCGGGGCTTCCCCGCTCGGGTTGGGGAAGCGGCGCCGGCGACAGCTGGATCTTGCGTGCTCTGACCGCGTCCGGAACGCCCTACTACGTCAACCTTCACGAGACGGCCAAGCGCGACGCGCTCGCCCACACCATCATCTTCGGGCGCACGGGGTCGGGCAAGACGACGGTGGCCGACCTTCTGGTGATCGGCGCCCTGGAGCACTTCCCGGGACTGATCGCCACCCTGTTCGATTCGCGGTTCGGCCAGTATGTCGCCACGACGATGTGCGGCGGGCGCTACGTCAGCTTGCTGTCGGATCGCCCGGGCGGGGAAACGGACGCGCAGCTTCAGCCGCTGCAGCGTCCGCCGACCACCGCGGTGCGCGCCCATCTGGCGAAGCTGTTCCGGCTGCTCACCGGCCTGTCGGACCCCGACAGCGAGCGGATGTACCAGAAGGCGGTCAACGCGCTCGTGCGCATGGAAAGCGCCGGCACGCCGATGGACGAACGGACTCTGGCCACGGTGGTGGAGGCGGGGTTCGATCCCGGCTCGCCGGCCTTCACCCAGATGCAGCGTTGGCTTCCCGGCGGGACCTACGGATCGGTGTTCTCGGGCACCGAGCGCGTGCCGATCGGTGAGAGCGACCTGCTCGCCTTCGACTTCACCACCGTCCTGAAGGACCCGGTGCTGGCGCCCCCGCTGGTCGAGGATGTGGCCTATCTGGTGACGGAGCGCGTGCGCCGGGAAGGCCGCGGCGGAATCATCCTGATCGACGAGACCGCGGCGCTGTGGAGCAGCGACGAATTCCTGAAGAACGGCATCGACTGGATGCAGCAGGTGCGAAAGGACTTCATCGCGGTGATGACGCTGTGGCAGCGGCCGTCGTCCCTGTCGGAGATCCACCCCAACCTGCCGAAGATCATGCGGTCGCAGACGGCGACATGGATCTTCCATCCCGACCGCGGGGCGAAGTACGCGGACTACGAGGAGTGGCTGACGCCGGAGGAGTTCGCCTTCGTGGACGGGTCGGACCGCAGCTACGACCACATGGAGCACCCGGTCCTTCTCAAGAAACCGAACGCCGGGGAATCGGCGGTGCTCGAATTCTCGACGGCCGCTCTGGGAGACTTGGCCTGCTGCTTCGCCTCCGACGTCGGGTGCGTCGAGCGGGCGCGGCATTTGAAGGACTGGGACCCGGTCGATTGGCGCGACGCGTATCTGGACGAATTCGGAACGGAGAGGGCGGCCTCATGACGGCGTGGTGGCGTAGAGCGGTCGGCGGTGCGGGCCGCCTGTTGATGCGGGCGGCCGGCGAGCCGCGGGGCGAAGTCGAGAAAGACCATGGCGGTGGGCCGCCCCAAAGCGGCATGGCGGGGGTCGGTCGGCGGGCCGTGCCGGCTCTGCTGCTCGGCGTCGGGGCAACGGCGCTTTTTGCGAAGCCGGCGCAGGCGGTGTGCTGCCCGCCGACCGTCTACGACCCGATGGTCGATGCGTCGGTTCAGGGCGTCAACGCGACCTTGAAGGGCGTGATCGACAAGCTGGCGGAAATCCGCGCCCTGCAGTCGCAGATGCTCGATGGCCAGGGGCGGGGCTCCAGCGTCGCCGACCTCGCGCCCGAGGTCCAGAGCATGTTGAAGAGCGTCCTGGGCGGGGCGGGCGCGGTAAGCCTGGGCGCGTTGGGTGGAACGGCGCGGACCGCGTCGGGCGCATCGATGCCGCTCAACCTGCAGCGTGGGCTGACGGCGTTTCAAGGCGAGCCCTCCACCGTCTTCAAGACTCCGGCGGATGGAGCCGTCCGTTCCCGCCAATGCTTCGCCCCGCCCGCCGGGTCCGACTTGGCGGGAATCGAACGGGTGCAGCGCCGACGGGTGGCCGAAGGGAGAAACGCGGCGTTCGACGGTCTGGGCACCGCCTATCACGGCATCGCCAGCAGTCAGGCCGGAAACGAGCGCTTGGCCCAGCTCAGCGACGGGATGAACAACGCGGCGAGCGAACGGGCGCAGAACGCGGCCATCGGAGCGGCGCTGATCGGGCTTTTGGAGGAAACGCAGGCGACGAACCGCCTGCTGGCGGCCCTGCTGCGGGTCCACGCCGCAGAGGCTCTGCGCCGGGAGGACATCGGGCCGGGCTACAAGCCCTTGTTGGAGGATGCGTGAATGCGACGCGCGCTGCTGGCGCTGAGCGCCCTGATCCTGGCCGGCTGCTCGTCCGGCGGGTCCGTCGACCTCCCCCGCCAGAGGATCGGCGGCGGTATGGATGATCGGCAACGCAGCCCCTGCGCCTGCGTCGAGTTGCCGTTGTCGCGGTCGCCGGCCGGGCTCCCGCCCGCGGCGTCCGCCGTCTGACGTCCGGAGATCCTCATGTTCGGCGCCGGTTCACGAAGCGATAGCGACCTCGTCGCGGTCGAGCGGGTGTGGGACAAGCACGACAGCGGCGACGGGATCGGCGTGATCGGCTGGGTCGCCCGCCTTCTCGGCATCCTGCTGTGCCTGTCGATGGCCCTGAACATCACGCTCGGCCAGGCGCTCGTCCGGCTCACGCCGCTGAAGGAGAAGATCCCCTACGCGATCACCGTCGCCCCAGCCATGGATGCGGTGGTCGAGGCGGCGCCCCTGCGGCGGCAGACCACCAGCTTCGCGGTCACCGAACGGGCGTGGGTCGCCCAGTATGTCCGCATCCGCGAGGGCGTGGTGGCCGACGAGGGGCTGATGAAGGTGCGGATGCGGCCGACGGACGGCTGGGTCGCCCGGCGGTCGACGACGGAGGTCTACGAGGGCTTCCGGGCGCGCAACCAGAAACTGGTGATCCAGGCCTTGGCGCGCGGGGCCGAACGCGCCGTCAAGATCGAGTCCATCAACCTGGCGTCTCCGGGGCTGTACTACGTCGACTTCACGGTGCGCGACACCGAGAAGGGCATGGAGCTGGGCACGCAGTCCCTGCGGGTGCTGCTCCGGATCGGCTATCCGGAGCTGGTGGAGCTGGACGGGACCATCGTGGAAGGCGAGGGGCTTCTGCCACAGGACAGCGACCTCGCCTTCGGATTTCGGGTGATTCAATATGACCTTTCGCGCCGTTCCTGACCGAGGGATGCCGGCAAGGCTCCGGCATGGCTTCGCACTCGGCCTCGCCGCCGTCCTGCTGGCCTCCTGGGCGCTTGCAGGCCTGGCCAACGCGCAGGCGGTGCCGCCGGGGCTGGCCACGCCGGACGGGGCGCCGCTTCCCGGGTTGATCGACAGCGTCGCGGAACCGGGAATAGCGCTGCCCAAGCCGAAGGCCGAACCCGCCGGATCGCCGGACGGCGGCCTCACCCTGCCGCGGCCCGCCGAACGCTCCGGAGGGGGTGCGACGGCGGCGGTGGCCCCCTCGACGCGGCAGCCGCGCGGCCTCGACGCCGACGCGCAGAACCGGGGCGACTATCCGGTGCTGCAGCGGTCGGGCGAGGCCGGGGCGGCGCCCGAGGGAACCGGGCCTTACCAGGAGGCGATCCTGCGGGGAGTCTCGCTCGGGCGCATCCAGCCGGCCTGGGACGACGCGGTGCCGGCGCCGGGGCAGATCGAGCCGGGCACCGTCCGCTTCGCTCACCGGGTCAACCGGGTCATGCCGCTGCGCCTGCGGCTGGGCATGACGACCTCCGTGGTGCTCCCGCCGTGCGAAACGATCAGCCGTGTCTCCCTTGCCGACGAGGAGAGCTTCCCGTGGGAGATCCCCGACGGGCATCCGAACCTGCTCCTCGTCCGGCCCGATCGGGCCGGCGTGGACACCGCGATGCAGGTGATCGCCCGCAGCGGCCGGCTCTACACCTTCTACCTGCGGTCGGAGACCGTGAAGGCCGCGCAGGTCACCGACCTGACGGCCTTCATCGACGACGACGCCTATTGCGCCCGCTCGGGGCGCACGGCGCACAGCCCGCTGAGCGTCGAGGTCGGACTCAACGGGGCAATGGGGGGAGGTTCCGTCCCGCCGCGCGGCGGCTACGACCGCGCCAGCCTGCGGCGGGAGGAGCGGGCCGAGGAGGGCGCTCCCGACGGCGGGGCGGGCGGGGGCGACTTCGCCACGGTGCATCCCTTCCGGGTCGAGGATCTGTCCTTCGACGACATCCGGGTGTTCGCTCCGGACGAGGCCTCGCGCGTGCTGGGTCCGCTGCGCGCCTTCCACGACGGTCGGCGGACCTTCCTCGACTACGGCGAGCGCCTGGGATCGACCCGCCTGCCGGCCGCCTTCCTGCTGGTCGGCGGCATCGACCAGCCGGTGGCCGTGCGCTGGGGCGGTTCGAAAGGCCAGATCCTGATCATCGACGCGGTCGGCGACCTGACGCTGAAATCCGGCGACCTCTATCTGTGCGTCCGCAACCGCTTCAAGCCGGCGGCGTCACCCGCCGCCACCGTGGACGCCGCCCTCGGCCGCGGGGGGAGCGCGCCATGAACGCCCCGGCGCCGTCCTGGCGCGCGCTCCTGGCCAGAACCTCTCCGCGGCGGCTCGGGCTGGCCGCCGGGCTGCTCGGTGCCCTGGCGGCCCTTGCCCTGTCGCTGGGCGGCGAGGGCGAGAAGCCCGCTCCGCCGCCCCCGCCGACGCCGCCACGGGCGGCGCCCGAACCGCTCGAGCTGTCCGCTCCTCCGGTCGCAGCCGCCCCGGCCCCTCCGCCGGCGCAGGAGCCGGCGCCGGCACCCGGGCGTCTGGTGTCCATTCCGTCGTCGGTCGAGACGATGCCGGGAATGGCCGCACCCATCGTCGTGCGCAACGTCGGCGGAACCGCGGTGGTGCTCGGTGAACTCGTCGTGACCGGCGGCGTGGCGACGGCGTCGGGATGCGGCGGCGCGCTCGAGCCCGGGGCCTCCTGCCGGATCGAGCTGGCCGCGACGGCCGCCGGCGCCGGCGCCGGCGAGGTGATTGGGGTGGGCTCCTCCGGCGTCGCGCTGCGCGTGCCCTACCGGGTCGCGGCCCCACCGGCCGATGCGGCGGCGCCGCGCGACCGCTACGCCGAGCTGGTGGAAGCGGCGCGCGCCGACCATCTCGCCGGGCTGGGGCGGAGCCGCATCGTGGACACGGCGGCGCCGCGAAGCGACGGCCGTCTGTCGCGCGGTCCGTCCATGTCGACGTCCGGGAAACCCGCAGGTGCGGCGTCGGAGGCGGCAAGCTACGGGGAAGATTATCCACGGGTGGTGTCCAGCCAACCGGTGGACCTCTCCCGGACGGTGCTCCAGGACACGCCGATCCCGCTCGTCCTCACACGGTCGGTGAACTCCCAGATCGGCGGGCCGGTCACCGCCATGGTCGAGCGCGATGTCTACGGCGCCGACGGAAAGACCGTGGTCATCCCCGCCGGCAGCACGATGCACGGGCGCTACGAGGGCATGCGTCGGGGCGAGACGCGGCTGCGCACGGAGTTCACCCGGTTGGTGCGGGCCGTCGACCACGCGCAGTTCGACCTGCGCGCCAGCCCTGCCGTCGGCGCCGACCTGATGGGCCGGGCCGGCCTCGTGGACGATCTCAACCAGCGCGTCGCCGAGCGGTACGGCGGGGCCGTGATCGCCGGGGCGATCGAGATCGCCGGCAGCGTCATCGAGCAGCGGTTGGCACGCCAGGGCGAGGGCACGGCCGATGGCCAGACGGTGGTGGTGGCGGGTGGCCAGGCCAACCGGAACGCCCAGTCGATCGCCCGCCTGCTGCTGGAGCGGAATCTCGACCTGACCGACGTCCACATCGTTCATGGGGGCTATCAGTTCCTGGTGTCGCCGTCGGTCGACCTGTGGCTGGCCCGCCCCGGCGAGCGGTCGGCGGACCAGGCTGTGCGCACCGCCGGGGCAGGAACCGCGACGGGCGCGGGCGCCGCTGCGACGACCAGGCCGGTCGCGCTGCCGCCGCCTCAGTGAGGAGAAGACCATGTCACAGCTCGTCCTTTTGCTCGCCGCCGTCACCGCCGCCACGCTCGTCCCGTCCGCCTCCCAGGCCCAACAGCGGACGTGGTTCGGGTGCGGTGACCAGATCGTCTACGAGAGCGGCGTGGCGCTCGGGCAGTCGCGGATCGTCGAGGCCGGGGCCGGCCGCACGGTGTGGAAGACGGCGTGCCAGGCCGACGGCCGACGGTTCGAGATCCGCCGGACGAAGGCGGGCTGTTCCTGGGTTCCCGACCCGGCGCAAGGGGTCGCCCGGCGCGAGGAGCGCGAGGTGTACCGCGACGCCGCCGGCGAGGAGATCGAGGTGAAGCCCTGTTCGCTGCGCGACGGCGCCGAGACGGTGCCGCTGCGGCTCACGGTGTCCGGTTGCCGGATGCGCAACGATTTCGAAGCCGGCGACACCATGGGGGAATCGCGGGCGGTCTTCAGCCCTCCGGAGGACGGCGGCGGCGCGGCCCCCCGTCTGGCGCAGGCCTGCGCCGAACGCCGCGACGCCCCGCTGGTCTGGAAGCACCGCGTGGAGACGTGCACCGCGCCGAAGGAGAGTGTCGTGGCCGGCGCTCCGGCGCTGAGCTGGACGCAGGTGACCGTCGAGTCCGATCCGCCGCGGGTCATCCGGTCCTGCCAGCCGCAGGGCGGCGGAACGCTGCGCACCACGACGGAGGGATGCGCGGGTGTGTATGTTCACGATCTGGCGAGCGCCACCTCCTACGGCACCCGCCGCTGGTATCAGGTGACGGTTGGAGAGGCCGGAGAGTCCTTCGCTGGTTGGGTCACCCGCTGCGTCCAGAGTCCGGACGAGTCCTACCAGCACCTGACCGTCAACACCGGCTGGCGCCATGATGACGCCGCGCGCACCAGCCTGCAGCTGTCGGACACGGTCGTCGACACCCCGACCGGACGGATCGTGCTGGAGACGGGCGTGGTGCGGGAGCGGGCCCGTCCTTACGCGCTTGAGGAGGACCCGGCGCCGCGGGCGGCAGGGGCGCCGGTGGCGATCGGCTGCGAGCGGTGGCAGGCGTGGCGCCGCATCGGCTTGGTCACCCGCGGCGACGGTTCGCGGATCGAGATCGACCGCGGGCCGTTGCCGGCCACCCGCGTCGCGGCCTGCGCCCCATGAGCGCCGTGCCGCCGATGAACGCCGCCCTGCGGGCCACGCTGGACCCGCTGGTGCCGCTGATCTACGGTCGCGACGACGTGGTGGAGGTCTCGCTGAACGGTCCCGGCGACCTCTGGGTCGAGATCGCCGGACGCGGCTACGTGCAAATGGATGGAGCCGGCCTCGATCTCGCCTGGAGCCGCGACCTCTGCGATCAGCTCAAGAACCTGTTCAAGCGGCCCTATGACCCGAACCGCTTCCCTCTGCTGGCTTCACCGCTTCCCGGCGGGCACCGCCTGCAGGCCGTGCTGGGGGCGAACACGCGCAGCGGCATGGTGCTGAGCATCCGCGTTCAGCGCCACAAGAGTTTCGATTTCAGCGACTTCGGTTTGCTGCCGGGCCGGCCGGTGGAGGGCGGGGCCGCCTACCGGGCGGCGCGGTTCGACAGCGGTCATCCGATCGGGACCGTCGAGGATCTGGAGGCGGTCGTGGCGGCCGAGCTGCCCGTGCTGGTGTCGGGTGGAACGAACAGCGGCAAGACCAACTTCCTGAAGCGACTGCTGCGGTGCGTCCGCTCCGACCGGCGCGTGGTGACGGTGGAGGATGTGGAGGAGCTGGTGGTGGCACAGCCGAACCAGGCCGGGCTCCTGGCGGAGGAATCGCAGACCGGGACCGCCGTCGAGCCGATGCATCTCCTGAAGGCGGTGCTCCGCCTCAACCCCAGCGTGGCGGTGCCGGGCGAACAGCAGCTCGAGAACACGCTGCCGAGCTACCGTCTGCTCAACACCGGCCACAGCGGCTGGATGTCGACCATCCACGCCGACAGCCCGCTGGACGCGCTGGAGGCGTGGCGCACGAACATGACCATGGCGCTGAAGTCGGCCGCCGCCGCCGATGCCGCGCTCCCCGTCCTGGTGCGCAAGATCGCCCGCATCGTGCAGCTTTCGGAGCAGCGCAAGGTGGTCGAGATCGTCCGGCCCGCCGATCTGCCCTGGCGGGAGTTGATCGGGCGTTCAGTGTAAAAAGGGCCTTTCACCGGCAGGCCGAAAAGTGTCCGTTTGCGAGCCCGCGGGTATCAGCAAGCACTCAGCGGACGTTGTCGCGGACGACGGCCATTCGGTCGGCAAAGCCTTGCATTTCATGCCCGTCACGCCCGATGAATTGGACCGGGTACCATCCCTTAATCGCTTCTCCGGTGATGTGAATACGTGTCCCTTCCGAAAGGCTCGCCATTTCGCTCGAAAGGTAGCTTGGCTGGGCGAGAATCTTCGCTTGGCGCATTATCCGCGCGTTTCCGAACGCCGCGGGCCTGACGGCTTGGGGTGGCGGCTCGGAGGCCTGTGGACAGACGGAAAGGGAAAGCACACGCATAAACCCGTTGATCTCGCGTCCTTGTCGACCACGGATAGTGACCGAGCACCATCCGTCTCCTGCGGCGCCGATGACGCGAAGGCTGACGCCTACCTGAAGCCGCACCAGCTGCTTGGAGCTGACGTCGCGGGCTGAATACATGCCATCTTCACGCGTAACGGTTGCGTTGCCGTACTGGCCCGGTGCGGTGGTGTGCGGGGAAGCGGTTTGCGAGGGTGTCAGGGCATCGGCCGGTTTGGCGAGTCTGTCGATCATGGCCTTCGCCTTCGCAGTGAAATGGCTCTTGGGGTAGGCCTTTAGGAAGTCTCGCAGAGGTCCCGCCCGCTTCTCGTTCTTCACCTTGTCCCAGGCCTTCGCTTCGGCCGGTTCAACCTCGCTCAATGCCGACGCGGGAGCCCAGCCGACAAGGTCCTTCTTCGCGACCTTCACCCATTTCCCGTCGTCGTGACGGACAGTCGCCTCTACGATGTCGTCCGCCTTCAATTGGCCAGTTCGTCGGGCTCCGGAAGACGGCCCATCTCGAAGCGTGACGGCGCTCCGCACGACGTAGGACCAGCTGCCGGTTTCGGTGTGGGCCGGCGACGTGGACGACGGCGGTTGCGATACCGTGGGAAGTTGGCCCGGCACGGATGGCGCCGGCTGTGTTGCAGGCGGGGGCGTGGCGGGTGCCGCCAAGCCAATCTTCGGTTTGGCCTCCAGCTCGTCGATCTTGAACCGCGCGATCTCGGCGAAGTTCCCCTTGGGATAGCGGTCTAGATAGGCTCGGAACGGTACGGGGCTGGCGCTGTCTTTGATGGAGTTCCAGTACGCAAGTTCAAATTGCCGCTCGTCGAAGCCGCCGGACTCCGCTGGCGGCTTCACATTGACCGTGAGGTTGAACACGAAGTCGCCCGTGAGAGAGGACGATTCCCAGGGTGTTTGCTTACCTCCCGTGCGCTGCACGACGTTGGCGCGGACTCGCTTGAACACTTCTTCGGCCTTGAGGTTGGGCTCACCCAAAGCCTTCAGCAACTCGCCGGTGTACAGGCCGTTGTCACCGTCGCCGTCGGCAGCCACCGAGCCTGGCGCGGTGGCGTAGGCGATCAGAGTGCCGCGGGCGGCGTCCATGGCCGCCAATCCGCGCAAACCACCGCGTAAGCGCCGTTCGAACGGGTTGTTGCGGCAGGCGTCGAGGATGACGACGTTCAACGCGTTGCCAGCGTCGCCCATCTGCTCGGTGACGAGATCGACGGGAACCGACGTCACACGCACTGCGGCCTCCGAAGCGATGTCCGCGTCGACCGGTACGAGGTAGTTCTGCCCCTTCACCTGCAGACCGTGGCCGGCGTAGTAGAACAGCCCAGCCCCGTCACCACGCAATGCCTCACCGAAGCTCAGGATAGCCTGCTGCATCCGCGGCAGCGTGGCATTGGTCACCAACGTGACCTCAAAGCCGAGCCGCTTCAAGGTTGTCGCCATGGCCTTGGCGTCGTTCACCGGGTTCCGCAGTGGCGATTCCTTGTAGTCTCCGTTTCCGATCACCAGCGCGATCCGCTTGTCCGCCAAAGCTGGAAGGGGCCAAAGAATGCAAAAGGTGGAAACGCACACCACAATGATCCGGCCCAGGAGCATGAAACACTCCGCAGTTGAAGCCAATGGCATGCCGCCTCAGTCTATGATTATTGGCCGTTCGCGACCGCGTGTTGAACGGAGCGGTGGTGACGCGCGATCCCTCTGACGTATAGGGCGCTTCGCCGTCGGAAGGCGACGGATCGCCGCTGATGGATGGAACCATTTCGGGCAAGGTCAATGATGAGCCGATCTGAGCCAGCCAGCAGTGACGGCGGCCCGAAGGCCGGCGTCCCCTTTCGCCACACTTACGTCGGCGATTTTGCCCCCAAGCGAACATGAAGACCCCAGTCGACTTCGAAATCAGGGCTACGGGAAAATCCGAAATGCGGCTTCCTGCCCCATGGCTTCAATGATCAGCGACACAGCGCGGAATGATCTGCTGTTCAGCCAAGCCATTTTGCACGCTTCTGGCCGTGCACAATGGCCGTCGAACAAGGGGCTTCTACATGTTCATGGGTAGTTGACCACGCCATCGTCTGCCGACACTTTCTCGGTTGGGTGACGAGCCGCCGCCACTTCGTTGATGCAGGCGGCGACCTGCTGCGGACGCACATAGTGGACCATGTGACCAGCCCCATTGATCAACTGCAGGCGGCTACCGGGAATCTGATCGTGAAGCCAAGTGGCATGGCTTTCGTGGCTCACGATCCGGTCTTCCGTTCCGGCCAAGATGAAGACTGGCAGACGCAGATGGCGAAACCGTTGGTGCATGTCGATCGCGGCCGGCATCATCGTGACGGCGTCTTGCGACTCGGCCCGGATCTGCCAAGGGCGGATTGGGAAACCGTATGGGAAATTGCGTTTGAACTGGGGCGGCACGGGTTGGGGCGAGAACATAGCCTTGATGTTCAGCGGCAACAGGGCGGCTCCCAGAACCGGCGACACGGTGTACCGTATGACATCGCCCACACCGGGAACTGTCGAAACTGCGACGAGCGGCACGTCGTAGCGAACCGTGACATCGTAGTAGCCCGATAGAACGACCAAACCACGGACGGCGTCCGGGTGGTTCAGGGCGAGTTCCAACGCAACGAGCGCCCCCCAGGAGTGCCCGACGACCACCGGGCGTTCGATACCCAATTCGCGGAAGGCGTGGCGAAGCAGCGTGGCCTGATGGGCCGCCGTCCACATCGAGCCGTGCGGCCGGCCGCTGTGTCCGAAGCCGGGGCGGTCGAAAGCGATCACACGGTGGTGAGCGGCGGTTCGGTCGAAGACGCCACTCAAAACCCAATCCCCCGCATCCACAACGTTGCCATGGATAAGGATGACCGGCGATCCCTCGCCCTGGTCGAGGTAATGGAGCCGCACGCCGTCCACCGTGACGAATCGTCCCTTGGGCGGGTGCTCGCGCTCGACCTTGCGCGCCCGGTAGGTGTTGAAGAGGGCTGCAGCGGCCACGGCAGCGGTAGACAGACCCAAAACGGTCCCCAGCCGCGACCGCTGTTGCTGCCGATGTGGTTGATTGGAAAGCCGAGGCTCGCGCGTGGGAGAGTTGTGAACCCGGATGCCGGTCATGCTTGGTCTCCCGCGTGGGGGGAGCGGGGCCATTGTGCTCCGCACCACGATGGGAGTGGAACCCAAGGGGGGGCGGTTGGTTCCAAACGCACAAGGCCCGGGCTGAAACGGCAGTTGGCGGTCCCGCCCCCGGTTGCCACCACCCGTTCAGGGCATCACAGGAGAGAACTCAAACTCTGAGCGGGGAATCTTGGGAAGCTGGTTGCGATACCTCGCGCGCTCGCGGCGCTTCGGGGTGGCCCCTTTTCGCCCCACGGCGACACGTGAATCGGTGGACCGTCACAGCGAGCGTGGCTGACGTGGCTCTCCGAGCGCGCATTCAAGACGTCCGCGGTCCCAGCCGCCGAGGTCGGCCGCCGCACGGTAGGTGCTCTCCAGAAACGCCATCAACGTCGCCTCCGGGTCAACCGCCCGACGCACGGCATCGTAAGGCAGCAGGAACTCGCCGAGTTCACGCTCGAAACGCGCGTCCTCCGGCTCGAACCTGGCCTCGGCGAAGCCCTCGGACGCCGGATAGGCATAGGAGTAGAAGGCGGGATACTCGACCATCCCGCCGCCCGGCCAGAAGCCCGCCGAGGACACCTCGTGGCTGTAAGCCTCGCGGGTGGCGTCATCCGGCAAGGCCGGGATCCCGCCGGGGTGAAGGGGCGCCGCGGCCCCGGAGAAGCGCGTAACCGCCAAGTCAAAGCTTCTCCAGAAGAGATGCACCGGGCTGACCTTCCCGAGATATCCCGTGCGGAACCGCCTCAGCACGCCGTCAACGGCCACCAGAGCGCCAAAGAACCGCCGCACTGCATCCGCATTGTAGGGGCGTTCAATCCGGTCCTCGGCGAACAGCACCGGGTCGGGCACCTCGTTGGGACGGCCGTTCAGCCGAGGCCTGGCCCCGAGCCACGTGAGCAACTCCATGAAGCGGGTGTAAAAGCTGGCGACCGTCGTCGCGCCGGAGGCGAAGCGGGCGGACCGGCCGTCGGTGGCGCACCCTACCACCGCGTGGTCGATCAGGTCGAAGGCGATCTCGACGCAGCCCGGCCCGTCGGGGACCAAGCCAGTCGTCAGCCCCCGTCCATTCACATAGAGCGTGGCGTGCCAGGAATGGTTCACCCAGGGTGTCCGCGCAAGGCGGTACTTGTCCACGATCTGCGTGTAGAGGTGCAGGGCGGTGCAGGTGTCCCCCCAAGGCTGATAGGGAATGTCCGGCCACATGCGGCACCTCCTCGCAGGATCGAGCGGACTCAGGGAACAAGGTGGAGGTTTGCACCTCGGCGTCCATCCCCCCGCGGGACTGCGCGGCCGCCCATCTTTGACGGCCGCGCCGCGGCAGCCATATTGCCAACAGCAGTTGATCGCATGACCATGGAGGCGCGGATGACCACACTGATCGGATTATCGGGCAGTCTCCGCCGAGGTTCCCTCAACACCGCTTTGCTGAAGGCGGCCGCCGCTGCGATGCCGAATGGCACGACGCTGACCATAGGCAGCATCCGTGGCATACCGCTTTACGACGGCGATCTCGAGGCCGCCGAAGGAATTCCGCAGCCGGTGGTGGAACTGAAGGACGCCATCGCGGCCGCCGACGGGCTGCTGCTCATCACGCCCGAGTACAACAACTCGATCCCCGGCGTGTTCAAGAACGCGATCGACTGGCTGTCCCGACCGCCGGCCGACATCCCCCGGGTCTTCGGCGGGAAGCCCGTCGCGCTGATGGGAGCTTCGCCTGGTGGCTTCGGTACCATCCTCAGCCAGAACGCTTGGCTTCCAGTTCTGCGCACGCTCGGTACAGAACTGTGGAGCGACGGTCGCCTTCTGGTCTCACGGGCGCACACGATCTTCGGTGAGGACGGCACAATTTCAGACCCGAAGGTGGAAGAGCAGCTGCGATCGTTCCTGCGGGGCTTTACCGCCTTCGCCCGAAGGTCGCAGGGAAAATAACGGCTATTCGCATTTCGCGGTTGGAGCCCGGCCAGGGACCGAGTGAGCACAATCGCATTTTGCGGTTGGAAAGCGAACAGGACGCGAACAAACGCGCGCGGCGTGTTCGTCCGTCTGTGGGCCTGCCGGCGACACTCACGGCGGCGCTGATTGCCACGGTGGCCACGACAGAAGAAGGATTTCGACCAGCGGCAGGTCAGCGTCGACGACAACGTTCAGATGCAGAGCTTGGCGACTGGGAGGCCGCGGCATTTGCTTCTTAGCCGCTACTTACTTCGGTCAGTTTCTGACAAGCGCTTGCTGATGTTACCTTTCCGCAAGGCGCGCAGGGAGGTTGACCATGGACGTCGGGACGCTCTGGGTCGGGGTCGGTTTCGAGACTGGCGGTGAGATCGTCGTGGGTGCGGGACAGCAACAAGGCGCGCTCTTGTGCTACGGCGATGCGCTCCGCACCCCCCGGCTCACCCGATACTGCACGATTGAGCAGCAATCCCTAACGCTGGGCGCGGGACTCGGCGGATCGGGTGGCCTGACTTTCCTGGTCGGGCTCAACGCATCCGATCCGCAGTCCTTCGGTCAGCCGGTGGACTGGTCGATTGATTTTTCACTCGACATGGGGATTGGTGGGCTTGCGAAGTACATCCGCACCATCCCCGAAGCGGTCGAACTGGCGGCGATCGGCGCCAAGTTCAACAAAACCGGGCTGGGCATTGCCGAAGCCCTGACAAAGTACGAGAAGAACCGGCGCTTGGTGAAGGATGTTGCCGATGGCCTCATCAAGAACCATGGCAGTCTGCTTGACACCCTCGGGAGTAAGGCCGGGATCATCAGCTTGCCAATGCCACTCTCGAATTATGGGATGCGGTTGTCGCTCAAGACAAAGTGGGAGGGTACGATCGTGACGAGCTGGGGCAGCTTCTCCTTCCTTCTAACCTGACCTCGTTTTCCGCCGTCCGTTCCGTATTTTTCCGTCCGTCTGTGAGGCTGGGACCCGGCCCGCGACACTCCGCCAGTAGCCCGGCCTGGGCGCCGATTGCAAAATTCCGTGCGAAATAAGGTTTCAGAACAGACGGGATTTTGAAATGGCCGGGCTGCTGATCGGTTACGCCTATGCCGGCAGGGTCGGCCCGTCCCTGGACGAGCAGCGCGCAGCGCTGATGGCTGCCGGCGTGGAGCCGGGCAGGATTTACGCCGACGATTTCACCCCGGCCAGGAAGCTCCGCCAGTGGCTCCCAGAGTTCGTCCGGTCGCTCCGGGCCGGGGACACCGCAGTGCTCCCCGGCCTCGACGTGTTGGGCGGCTGCCGGGCCGAGGCGGTGACAACGCTCCGGCAGATCGGCGGGGCCGGCGTGGGACTGGTGGTGATCGACAGTGGCGTGTCGCTGGCGCCGGCTGACGCGCCGCAGCTCGTGGCGCTGCTGGACGCCTTCGGCGCCTCCGAAGCGAGGTGGAACCATGCACAGTGGGAGCCCGGCCTACGAGCGGCCCGACGCCAGGCCAAAGGCGGAGGCCGCCGGCCAAAGCTGATCGGCCGGAAGAAGACCGCCATCCGCGCGCTGTACTTTGACCTGGCCGTCGCCCTGGAACAGATCGAGGAGCATGCCGGCGTGACACGCACAACACTCTGGCGCGAGTTCGGGCCACGCATCCGCCAGGACGGGGAATCGCTGGAGGACTTCAAAGCCCGTCAGGAGGGGCGGAAGCATTGGAAGCCGGAGGCACGAGGATGACGCCTGGGCCGGGCTCATGAACGAACGCTCACTCTGTCGGAGGATGATCTTCCGCTTTCGTCTTGCGTCGTTTCTCCCGTGCGATCCACAGCCGCAGCCCATCTTCTACCGCTTGGGTGAAGTTCTTGGTAAGCTGCTCAACCTCTTCGACCAAAGTGGCGTCGAGGCGGAACGACTTGTCACGGGTGCCAGCGGTTTTCGTTCTTGGACGGGCCATTATTGCGATACAAAACCAGTTGCGGGCCTTCCGTTTATGCGATACAAAACAAGGCAAGGCAACACCGAACTTTGAGCCCGCCATGACCGCCGCGGAACTCGCCTACGACATTGAAGCCACGCACTACCCGGACGACAAACCGGAGGCCGTTACGGTCCAGATCATGGGCCTGTTGGCCGAAATTGCGCATTGCCGACGCCAGATCATGGTTCGGCCGGAACCCGACCCGGATCATCCCGAGATTGGCCGCTATCTTGAACTTGGGCGCGCTGTGGAGTGCCTGATCGACTGCGCCGGCTATCCCTTCCCGGATTACCGGGAGAAGCTGATCGGGATCGCTGCCCTGGCTCTGGACGCGGCGATCGCGACCGAAGCCGCCACTGCGCCGGCCGGCGCATAGACCAGGAGAGCGCCATGCTGAAGCCGTCCGAGCCTGACACCTTCGTCGTCGCATTCCGTGGGCCGGAATACCTGCCCGATACGTGGCGGGTGTGCGGAGAGCATCCGGACCAGCCTGCGGCCGAGAAGGACCTTGCCGAGCTGGTGGCGACCGACGTTGCGGAGGGAGCCCCCACGGGCTGCGAATGGCGCCTGCACCGCGAGCGCGGCAGCTTCGCCCACTCCATCAAGCACATCCACATGACCGCCGCCGGCCCCGTCGAGCAACCGGTCAGCTAACGAGCCAAAGGGGAACTCGAAGATGACAATCGGCAATAAGCTCCCTGTCGAGCCATGGCGATTTGTTCGCCGCATAGACAGCAAAGCGAGCAATATTGAAACCTGCGCAGATGAAACATGCCGGGTGGAAACTCCCTTCCGAGCACTTCTTGTACTCGTGGGACATGATGACTCGCGCCATGAGTGCGTGGTCCCGCTGTGCCCCACGTGTCAAACGCGGAAAGGCGATATCACACTGAAAGCTGGCATCCCTCTGCATCGCCTGCCTGATACCGGCACACCGCGCGGGCGCGAATAGGAGGGACCTGACCCATGGAAGCCAACGCGCTGCGCGCCCTGCTGACCGACCTGGAGGCCCTGGAGGGTCCCGCTCTGCGGGCTGCTTGGCTGGCCGGGGAGACCGAGGTGCGTGCCACCCTCCGCAGTCTCGACGGCACGGCGCCGGCCACCGCTGAGGCCCTGTCGCGCCGCTGGGTCACTCTGTGCGGTCGCGTTGCCGCCGGCATCGACACCAGCGCCGCCGGGCGCGCATAGGAGGCTGGGGAGACTGACGCTATGACACCCAACATGGCCAAGAAGATTGCTGAGGCCCACAACGTCGGACTCTGGTGGGATAGCAGCGCCCAGGAATGGGTCGTGTCTGAACCCTTCGAAGCTGGTTGCGAGCACAAGCGGCTATCATCTGGGGCGTTACGTGACGCATCAGATGATGATTTTGTCCGCTGCTATATTGAGCCTGTGACGCAGGCGGCGCACGAGGCACGGCAGCAACGCCGGGCCAATGAGGCGGCGTTCTTTGGTCGCGATCGGTCCGAAATCAACGCACCCCTCAAGGGGCGCGTATAGGAGCCCAGGGAGAACAGCATGCTCATAACCGAAAGTGAAGCTAAGAAGCTCCATTGCCCCAAAATCAACGCCGCATGTCTGGCGTTCGAGTGCATGGCCTTCGCACCCGGCGAGCCCCTTGTTAAGGCGCCAGAGCCCCGGCATGACGACGCCATAAAGCAATGGATGCGCCAGCATCCGGTGCCCACCGAGCCGGTTGAAGGGGCGGTCGGCCAGGTGTGGCGCGACTACCAGGACAACATGGCCGATCACCGCCGTAACGGGGAAAGGTTTGCGAACAGCCTTCTGCCGCAGGCGCCGCTGACCTCGACCAATGGCGTGTGGACAACAGGATATGATGAAGAAGAGGAACGACCGTACGCGGCGTGGACCTTCCCCGAGATGCCCCGTGGCTACTGCGCGGCGTTCTATTCTCCGCCTGCCCCCGCCGCCTCATAACCGAGGCGTACAGAGCCCCCATCCTTACTTGCCGCGGCGTGCCGCTGCCTCGAACGCCACATCCGCAATCAGCCCCATCGTCAAGGATGACAGGGCAGACTTGATGGTCGGCCAGTGATTCATACCCGCCGCGTCTGCCGTCGCGGCAGTGCGCGTCTGGAGGACCAGACGGCGGACGCCATGCGCGACGTCCTCAACCCGCAACGGCGCCAGCTCGTTGAGCAGCGGCGCCGGCACCTTTCCTTTCAGCGCGTGCAGGGCAGCGGCCCACAAGGCGTTCACATCGTCCGCATCGGGGAGCGGCCCCGGCTCGATCGTTGCCGGGATGGCCAGACGTTCGACGGTTCCACTTCGGCGGGCGCGCCGACCAGCGCTGTGCCGCTCACGCTCCAGGAAGGTTTCCACCACCTCCTCCTCGTCCTTGGCGGCAAAGTCCAACGTCACGGCTTCGATTTTTCGCCCGCGCCGTTTGATCTTGTCCTCGGGCATGCTGACCCGGAAGGGAGCGAGATGGTTGACCTCCGCGATGGCGCGGTCGATGGTGCGTGTACGCAGAATGCCAAAATCTTTGTAGGCGCCGTCCGGTACGTTCAGAAGTTTGCGCAGAGTGTCGATGTCCAACTCCAGCGACGGGTAGTCCATCTGGTAACGCTGCATTCCGATTTCGTAGAGCTTCAGCGCGTAGGTGCTGGTCACCTTGACCATCGCCGGACCAGACAACTTGGCCCACAGTTGCGAGGTGCGCTGGATCTCCAAGAAGGCGTCGGTGAATTGAAAATGGATGTCCGCGGCGTCGGCGTCGTCCTCCTCTTCCGGACGGACGTAGCTGCTCAGTATCCGCAACTCCGCACGGGATCGGCGCCCACGAAATGGACCGATGACAACAAGGCTTGAGTCGAAAATTTCCTTCAACGCATCGAAGATCCGCTCATTGCCCTTGTGGTTGCCACGGACCACCCGTTTGGGCAGTCGGTACAGTCTGTTCGCGAAATTCTGGCTTCCTGCTAGATGAATCATGAAGTTCAGCATCTTCTGCGCCGGCAGCGACAATCGCGCGCCGTTTGCGGGATAGCTGTAAACGGCTTCCGCCGCCTTGATCAGATGCTTGTAGCCATCGCGCTCGAAGGTGGCGCTTGCGACACGCGCCGTCAGTCCCACCTCGGTCGGAACAGACGCTTCGCCCGAAACAGCAAGAGCGAAATGTGCGGAGCCGGGACCAGGCTCGGGGATTGCATCGATGATCGTTTTGCCGTCAAGGCTACCAGGTTCGACGATCAACATGGACGGACCGCCGGACTCCGTCCGAGGGGCTTCCGGCGTGTGCAGGTCCTTGGTCCGTCGCGCTTTCGGCATGCCCGTCCTTCCTGTCGGTCGGGCAATGGTAGGTCAATCCTTACGTCGATAACAAGTAAGGAAAGGATTTCCGAAGCAAGAATTCGCCATCCTTACGTCTTGGGGGCATTCCCTTACGCCCCGGGGGGTGTGGCAACCGCCCCCGCCAAGTAAGCGTTGTGCCCCCAAGCGGTAAGGATCAAAGCGCGCGACTCGCCGGAATCCGTGGGGTTTCAGGGTTACGAATCTCTTTTGAATCCGAACAGAGCAAAAATGACGTTTGTCGAGACGGGATGTGGGAGGTGCTCCGACATCATCCTGAGGCTCTGATCGACACACAGGCCTTACCGACCGCGACTCAGCCTCAAGATCCTTACCAGCTGGGGGACCATGGCCCGCCGTGCTTCTTTGGCCCGACGGCTCTACCCTTACGTCTTGGGGGCCGTATGACAAAGCAATGCCCCCAAGACGTAAGGATGGCGCTTTAAGCGCCTCGTCGGAAGCCCGATTCCTGACAGGTCAATGCGCGCCGCGTAGCCCCTCGCCCCCAAGCGGTAAGGATTGCGTCGACTTGGCTGGCCCTTTGCCCCCCGAGCGGTAAGGATTAGGAGAGGCTGGCCCCCAAGCGGTAAGGATCAAAGCGCCTCCCAGCGGGAGCTGCTTTGAGAAATCAGCGCATCGCTTGTTCTGCATTCGTTCCCATTGTAGCCTTGCGAACCCACGTCAAGCGCGGGGCGGAGGAGCAGGATGGGTTTGATACCGTTTCCGACCATGCGGATTCGCGACACGTTGCGGATCACGGCATCTGTCGACCTTTTCTGCCTATCCTGCGACTGGAGCAGGCCGCTGGACGTCGTCGCGCTCATGTGCCGATACGGCCCGAACTGTTCCGTCATGCGGGCCATGGTGGGAAGCGCCTGTCCGCTGCATGGCGCCGAGAGCATCCGCTACCGGACCATCGGAGCGCCTCCTGCGCCTTATTACCACCTTCACCTCGGTGCCATTGGCGAACCGGCATGCACCGTCGTCGCCCACTGCCGGGCTTGTCACCGGCAGCGTGCGATCGACGTCGTGGAGTTGTGCCGGCGCGGGCTTGCCGGGCCGGACGATCCGCTGACCACCCTGCCAGACCGCATGCGTTGTCAAGGTTGCGGTCAGTCGGGGTGGGTGCAGATCAGGCTCGGTCGGTAGCGGCGGACCAAGCCTCCACAGCCCAAGCCGGCTGAAAGCAGCCACGCGGCCCTGTGATAGGTCCCTGTTGCGCGGACGGTGCCGGTCGCGTTAACTCATTTTCGAAAAGCCGGAGGGGATCACACCGGCTTCTTTCGCATATTAAGGGGGCAAGAAATGACGAAGGCCGACCTCATCGACGCGATCGCCGGCAAGCTGGGCGGCACGAAGGCCGACGCCGGCAAGGCGCTGGACGCGGTTCTGGAGAGCCTGCAGGACGCGCTGGTCAAGGGGGAGACGGTCAAGCTGCCGGGCTTCGGCCAGTTCGAGATCGCCGAGCGCGGCGAGCGCACGGGCCGCAACCCGCAGACCGGAGCGGAGATCAAGATCGCCGCTTCCAAGGCACCGAAGTTCTCCGCCGGCAAAGCCCTCAAGGACGCCGTCAACGCCGAAGCCGTCTGATCCTGGGACGCTCCTTGGACGCCGGGTGCGCTGTCGGTCCATTCCTGGATGGGTCAGCGCTCTCGGACGGGTTGGGGCGCCCGCCGTCGGTGGAGTTCTGCCAGCACATATCCAACCGCCAAGATCACCATGCTAAGCCCCATCGCCCACCCGTTTCCAGCGAGCGCCGGCAGTGCCAGCACCGTGCCGAGGAACAGGAGCAGGAGCGATATTGCCTTTAAGGTCATGGCCTAAGCTTCCTATTCTGGACAGTTGAGGTCAATCAGGCGGCGGCTACCGCATGAGCGCTTGGCCAGTACAAGCGTTTGGATTCATTCTTGGCCCTCTCCAGGGGAACGTGGACCGCCTAGACTTGCCAGCACCTCCCTTCGGTCACGCCGCCGGAAGGCAACATCCGACATGGGGGCGCCGAAGGCTCCTGGGTGGCTGAGATGACAGAGCTTACCATTGCGATAGAATTCCACTGCTGCAATGGCAAGAACTGCGATCTCACAGAATAAAATCTGAGCTATGATTAAAGGACTGCAGCGTGTTAAGGAAATTTGCCGCAAGTTAATCGCATACGCCAAATGATGATGCTGAGTGCATGCCCACAAAATCTTAGACGGGTGTCCGGAACATCTATCCAGCAAGTTTTTGATGCCCCGTAGTAAATCAATCATCACCTCCTGTTCCGTACAGAGAGCTATATTGTTCGTCACTACCGGGAATGCAAAGGTAATAAAATTGCTCTATATATAAATCAGTCACTTGCCCGATACGCGGGAACAGCCTAGGCGATAAAGCCACATAAGGTTGAATCAATATGTTGATTGTCAGAGCAGCGCCGTTCCAGTAGGAT
>NZ_JBFUHT010000056.1:0-28493 GCF_056402275.1 Azospirillum sp. P4_B5
CACCCGTGCGCCACTAAGGCCGAAGCCTTCGTTCGACTTGCATGTGTTAGGCATGCCGCCAGCGTTCGTTCTGAGCCAGGATCAAACTCTCAGGTTCAAGCCGAGCMCCGATCCATAAGGACCAGACGCTCTCTTGACAGGGCCGCTCAKAGCGACCTCACCCAAGCCTTCGAAACTGTTCGTCTCTTACTGCTTGACCGAGATGCTCAAGCGACCCGCGATGCCAGTCCCTTCCGGAACCGGTCCGCGGCCAACGGCCAAAACCGCCGCCTGCGCATCCCTTCTCGATTTTCACGATCAACAATGTCAAAGATCCATCGCCCGGCGAACCGCAAAACACGACGTCCGGCGAACTGGCCGTGGTCGTCATCGGGTTTTTGAAGGCCGGAGAAGCACAAACGATCGTTCGTGCCAGCGGAGGATCAATCTAGCGCTTACGGCAGAGGGCGTCAAGCCCTTTGTTTCGTATGCCCCGAACCGCCTAGGCCGCCCGGGGCGGAAAACGGCTCGGCCAGCGCCCTGACCTCCACCCCTCCAGTTCTTTCGGGGCGCCCCCTCCGGACCGCGTCCGGCGAGGGAGGCGCTGTATAGGGCAGCGCCCGCCGCCGATCCAGCAAAAAGACTCGTTCGGCGACAAATTCGCTTCCGAGCCGGGGATGACAAAAGAGCGCGGCGGCTGGACAGTTCCCAGGCCGCGCCCTTATGGTTTTAGACCAAAACCGCAGGCACAGAGGAAGCCGGCATGCGCCCAAGCGCGCGCGCGACCGCCGAGGTCATGGCGCAGGTTCTGCGGACGACCGCCAGCCTCGCCTTTACGGATGGGCTGAACCCGGCCCAGTGGGCGGCGCTGCGTTACTTCGCCCAGGCGAACGCCAGCGCCCGCAACGTCGTTGCCTTCGCCCGCCATCACGGAACGACCAAGGGCACGGCGAGCCAGACCATCGCCGCCCTCCTGAAAAAGAATCTGCTGGAACGGCACCCCAGCGAGACCGACCGCCGCTCCATCCGGTTGACCCTGACGGCGCGGGGGCGGACCATGCTCGCCAACGATCCGCTGAACGAGCTGGTTGCCGCCATCGACGGTTTGGCGCCGGCCCAGCACGGCGCCCTGGCCGCGGGGCTGGACGAGCTGTTGCGCACGCTGCTGTCCCGCCGCACCGAGAGCGGGGAGCGCGACAGCGGCGCGCTGGGGACCTCCGGCCCTGCCGACCGCAACGGCGCCGCGGCGGACTGAACCGTCCGCAGCATCCGCATTTCACGCCATCGCATTGGGAGCGACGGAGGCCATGGCCCGAATTCTGGTGATCGACGACGTTCCGGCCTTGACGGCGCTGCTGCGCATGACGCTGGAGACGCAGGGCCACCATGTGGAGGAGGCCCATGACGGCCTGTCCGGCCTGTCCAAGCTGGAGCGCGAGCCCTTCGACATCGCCATCGTCGACATGATGATGCCCGGCCTGGACGGAATCGAGCTGATCCGCCGCCTGCGCGCCCGCGACGCCCCTCAGGTCCCGGACATCATCGCCATGTCCGGCGGCACGGACGACTTCCCGGCGGCCTTTTCGCTGAACCTGTCGGCCATGCACGGCGCCGATCGCATGCTGTACAAACCCTTCGACAACAGCGAGTTGGTCACCACCGTGGACGAGTTGCTGGCCGCCCGCGCCGCCTGACGCCGCGGCATCGCCGCCACAGCGCGATCTTTTCTACCCGGCGCGGGACTTTTTTTGCGCATTCCGATCTTTCGCACACCCGCTGCGCTTGCGGTGGTCATGTTTGCACCGCATACAGACGCCGTCCCGGACGGCCGGCATCCGGCCCGACCCAGCCAGCGCGCGGCCATGCACGATCCCAAACTGCTTTTCGACGTCCTGTTCCTCCTGCTGGCGGCGGTGGTGTTCGTCCCCTTGTTCCAGGCGCTGCGCATCCCGGCGGTGCTCGGCTATCTGGTCGGCGGGGCGCTGCTGGGTCCGCACACGCCGGGGCCGGTGGTGGACATGGAGCTTCCGCAGGTCCTGTCCGAATTCGGGGTGGTCTTCCTCCTCTTCGCCATCGGGCTGGAGCTGCCGCTGTCGCGCCTGCGGGCGATGCGGCGCTACATCTTCGGGCTGGGGCTGATGCAGGTCGTGCTGACCAGCGCCGCCATCGCCGCGGTTGCCTACGCGCTGGGCGAGGACGTGGCGGCGGCGCTGGTGATCGGCGGCATGCTGGCCTTCTCGTCCACCGCCACGGTGCTGAAGCTGCTGGTCGAGCGCGGGGAGACGGTGGCGCGGTTCGGGCGCGTGTCGGTCGCCGTGCTGATCTTCCAGGATCTGGCCGTCGTGCCGCTGCTGACCCTGCTGCCGCTGCTGGCCGGCGGCAGCACCAGCATTCCCTGGGCGCTCGCCCTGGCCGGGGTCAAGGCGGTCGCGGCGATCGGCGCCATCATGCTGCTGGGCCGCTTCGTGGTGCGCCCGGTCTATCACTTCGTGGCCTCGGCCAAGAGCCCGGAGGTCTTCACGGCGACCAACCTGCTGGTCGTCCTGGCGGTCGCCTGGCTGACGGCGGAGGCCGGCATGTCGATGGCGCTGGGCGCCTTCCTGGCCGGCATGCTGATGGCCGACACCGCCTACCGCCATCAGGTCGAGGCGGACATCGAGCCGTTCCGCGGCCTGCTGCTCGGCCTGTTCTTCATGACGGTGGGAATGACGCTGGACCTGCCCGCCATGTTCCAGCGCGCCGACGACATCCTGATGGTGACCGCGGCGCTTCTGGTCGGGAAGAGCATCCTGCTGTTCCTGCTCTGCCGCCTGTCGGGCCTCGGGCTGGCGACTTCGCTGCGCATCGGTCTGCTGCTGTCGCAGGGCGGCGAGTTCGCCTTCGTGCTGATCGGCAAGGCGACGCGGCTGGCGGTGCTGGAGGGCGAGACGGGGTTGCTGCTGTCCTCCTGCGTGGCGCTCAGCATGGCGGTCACCCCTCTGGTCGGCGCCATCGCCCAGCGACTGGCCCAAAAGGTCGAGGCCCGCTACGGCGCCGAGGCCTTCGGCGTGGAGACCAGCGACATCACCGGCCATGTGCTGATCGCCGGCTATGGCCGGGTCGGGCGCGCCGTCGCCCGGCTGCTGCGCACCCACGACATTCCCTACGTCGCGCTGGACCTCGATCCGCAGCGGGTGGCGGCGGCGCGGGCCGAGGGGCTGCCGGTCTATTACGGCGATTCCAGCCAGATCGGCGTGCTGCGCGCCGCCGGAATCGAGAGGGCGCGGGCCGCCGTCATCACCGTCAACCGCCCGGACATGGCGGAGCGCGCCGTGGAGGCCATCCGCCGGGCCGCCCCGCGCCTGGCCATCGCCGCCCGCGCCCACGATCTGGACCGCGGCGCGCGGCTGAAAAAGGCCGGAGCCAGCGCCGTGGTGCCCGAGACGCTGGAGGCCAGCCTGCAACTGGCCAGCCTCGTGCTGCGCACCGCCGGGGTGGACGCCGAGACCATCGACCAGAGCCTGAAGAGCGTCCGCGACCGCGGCTACGACGCGCTCAGCGAGCCCGCCGACCAGAAAGACTGAGCGGTTGCGTCAGCGCTCCACCCGCCACAGGTCGAACACGGTGCCGCGGTAAACCTCCTCCGCGCCCGGCGGCGGTTTCAGCCCGGCCGCGTGGAAGACGTTGGAGAACATCACCAGCACGTAATCGTACTTGTCCCGCCAGCCGACGTAATGCGGGCAGGGCTCGACATGGTCGCGCAGGGTCGCCTCTTCGGGGCGGGAGAGCAGGCGGACGTCCACCGGCACCCCCTCGTAGATCGCCATGCAGCGGTCACGGTAGGGCTGGGTCACGGTCAGCGGCTGCTTGCCCGGGTGGCTGAACAGGGTCGGGACGAAGGCACGCCGCTCCACGGTGATCAGCGACGGCAAATGGATCAGGCTGGGCAAGGCGACCAGCGCGTGCCGCCAGGGCGGCTGGGTGAGCAGAAACTCCCGCGTGTTGCAGCAGCCGGCCTCCTGCCCCGCCCAGGCGATCAGGACGGACCGTCCGGGCTCGATCCGCTCCATGGCGCGGCGCAGGTCGGCCACGTCGTCCTCGTAGGCCAGCCAGTTGAGCGTCAGCACGCCGGTCCGCACCGTCAGCAGCGCGAGCAGCCCGGCGGCGAAGGCCGCCGCGGCGCGGGCGCTGGGAAAGCGGATGTCGCTGCCGGCCACCAGCAGGAAGGCCGCCAGAATCCAAAAGCGGATCGACACGAAGTAGGTGCCGAAGAAGGGGTCCGGCACGACGAAGAAGGCCAGCACGAACAGCCCCACCGCCAGCATCATCGCCGGCGCGGCGCGCAGCCAGCCGGCCAGACGCGCCGCCACCATGCCGCCCAGGATCAGCAATAGGGTCGCCACGTCGAGCAGCGTGTTGTAGTTCAGGACCGGGGCCAGCATGTCGTGCAGCCGATAGCGCCACTGCTTCAACTCGGTCAGCTTCTTCAGCCGCCAGTAAACCTCCTTCAGCAGCAGGACCGGCGTGCTGTCGCGCGCGCCCACCGCCGCCGCGTCGGATTGGAGGAGGTGCGTTCCCACCGTGCCGGCGAACAGCGCCACGGGAAGGGCGAGCAGCGCGGCGAAGCGCAGAACGTCGCGCCCGAGATTGGCGAGCGTCAGCGGCTTGCGCCCCTGCCCCACATACTTCACCGCCTCCACCGCGAACAGGCAGAGCAGGAAGGAGCCGAGCACGATGGCGTGGGCGAAATAGAGGAACAGGGCGCAGCCCATCCCCACCGGCACCTGCCAGCGCCGCCCCGCCAGCGCGATCCACAGCGACAGACCGACCAGCAGGAAGCCGAGGCCGAGCGAGAAGCTCATGAAACCGCCGATCAGCGTGGCGTTGTGGATGAACAGCGCGCCGCACAGCGGCCACAGGCTCCACCGTCCGAACAACGTCCGATTCAGCAGCATCGCCCCGAACAGGGTGAGCAGCCCGGCCAACGCCATGTAGACGCGCCCGGCGACATACAGAGGCAGCACGCTGGCGAGCGGCAGCATCACCGCCTCCATCAGCAGGTTCGGGACCGGCGTCAGGGAGGCGGTGTAATGGTCGGCCAGGAAGGGGTCGGACCGGACATGCAGCAGCACGTCCACCCGCGCCAGATGGTTCGGGTAGTCGAGCAGCGGCGGCATCTCCACCAGGATGAGCGGCAGCATAAGCAGCGCCAGGATCACCGGCAGCACGAGCGTCAGCGGCGGCGACCAAGCCCCGGCATCCGTCCGCAGGGCGGCGGCGCCAGGGCCGGGGGCCTGCGACAGTCCTGAATGGTCCACCGGAGCCTCCTGCATTGGGTGCAATGCGGAACGCTCAACACATTCACCGTCCGCATCGCCAGAAGGCAATGGCGTTACGATTCGGCGTTGGACTTAGTCCATGGCCCCGACGGGGCAGGCCCCATGGCCCGCCGGGACTCCATTGGCATGAGGGCGGGAGCGCTCCCCGCCCCTTTTCGAGGATAGGCCGGGCTTCGTCAGGCTGCCGTCACGGCTGCGGAAAGACGCGGGCGCGGGCGATGTGGACGGCGCACTGGTCGCCGGGGCGCAGGCCCAGGGCGGACAGGCGCTCGCGGTCCATCTCGGCCTCCAGCGGCAGGCCGGCGAGGTCGATCTCGATCCGCGCGTCCGGCCCCACCACATGGATGCCGGACACGCGACCCGGCCCGCCGGCGCTGGGGCTGAGACCCAGGTCGTGCGGGCGCACATAGGCGATGGCCGGGCCGCGGACCGTGCCGTCGGCGGGAATCGACAGCGCCCCGTTGGCCGTCCGCGCCACCCCGTCCGCCACCACGCAGTCGAAGCGGTTCACCTGCCCTAGGAATTCGTAGACGAAGGCCGAGGCCGGACGGTCGTAGACCTCCGCCGGGCTGCCCACCTGCTCGATCCGGCCCTGGCTCATCACCACCACGCGATCGGCCAGTTCCAGCGCCTCCTCCTGGTCGTGGGTGACGAAAACGGAAGTGATGTGGATGTCCTCGTGCAGCTTGCGCAGCCAGCGCCGCAGTTCCTTGCGCACCTTGGCGTCCAACGCGCCGAACGGTTCGTCGAGCAGCAGGACCTTCGGCTCGATGGCCAACGCGCGGGCCAGCGCCACGCGCTGCCGCTGACCGCCGGAGAGCTGCGCCGGGTAGCGGTCGGCGAAATGGGCAAGCTGGACCAGCTCCAGAAGCTCCATGACGCGCCGCTTGATCTCGCCGGAGGCCGGGCGCTGGCCGCGCGGCCGCACCCTCATCCCGAAGGCCACATTGTCGAAGACGGTCATGTGGCGGAACAGCGCGTAATGCTGGAAGACGAAGCCGACCTGCCGCTCCCGCGGGGTCATACTCAGCGCCTCCTCCCCGTTGAGCAGGAGGCTGCCGGAATCGGCGAACTCCAGCCCCGCCATGATGCGCAGCAGGGTCGTCTTGCCCGAGCCCGACGGGCCGAGCAGGGCCAGAAGCTCTCCCGAGCGGACTTCGAGGTCCACCGCATCGAGCGCGCGGAAACTGCCGAATTGCTTGGTGATGCCGGAAACCTGGATCGCCATGACGTGCGTCGCCTCAATGCCGGGTGGCCGCCAGCTCAGCCCCGAAGCGCCATTCCAGCACCGTCTTCACGACCAGCGTGACGAGGGCGAGCATGGCCAGCACCGAGGCCACCGCGAAGGCAGCGACCAAATTGTATTCGTTGTAGAGGATCTCGACATGCAGGGGCATCGTGTTGGTTTCGCCCCGGATGTGGCCCGACACCACCGACACCGCGCCGAATTCGCCCATCGCGCGGGCGTTGCACAGCAGGACGCCGTACAGCAGGCCCCATTTGATGTTGGGCAGGGTGACGCGCCAGAAGGTCTGCCAGCCGGACGCGCCCAGCACCAGCGCCGCCTCCTCCTCCTCGTTGCCCTGCTCCTGCATCAGCGGGATCAGCTCGCGGGCGACGAAGGGGAAGGTGACGAAGACGGTGGCGAGCACCAGCCCCGGCACCGCGAAGATGATCTGGATGCCCTGCGACTTCAGGAACGGCCCCATCAGCCCGTGCAGCCCGAACAGCAGCACGTAGATCAGGCCGGAGATCACCGGCGACACCGAAAACGGCAGGTCGATCAGGGTGATCAGCACGTCCTTGCCGCGGAAGTCGAACTTGGCGATGCACCAGGACGCCGCCACGCCGAAGAGGAGGTTCATCGGCACGGCGATGGCCGCGACGATCAGCGTCAGCTTGATCGCCGCCACCGCGTCCGGCTCCACCAGCGCCGCCCAGTAGGCGTCCGTGCCGCGGCGCAGCGCCTCGACGAAGACCGAGACCAGCGGCAGGACCAGGAACAGCAGCAGGAAGGCCAGCGCCGTGGCGATCAGGAGCCCCTTCACCCACCGGCTGTCGGCCAGCGCCGGGGTGAACCCGACGGCTTTCTTAGCGAGCATGGCGCGACCTCATCCAGGCTTGCAGCAGGTTCAGGGCGAGCAGCAACACGAAGGACGCCATCAGCATCAGCACGCCGACCGCGGCGGCGCCGGCATAGTCGTACTGCTCCAGCTTGATGACGATCAGCAGCGGAATGATTTCCGACAGGCCGGGGATGTTGCCGGCGATGAAGATCACCGAGCCGTATTCCCCCACCCCGCGGGCGAAGGCCAGCGCGAATCCGGTGAGCAGGGCCGGCAGGAGCGCCGGGAACACCACCCGCCGGAACGACTGCCAGCGCGTGGCGCCCAGCGCCGCGGCGGCCTCCTCCTCCTCCGGCGGCAGGTCCTGGAGGATGGGCTGCACGGTGCGGACCACGAAAGGCAAGCCGATAAAGGTCAGGGCGATGGCGATGCCCAGCGGCGTGAAGGCCACCCTCAGCCCGAACCACTCCATCAGCAGGGAGCCGATCCAGCCGTTGGGCGCGTAGAGCGCGCTGAGCGCGATGCCCGCCACCGCGGTGGGCAGGGCGAAGGGCAGGTCCACCAGCGCGTCGACGATCCGGTCGCCGGGGAAGCGGTAGCGCACCAGCACCCAGGCGACGATGAAGCCGAAGACGGCGTTGACCGCGGCGGCGGCCAGCGACAGCCCGAAACTGACCTTGAAGGCGGCCAGGACGCGCGGCGTCAGCACCGCGTCCCAAAAGCCGGACCAGCCCAGCCCCGCCGCCTTCAGCGCCAGCGCGGCCAGCGGCAGCAGGACGATCAAACACAAATAGGTCAGCGTGAAGCCCAGGGTCAGCCCGAAGCCGGGCAGGACGCTGGGCTTTCGAAGGACGCTCAACACCGTGCCCCCCGCATTGGGAAGCACGGCGTCGCTGGTGGTTGCCGCGACCACGGGTCAGCGGCCCTTCTGATAGATCTGGTCGAAGACGCCGCCATCCGCGAAGTGCTTCTCCTGGGCCGTACGCCAGCCCCCGAAGGAACCGTCGATGGTCACAAGCTTAACATTCGGGAAGCGATCCGCATACCGCGCAGCGACCTCCGGCAGGCGCGGGCGGTAGAAGTTCTTCGCCGCGATCTCCTGCGCTTCGGGGGTATAGAGGAAGTTCAGGTAGGCTTCCGCCACCTTGCGCGTTCCCTTGCGGTCGACCACCGAGTCGACGACCGTGACCGGCGGCTCCGCCAGGATCGACAGCGACGGCACGACGATGTCGAACTTGTCGGCGCCGAACTCCTGGAGCGACAGGAAGGCCTCGTTCTCCCAGGCCAGCAGAACGTCGCCGAGCTGCCGCTGCGTGAAGGTGACGGTGGAGCCGCGGGCGCCGCTGTCCAGCACCGGCACGTTCCGGAACAGGTCGCCGACGAACTGCTTGGCCTTGGCCTCGTCGTTGCCGTTCTTCTCCAGCGAATAGGCCCAGGCGGCCAGATAGTTCCAGCGCGCCCCGCCCGAGGTCTTCGGGTTCGGGGTGATGACCTGCACGCCCGGCTTCAGCAGGTCGTCCCAATCCTTGATCTGCTTCGGGTTGCCCTTACGGACCAGGAAGACGATGGTCGAGGTGTAGGGGGAGCTGTTGTTGGGCAGGCGCGTCTGCCACGTCTTCGGCAGGGCGCCGGAGTCGGCGATGGCGTCGATGTCGTAGGCCAGAGCCAGCGTCACCACGTCGGCGTCGAGCCCGTCGATGACCGAGCGCGCCTGCTTGCCCGACCCGCCGTGCGACTGCTTGACGGTCACCGTCTGGCCGTTTTCCGCCTGCCATTTCTTGGCGAACGCCTTGTTGAACTCCACATAGAATTCACGGGTGGGGTCGTAGGAGACGTTCAGCAGCGTGGTCTGCGCCTTGGCAGGCGCGATGGTCAGCATGGCGAGGGCGACACCCGCGGCCATTGCGGACAGCCGGCCTACGGAGAGCCGGTTCGCGCGGAGCGCGGAGAGCCGATCACGAAACGACATGGCACACTCCCTCGGTATGGTTCATTGGGGCACCGGCCCTGGAGGCCACGCACCGTTGTCTACAAAGCCGGCCATTGCACCGGATCGACTGGGCCGTATTCACATTCTTTATAATGTATATGCAATATCCATTTGCCTCCTAGAGTTTGCATGATTCCGGGAAAGCCGCAAAGCTGTTTTTTGTCATTCTCCACATAGCTGAGAGACAATTTCACATAAACTTGTGAAATGAGATGCGTTGGATCGGGCTGGAAGTGATGCGTCGGATCGCTATCATGCGCGCCCTTTCCGCCTCCTGTCCCGAACGGCCATGTCCGAACCAGTCCAGCCCCCTTCCCCCGCACTGCTGACCGCCCTTCTGGAGGCCGAACGCGCGCTCGGCCGGTTGGCGGAGGCGGTCCAGGACCCCGCCCGCCGGCGGCGGCTGTGGGCTGACGCGGCCCGCCGGGAGTCCTGCGCGGCGGCGCGGCTCGACGGTGTGGCGGTGGACCCGGCGGATTTCCTGGTGGCGACCATCGGCACCGACCTCGTTCCCACCGCCGGGCGGGGAGCCGCCCAATCGATCCGCGCGCTGTGGCAGGGCGCCCTGTTCACGCAAGGCGTCATCGCCGCCCCCGCCCGCCATGTGGGAAACGCCCGCACGCCCCTGCCGTCCGGCGGGGCCGCCGCCGACGCCTGGCGCGCCGTGGCGGAACTGGAGGCCGGGCCGGACGACCGCTTTTCCTTCCCACCCGACGACGAGGATGGCGACGCCGCGCCCGTCACGGACGACGCGCCCCCGGCCTGGACTCTGGGCTGGGCGGAGGCGCTGTGGCGCTGCCTTCAGGCGGAGGTGTCGGGACGCGATCCCGGACGGCTGGCCTTCTCCGCGGACCGGGAGGCGGAGGCGGCCACCCTGCTCAAGCGGCTGGACCATGCCGGCGATTCGCCGGCGCTGCTCGGCGGCGTGGGGATGCTGGCCGAACTGCTCCGCCCGGCGCCCGATCTGCGCATTCCCGGCTGGGCGGTGCCCTCGGCCCGGCTGATGGGAGCGCTGGCGGTGGCGCGCTGCTGCCGCGTTCCGAACGTCTGGCTGCCGATGTCCATCTCCCTGCACGCCGACCGCACGACCGCCGGCCTCGCCGCCCGCGGGCGGGAGGAGGGATGGCGGCTGTGGCTGGCCGACACGGTGGCGGAGACGGCGCGGCGGGAACGGGAGCGCGCCCTGTCCCTGGACCGCAAGGCGCAGGGCTGGCAGCAGCGGGTGGGGGCCAAGCGCCGCAACTCCCGAACCCCGGACCTGCTGGACCTTCTGTTCGAGGAGCCCGCCCTGACCGTGCGGCGGGTGCAGAAACGGCTGGGCAGCACCTTCCGCGGCGCCCAGTTGCTGGTCGACGAACTTCTGGAAGCCGGAATCCTGCGCGAGGCGACGAACCGCGCGCTGGACCGCGTGTTCATCGCCGTGGATCTGGTGCCTTAATTTTGTAGGCCCGGATCAGCGGCCGTCGATCAGATGTCGAAGTTGACGGGCAGGCCGCCGGTCGCCTGACGGTGGCGCAGGGCGTCGGACAGGGTCTGGTTGTCGAGCACCTGCGCGGTGGCGTCGCGCACCTGGACCATCAGCCAGCGCACCGAACAGGTCGGCGGGTCGATGCAGTCCTCGCAGGGACGGAAGGAATTCTTGCTGGCGCAGGGGATCGGCGCCAGATGCCCGTCGATCAGCCGGATCACCTCGCCGAAGGAAATCTCCTCCGCCGGGCGCGCCAGGCGGTAGCCGCCGCTCTTGCCGCGCTTGGCGAACAGCAGGCCATGCTTGCGCAGTTCCACCAGAATGGCTTCCAGGAACTTGCGCGGAATGTTCTCCCGCTCGGCGATTTCGGCGATCAGGACGAGTTCGTCATCCGTCCGTTCGGCCAGCATGATCAGCGCACGCAGGGCATATTTGGCTTTTTGCGACAGCATTCGGTCCGGCACCGCCCCCCGCGGCGGAATGGGATAAAGATAAAGTGCACTCCATATAGCCGTGTTGCCCAGGAATTGGTACCGGTTCTTGCCCTGGAAAACGCCGGCGCGTAAGGTCGTGCACGAATCGACCTCTGACCATTGATCATTGACCGGCGAAGGACGCGGCATGCAGACCATCATCGTTCCCGTCACTCCGTTCCAGCAGAACTGCACGGTGCTCTGGTGTCCGGAGACGATGAAGGGCGCCGCCGTCGATCCTGGCGGCGATCTGCCGCGCATCCTGCGCGCCGCCCAGTCGAAGGGCGTGACTTTGGAGAAGATCCTGGTCACCCACGGCCACATCGACCACGCCGGCGCCGTCGCCGACCTCGCCGACGAGCTGAAACTGCCCATCGAGGGGCCGCACCGCGAGGACCAGTTCTGGATCGACGGCATGCCGATGCAGAGCCAGATGTTCGGCTTCCCGCCGGTCCGCTCCTTCACGCCGGACCGCTGGCTGGAGGAAGGCGACACGGTGACGGTCGGCAACCTGACTCTGGACGTCCACCACTGTCCGGGCCACACGCCGGGCCACGTGGTCTTCGTGCACAAGCCGAGCAAAATCGCCATCGTCGGCGACGTGCTGTTCCAGGGCTCCATCGGTCGCACCGACTTCCCCAAGGGCAACCACGGAGACCTGATCGAGTCGATCCGCAGCAAGCTGTTCCCGCTGGGCGACGACGTGACCTTCATCCCCGGCCACGGCCCGACCTCGACCATCGGGGAGGAGCGCCTCTACAACCCCTTCCTCAACGACTGAGCATCGCCGCTCCCATAAGAGACATCGGCGCATACGCTCTCCGCAAGCCTAGTGGGGGATGATGGGCGCCGACGCCCTTTCTTGCTGTGTCTGCGACAGTTCAGGTATGAACGGGGAAATTCCACTTCAGCTACCCCCCTTTGTTTTCCTGGTAGCCCTTCATCTGTCATGAAGGCACATAGGATAACCATGTATACAAACTCACCTATAATCCAAATGATTGCCGTCGCAGCAATTCTGTTCATACTTTCAGCCCCTGCGATGATAATTTATTCATACAAAAAAAGACTTCCTCGATGGCTGCGGGTTATCACCAACGTTCTGCTTGCGCCTTACCTGCTGATAGTCTCAACAATCGGGGCGATTGGAACGCTTCCGGCATTAGTCGACGTTCTTAGAGACGATGACTGCTTGCAGCGATACTTTGACGATGAATTGGTCGTCACGTCACCCACCGGGCTGCGCAAAGCAGTAGTCAGTACAGGCGTCTGCGTGAGCGGCCCACTCGCGATCAACTCTGATGACGGGACTGATATCGAGATCACTACGCCCGGAACCGGCAAGCGAGTGACGGTTTTCAAGGGTTACGCCCGCTCGGACAAGTCCGTTGACTTGGAGTGGAAGGAGGACGGACGACTGCTTGTCCGCTTGCACAAAGTGATCCTCGTCGGCAAGAGCCTGCACAACGTTGACGGAGTTATCATTGAATATCGCGTTTCTCAGAAAGCTATGGGGTCATTGCCGACCTCTTCGGAATCGGCGGCGCAGTTCAGGGCTTGGGCAACCGGCAACGCCGTGATCGATTGACCCACTGTCAAATCTTGACGCCCTAATCGCCCAAGGCCGGTAAGGGCGGCCCTTCGGAACCGCCCCATTCGGGAGAACCGTCATCCCTGTCCCGTCTCGATGGACAGCGCCATCGGCGGCGGGTTGGCCAGCGTCTGGTAGACGACGCAATAGCGCTCGGTCAGCTTGGTCAGAGAGGCGATGCGCTCCGGCGGCTCGTCGGTGTCCAGCTCGAAGCGCAGGCGGATGGCGCGGAAGCCGACCGGCGCGTCCTTCGCCACGCCCAGCGTGCCGCGGAAATCCAGGTCGCCTTCCGCCGACACGGTGCCGCCGCGCAGCTTGAACTCCAGCGCCGTGGCGACCGCCTTCAGCGTCACGCCCGCGCAGGCCACCAGCGCCTCCAGAAGCATGTCGCCGGAACAGGCCTGCGTGCCCGGCCCGCCGGTCGCCGGATGCAGGCCGGCCTCCACCAGCGCGCGGCCCGTCTCGACCTTGCAGGCGATGCCGGAATCGTCCAGCGCCCCGTGGGCCTTCAGCGTCACCACCGCCGACTCCGGGGCGTCCTTGTACTTGTCCTTCAGCGGCGCCTGGAGCGCGCGCAGATCCTGTGCATCCATGCCCGTGCGTTTCCTCTTCGCGGTTCGGGTTCTTTATTGTGCGACCGGCGGATGATGGACCGCAAACACCATCCCGGCAATGCCCAAAGCGAAGCCCAGCTCCGCAGCCGGCACCCCTGGCCCGCCCCGATGTTTTCCGCTAAGACCGGCGGTATAAACATAATGAATGGGAAGGGAGTTCTCCCCGCCATGAAACGTCGTTCCTTCCTCGCCAGCGCCGGGGTCGGTCTGGCCGCCAGCACCGTCGTCGCCGCACCGGCCATCGCGCAGAGCCAGCCCGAGATCAAGTGGCGCATGGCGTCGAGCTACCCCAAGAGCCTCGACACCATCTTCGGCGGGGCGGAGCTGATCGCCCGCCGGGTCGCCGCCGCGACGGATAACAAGTTCCAGATCCGCACCTTCGCGGCGGGCGAGATCGTGCCGGCGCTCCAGGTGCTGGACGCGGTGCAGAACGGCACGATCGAGTGCGGCCAGTCCGCCGCCTATTTCTACATCGGCAAGGACCCGACCTTCTGCTTCGACACCGCCATGCCCTTCGGCCTGAACACGCGCCAGCACATCTCCTGGATGATGCACGGCGGCGGGCTGGAGCTGATGCGGGAGCTGTTCCGGGAGCACAACATCCACAACATCCCCGCCGGCAACACGACGGCCCAGATGGGCGGCTGGTTCCGCAAGGAAATCAAGACGGTGGAGGATCTCAGCGGCCTCAAGATGCGGGTCGGCGGGCTGGCCGGGCAGATCATGGGCAAGCTGGGCCTCGTCCCGCAGCAGATCGGCGGCGGCGACATCTACCCGGCGTTGGAGCGCGGCACCATCGACGCGGCGGAGTTCGTCGGCCCCTACGACGACGAGAAGCTGGGCTTCCACAAGGTCGCCAAATACTACTATTCGCCGGGCTGGTGGGAAGGCTCCGCCCAGATCCCGCTGATGATCAACATCACCGCCTGGGAGCAGCTTCCCGAGTCCTACAAGACCATCCTGGAGCAGGCCTGCTGGGAGGCCAACACCTGGATGATCGCCAAGTACGACGCCGTCAACGCCGCGGCGCTGAAGCGTCTGGTCGCCGGCGGCGCCCAGCTCCGCGCCTTCCCGCGCGAGGTCATGATGGCCTGCGAGAAGATCGCCAACGAGCTGTACGACGAGCTGTCGGCGAAGAATCCGCGCTTCAAGAAGGTCTACGAGGCGTGGAAGCCCTTCCGCGACGAGGAGCGGCTGTGGTTCCGCGTCGCCGAGAACAGCTTCGACTCCTACGTCTATTCCCAGTCGGCGCAGCGCCGCTGAGGAAAGCACGGCCCCTCCCCGTTCCGGGACGGAGAGGGGCCGCTCTTCCGGTCACGCGGTCAGTGCGAAACCGCGCCGGCCGCCCCCAGGCCGGTTTCCGACCGGATGTATTGGTACTCGTAGGCCTTCGCCTCAGCCGCCGCCCGTGCGCTGCGGTCGGTGACCGAGAAGACCCAGGTCGACGCGAAGGCGATGACCATCGAGAACAGCGCCGGATGCTCGTAGGGGAAGATCGGCGCCGGGAACTTGAAGACGCTGACCCACACGGTCGGCCCCAGCACCACGAAGGCGACGCAGCTCACCAGACCGGCGAAGCCGCCGATGAAAGCGCCGCGCGTGGTCAGCCCCTTCCAGAAGATCGACAGGATCAGCACCGGGAAGTTGACCGACGCCGCCAAGCCGAAGGCCAGACCGACCATGAAGGCGATGTTCTGGTTCTCGAACAGCAGGCCCAGCGTGATGGCGATGACGCCCAGCGCCAGCGTGGCGAGGCGCGACACGCGCATCTCCGACGCCTCGGTGGCGTTGCCCTTCTTGATGACGCGGGCGTAGAGGTCGTGGCTGACCGCCGACGCGCCGGCCAGCGTCAGGCCCGCGACCACCGCCAGGATGGTGGCGAAGGCGACCGCCGAGATGAAGCCCAGGAAGATGTTGCCGCCGATGGCTTTGGACAGGTGGATGGCCGCCATGTTGCCGCCGCCCAGGATCTTGCCCGCCGCGTCCAGATAGGCCGGGTTGGTGCCGACGATCACGATGGCGAGGAAACCGATGGTCACCGTCAGGATGAAGAAGTAGCCGATGAAGCCGGTGGCGTAGACGACCGACTTGCGCGCCTCCTTGGCGTCCGGAACGGTGAAGAAGCGCATCAGGATGTGCGGCAGCCCCGCCGGGCCGCACATCAGCGCGAGGCTGAGCGACACCGCGGCGATCGGATCGGCCATGGCGGCGCTGGGGCGCAGGATGGCGGCGTTCGCGGCGTGGGCGGCGACCGCTTGCTGGAGCAGCCGCTCCGGGTTGAAGCCGAACTGCGCCAGCGCCAGCCCGACCAGCACGGTGCAGCCGCCGAGCAGCATCACCGCCTTGATGATCTGCACCCAGGTGGTCGCCAGCATGCCGCCGAAGGTCACGTACAGGATCATCAACACGCCGACCATCACGACGGCGTAGGTGTAGTCCAGGCCGAACAGGAGCTGGATCAGCTTGCCCGCCCCGACCATCTGCGCGATCAGGTAGAAGCAGACCACGGTCAGCGATCCGACCGCCGCCAGCGAGCGGATCGGCGTCTGGCCCAGCCGATAGGAGGCCACGTCGGCGAAGGTGAAGCGGCCCAGGTTGCGCAGCCGCTCGGCGATCAGGAACAGCATCAGCGGCCAGCCGACCAGGAAACCGATGGTGTAGATCACGCCGTCGAAGCCCTTGGCGAAGACCATGCCCGACAGGCCGAGGAAGGCCGCCGCCGACATGTAGTCGCCCGCGATGGCCAGCCCGTTCTGGAAGCCGCTGATGCCACCGCCCGCAGTGTAGAAGTCCGACGCCGAGCGGGTGCGCTTGGACGCCCAGTAGGTGATGCCCAGCGTGCCGGCGACGAACAGCAGGAACATGGCGATGGCCGTCACGTTGACCGGCTGGCGCTCCACCGCGCCATCGATGGCGGCGGCGGCAGCGGGTCCGGCCGCCAGCGCCGGCAACAGCGCGGCGGAGGCAACGGCGATCGGGGCAGCGAGACGACGCGCGGCGCTCATCGGCCCACCTCGTTCAGCAGGTCGCGGTTCATCGCGTCGTAGCGGCTGTTTGCGCGCAGCACATAGACACCGGTCATCAGCGAGCAGAAGACGGTGATGACGATGCCGGCGGCCAGCCCGACCGGAAAGGTCATGCCTTCGGCCAGCGGGCGCGCCATCAGGTCGGGCGCCAGCGCCGAGGCGAACACGAAGGCGTAGTAGACCGCCAGGACGATCAGCGCCAGCCGCCAGCTGAAGCGTGCGCGGCTCGCCGTCATCGCGGCGAACTTCGGGTTGGACAGCACCCGCTCGTAAATCTCGTCGGACATGGTTTTTATCGCTTTTTTCAGGCATTGCGCATCGCAGCAATACCTTGGGCGCATGGCGACAAAAAGCGAAATTAAATTTCTTTGAGGGCAAAATAACGAAACATTCTCTCAAATCTCCTAGAAATTAACCGCTGTGAGGTTAATCATTAGCTCAATCCTGGTTGATCCACGGCTACGAAATGCGACAACGGGTCGCGCTGCGACGCAACATGAGGCAACGCTGTTATCCTGCCGTCCGCCCCTTCAGCCGGACATCCTTCAGACGCACATGAATCAGGCCGCTGCCGGTGGGATCGGAGCGGTCGGGCTTCACCATCGCCTCCAGCAACTTCTCGTCGCTCGACCAGTAGGGCACATACCACAGCCGGTCCACGTCCATGACCAGCACCCGGTGGGTTTCGGCGTCGTAGGCGCCGAGCGGCGCGATGTGGCCCACCGTGGCGTCGCCGGTCAGCGTGCCCTGGTCGTAGGCCAGCAGGATGATGTCGCTGTCGTCGCGTTCGTTCTCGTCCAGGATGCGCCGCAGTTCGCCCAACGTTTCCGGCGAAGTGTCCTTGGGGCGGAAGACCTCCACCGTGGCGTCCAGGCCGAAGGCGTCCACCGACCTCTGGACCAGCCCGGCGAAGTCGGCGAAGGACACGCCGTCCCCGTTCTCCGCGGTGGCCGCTTTCCACCCGTCGTCATCGACCTCGTTCAGCACCCGCGCCTGGGTGACCAGCCGGTTGGACGAGAGCGGTGGCAGGCCGCGCAGCGCGTTGATCATCATCGCCACGCTGGCAACCGAACAGGCGCTGCCCGTCTGCTGGGCCGTGTAGTAGGGGATCATCGCCCAGAAGTCCGGAGCCCCGGCCTTGCGCAGATGCTCGCGGTCCTGGGTCATCGGCACGGCGTCGGGCCCGAACTTCGGTTTCGTCTCGCTCTGCGCGTCCTGCGACGCGGCAGGTTGGCTCGCCAGAAAAGCGAACGCGCACAGGATCAGCAGAGTCGAGCGGAGCGGTGCCTTCATCGCCGACGTTTTCCTCGATGGTGTCACGGTGGATGCTTATGCCGGCTCTAGCCGGATGGGGTGGGCCTTGGCGGGAGGCTCTGCGGCACGAGCGCCATGCAGTTCTGCACGATCGCGGCGCAGGCGCCCAGCGACGACGCCCGGTAGACCAGCCGCTCGACGGCCCCGTTCCTCAAAGTGAAGGTCGCTTCGCACCGGTTGTCCACCACGTCGCCAGCCCGCGGAGGATAGTAGTCCCACGGGTCGTAGTCGAGCCCGCGATGGCGCCAGCCGGGATAGCCCCACGGATACCCCCATCCGTAGCCCACCGGCGGGGGCGGCGGGGCATAGTAGTCGACGGAACCCGCCCGGTAGGCGAGGAACTCCAGGGGGCCGCTGGCCGCCTGCCGGTGCGGCACGCCGGCGCAGGACAGCAGCGTCCCCTCGGGCATGCCGACCAGCGCGCTCTGGGCGGCTAGCGCGACGTCGGCCCGGGGATCGGCGCACCCCGCCAGCCCCCCGGCCGCGGCCAGCAGAAGGACGGCGGCGGAACGCGGCAAGGGTTGTAAATGCGGGAGCACGGGCGGAGCCTCCTTCCCCGGGACATATCCCGGAAGAACAAGCCTCCGCCCGCTTTTGATCCCGCGTCCGATCCCGCTTGGGCCCGGTCCGGGCCGGGGATCAGGCGTCCCAGAAATGCGGCATGCCGTCCGACGCCGTGTAGCCGTTCTGGCCGATCATCGCCCAATCCAGGTCATGGATGCCCATGGCCAGCGCCGGAGAGTTCGCCTGCAGCGAGTAGTCGCCCCAATAGGGGTTGTTGAACAGCGGCTTGCCCGTCACGTCGTTGTCGCCATAGCGCGGCACGTTGTGGACGAGGTTGCCATCGATCACCGGGTTTCCGGCGGTCAGCAGCTCCATGTAGTCGTCCAGCGGCAGCGTTCCGCTGACGACATTGCCGGTGATGGTGTTGTTGCGCGGCAGGCCGGGATCGCCGTGCTTGGGCGCCCAGCCGACGCGGATGAACTCCTCCGCGTTGCTGGCGATGATCGAGAAGTTGTTGGTGACGAGGTTGTTGTCGCCGCCGTGAATGTGCACCCCGGCCAGCCCGGTGTCCTTCAGGAAGTTGCCGGTCACCGTGACGCCGCCGGCCATGTCGTCCAGATAGATGCCGAAGCCCTTGTGGTTGGTCAGCCACTGGTCGGTGTTGCTGGTCGCCAGCCCGCCCACGCTCTCCACCCAGTTGCCGCGGATGATCGTGCCAGTGTCGACGCTCGACCGGCCCAGCACCTCGATGCCGCCGCCGTCCGCCGTCTCCAGGTTGGAATTGGTGACGCGGTTGTACTCGATGACGTTGTTGCGGTTGATGTTGCTGGAGTCCCAGTTCTTCAGCGAGATGCCGTAGCGCGCGCTGGAGTCCACGTCGTTGTGGGCGATCAGGTTGTTGTCCACCCCGGTGCCGATGATCCCGGCCACTCCCTTGCGCACCTCGCCGACGTGGGAGATGTCGTTGGCGTAGACGGTGTTGCCGTTGCTGCGCCCGTCCAACTCGATGCCGTTGACCGCCAGATGGTCCAGCGTGTTGCCGCCCACCAGGTTGTTGGAGGAGGCCGCGGTCAGCTTGATCGCCGTGCCGACGTTGAGGAAGCTGTTGTTGCCGATGCTGTTGCCCGACGCCCCCTTCAGCTCCACCGCGTAGCCCCAGGTGGTGGTGTTGGTGAAGCCCAGCCCTTCGATGGTCACGTCGCTGCTGCCGTTCAGGCGGATCAGCGTGCCCAGCCGCGCCACCTCGACGCCGTCCTGCGCCAGGGTGGCCGGGTTTTCCGGCTTGAACACCAGCGACTTGTCCGACGCGCGCCACGCGAACTCGCCCGCCTGATCGACGAAGGACGGGTTGTTCAGCAGCTTGTAGGTCGTCCCCTCGGCGAAGGGCAGCGAGACGCCGTTCTTCAGCGTGATGGTGCGGGTGGCGTCGTTGACGCCGGCGATCTCGGTCAGCGTGTCGGACAGCCGCTCGGCGTCCATCAGCTGGATCTTCATGCCGGGGATGATGTCGCCCGACGACATGTCGCCGGTGTGGTAGCGCACCGACCAGCCGCTGGGGCCGCCGTTGGCCGCGTCGGCGAAGTACCAGCCGGTGGTGGTGGGGTTGTCGGCGTCGACGATGCCCTTGCTGGCCAGCGTCTGGCGCACCCCGCCGATGGTCAGATCGAGGTCGGTGGCCTGCGACAGCTTTGCGGAATAGATCCCGTTGCCCTCGCTGACGACGTTCGTGACCTTCTCCGCCCCGTTCAGCACCGGCGTCTCGCCGGGATAGTTGCGGAAGCTGTGGCCGTTGTCGGCGCCGGTCAGCTCCAGCGTCTTGGTCAGGCGGTAGGTGCCCTCGCGCACATAGGTGGTGTCGACGTCGCTGTCCCGCATGGCGTCGCGGGCGCGCTCCAGCGAGGCGAAGGGGCCGTCCGTGCCGTCGGCGTTCGGCGCGGACAGCTTGCCCGACCACGTGTCCTTGCCGTTGGCCGCGACGTAGAAGGCCGGGCCGGACGGCGGCGGCGGGGGCGGCTCGTCCGCGGGCTGGAACAGCGACGCCGGGGCGTCCACGTTCAGAGCGCCACCCCAGAAAAGCCCTTCCTGCCCCTTCACCACGTCCTTTCCATCCACCGCCCCCTTGTCGTAGGTGACGATGCTGTCGGTCGCCGCGACGGTGTGGCCGTTGATGGATACCGACTTGACGTACAGGTTGCGGTCCTGCCCGTTCACCACGGAGTCATTGTCGTAGTGGATCTGGATCTTGTGGGCTTCCTTGGCGTCCAGATCGACCGTGAAGCGGAAGGGTTGCGGGTCGCTGGAGGTGGCGCGGCCCTCGCCGACCACCTTGCCGTCCACCAGCAGCTTGAAATGCGGCGCCACCCCGCCGGCCGACTGGCCCCAGGCGGTGACGACGATGTCGGTCGGCGTCAGCGTGACCGGCGGCGGCGGGGGCGGCGGCGGGACGTAGGGGCCGTCGAAATACTCCTCCGGCACGCCGAAGGTCAGGGCACCGCCCCAGAACAGCCCTTCCTGGCCCGCGACCACGAACTTGCCGTCCACCGGCCCCTTGTCGTAGGAGGCCAGCGGGTCGGTCGCTTTGATCTCCTGCCCGTCGATGGTGATGCCCTGGACGAACAGGTTGCGGTCCTGGCCGTTGACGGTGGCGTCGTTGTCGTAATGGATCTGGATCTTGTGGGCCTCGTTGGGGTCCACGTCGACCTTGAAGGTGTAGCCGGTCGGGCTGGTCGCGCTGACCCAGGCGTCGCCGACCACTTTGTCATCCACCAGCAGCTTGAAATGCGGCGGCGTGCCGTTGGCGGCGGCGCCCCAGGCCTTCACGACGATCTCGGTCGTCATGGTGGCCGGCGCCTCGGGCTCGGGTTCCTGCGCGCTGGCGAACAGGGTCTTGGGCAGATCGACGTTCAGCGCGCCGCGCCAGTACATCTCGGTCTGCCCGGCGATGACGTTCTTGCCGTCGATGTCGCCGGTGTCGTAGGTCACCAACGGGTCGATGCTGAGGATCGGTTTCCCGTTCACCTCGAACGACTTGACGAAGAGGTTGCGGTCCTCCCCGTTCACGGAGCCGTCGTTGTCGTATTGCAGCTGAAGCTTGTGGGCCTTGTCGGCCGGAACGCGGGCGCTGAAGCTGTAACGGCCCAGCGACGCCGATGCGACGGTCGCCTGCCCGATGTCAACCCCATCCAGCCGCAACACGAAATGCGGCCACTTCCCGCCGGCGGGAGCGCCCCAGGCGTTCACCGTGAAGGTGACGTCCATCAGTTCGGTAGTTTCGGCAGCCATCTCAAACCTCATAGAACTCTAGACCAACGTCTTAGCCCAGAGGTTGAGGTGATCCGCTTAACGGAAAAATAATAATCATAGTTAATATTATGTTAATGCAAGTGATTCCTGTGGCAATATTGCGCCTTTGCAGTCGGACAGATATGCTTTCACATTGATTAGAAAGTCTGCGCATCGACAAGAATGGTTGCTCACCGCCTAGCTTGAGCTTGGCGTACCCTGTCGGCGTCACTCCTTTCGTCGGCTACTTCTCCTTCATGCCCTTCCCTTTGACGGCCGGTTTCCTGCCCTGAGACCGGGAAATTCCTCCAGTCATAGGTGAAGCCCATCATCGAGAGGAGTTGGGCGCATGAGACGCAGCCGGTTCAGTGAGGCGGCTATCTACGCCTGGAAAGCCAAGTATGGAGGGTGGGAGGTTTCCGAGGCACAGCAGCTGAAGGCGCTGAAGGCCGAGAACACCCGGTTGAAGAACCCGCTGGCCCACGAGGGTCATGTCATGGACCAGAAGAGGCTGCACCGGCTCCACACCTAGGAGAAGCTCCAGGTGCATCGGCGCGGTGGGTGCAAACGCGCCCCAGGCACACGGGCGCCGCTGGAAATGATGCTGATACAGTCAATGGTTGAGCGTCGGTGGGGTCGCGGACGAGATTGGAACGCGCTTTACGGTGGCACCGACCTGTGACACGATTCCCCCACACACCATCTCACCCCCGCGGCACCTCATCCCCGCGGCTCGCCGTCCCATCCCGATGCCTCTTTTTGATGCTCGTCCGTTGACGGCAACCTGAGGTAAGGTTTGGTTAACGAAACTCGGGATGTGGGGGTTGGAACCATGCTGCGACTGGGCACGAAGGTCCGGCATCATGGGCAGGACGCCATGGTGGTCGCGCGGACCCTGGGTGGGCATCCATCTTATGATTTGCGGTTGGCGGACGGCAGCATCGTGAAGTATGCCCAGGAGGCGGACTGCGAGGCCATGCTGTCCGATGGCGGTTTCCGGCCGGCGGCCGGTACGGGATCGGCGGCAGGCCGCCCCGGCTGAATCTCCGGGCGAGAGCACCGCGCAACAGCGCCGTTGCCGAATCCCCTCCGCCCGCGCAATATCGCGCGATGGAACGGCTGGAAGACGATGGCGGCTGCCCACGGCGGCGTTGGCGGGTGATCGAAGGGGGCGGAACGCCGGTCGAGGTGACCGGCACGTCCCGGGATGGCGACGCGCGCCCGGGCGGCGCCTCGGACGCCATGGCGCGACCGGTGCCCGAGGATTACGGGCTGACTCGGGACGACTTGGGGATCTGGTACGCGCCGGGCCGTGTCGGGATCCTGCTGGCCCTGGCGGCCACGCTGGGGATGGCGGGGGTGCAGGCCTACGACGCCGGGCGGCTGTCCGATCCCTGGATCTTGGGCGCCTTGCCCGGCCTGCTCTCCGGCACGCTGATCGGCGGATTCGCCGGGATGGGGCTGATGGTGCTGGTCCACTGGTGCGACCCGCTGGTCGGCATGGCCTGGCCGACCTACGCGCGGCTGCGCCGCTACCGCGACGCCCTGGCCGCCGCGGTCGCCGCCGAGCGGAGCGTCAACGAACGGATGCCCTGACCGCCGGAAAGAGGCCGCTTCCGCTGCCACCAGCGGTGGAAATCCAGGGCCTATCCCATTCGAACGATGGTGCAGCGGCGCGTCGACCCAATCTGCTTAAGAGCAGACAGGAGAAACGCAGTGAACCGATTCGACGAAAAAGTCTATCGCGTGACGAAGCGCCGCGACGGGCCGAGCCTCCCGGAACAGAAGAGTCAGCTGCTCCGCCTGAAGCAGGATCTCGAACAGTTCAAGTCCCGTCAGGCGGGTGCTGCGGTCGTCGGCAGCCTGCAGGCGCGCATCCGCGAACTGGAATCCTCGATCTCCCGCGCCGAGGCGGCGCGGGTGACGGACCGCGAGTCCCGCCGCCCCCGCGGCGACGAGGAGGATGCGGAGTCCGGGGCCATACCGATGGCGGACGGCACCATGCGCGCCACCTCCAGCCGCTTCCCGCCCCGCGGACGGCCCGGCCGGACCGTCTGAACCTCAGCGAAAACATGCCTCACGGCCCGGACCATCCTCCGGGCCGTTGTCTTGTCCGGTCGCCCCGTCGCCTATCGATCCCGGGTCCGGTTGATCCAGATCAGGGCGGCTCCTGGTCGCAACTCATACCTTTGGCTCGGTTCCAAGACCTTAGTCTGATGCTTTGGTCTGGGCCGGACGTCCGAAGCGAGCGCGCCGTTCCATGGCGCCGAAGCGAGACAGCCCAGAGGTACAGCCATGACCTTCTCCGTCGCCGCCACCACCACCGCAGCCGTCGCTCCGCCGCCGATGCCCGCCCCGCAGCCGCGGTCGGCGGAGGCGGTGACCGGCCGCTGCGCCGGCTGCTCGGCGCGGAGCAAGGGCCTGTGCGGAGCCCTGGCCGCTGGGGATCTGCCGACCCTGTCGACGACGTCGCGTCCGCTGGACCTGCTGTCGGCGACCCCGGTGGTGATGGAGGGGGAAGAGGCCGAGGCCGTCTTCACCGTCATGTCGGGCATGCTGAAGCTCTACAAGACCCTGCCGGACGGCCGGCAGCAGATCACCGGCTTCGCCACAGCGGGCGACGTGATCGGGCTGGCCGTAGGCACGGGCTACGCCTACACCGCGGAGACGGTCACCGCCTCCACCGTCTGCCGGATGTCACGGACGGCGCTGCGCCGCCTGATGGAGCGGCACCCGGCGGTCCAGGGGCGGCTGCTCGCCATGACCTCGGTCGAGCTGTTGGCGGCGCAGGACCAGATCCTGCTGCTCGGCTGCAAGACGGCGGTGGAGCGGGTGTCCAGCTTCCTCCTCGCTTTGTCGCGGCGGTCGCGGCCCCTGGCCGACGGCACGCCCAGCGTCTTCCTTCCCATGCCGAAGGTGGACATCGGCGCCTATCTCGGCCTGCGCCCGGAAACGCTGTCGCGCGTGCTGCGCAAGCTGGAGGGTGCCGGGGCGATCACCCGCCTGACCAACGACCGCATCCGCATCGAGAACCCGGCGGTGCTCGAAGCCGCCGCCTGATCCCGCGTTCCATTCCGTTTCAGGCCCGGCCCGCCACCGGATAGCCCTCGCCGCCGAACCCCGCCGCCACGTCCTTCACGAAGGCCTGCCCGACCCGGCGGTAGCCCAGCCGGCTGAACAGGCCCGCGGCGTCGAGCTTCGGCGCGGTCGCCGCGACGACGCAGCCGCGCTCGTCCACCACCACCGTCGAACAGCCCAGCTTGCGCGCCAGCAGGTCGATGCCGTCGGCCTGCGCCGCCGAGGTCACCGCCGCGTCGAACAGCCCCACCGCGATGAAGATCGGCACCGTCAGCACGCGGATCATCCCTTCGGCGCTGACGCGGTAGCAGAACAGGCCGCGGATGTGGCCGTCGCTCATCTCGCAGGCCATCACCCCGCCATCGCCGCCGTCCTGCAGGAACAGGGCGGCCACCTGCCGCCACTCGTCCAGCGTCATGTCACGGTGCAGGGTCTGGACGACGGGCAGCGCCTGATCGGCCTGGGTCTTGGCAAGCGGAGCGAGAATGAAACTTCGGGGCATGGGCGGGCGATCCTTTCGCGGGCATTGTCCGCGATGATCCGGGCCGCCGCTTTGATTTTGGTCATGCGCCGCACCGGTGGAGAAACCAACGGAGCGAATGCGGCGGGGCGGTGTTTCCACAGGGCAACCCCGCCCCATCACCGGAGACCGGACATGAGCCCCTACCCGCCGCCCCGGCAGGAACCCGACATTCCGATCCCCATGCCGCTGCCGCCCGACGCCCCGCCGGACGAACCGGTGGAGGCCCCGCCCATGCCCGGCGAGCCGCAGGAGCCCGTGTAGCGACCCCTTGAGGGTCAGTTAAGGGTCAGAGCTTGCGGCGGTAGAGCGCCATCGCGCGCTCCAGGATGCCGGGCGCCGAATAGTCGCCGAGGAACAGGTCGCCCAGCGCGCGGCGCATCCGCGCCCGGATGCGGGAGCGGATGGCGTTGCGCAGCGCCTCCTCCTGCATGTGGCAGCGGCGGCAGAGATTCTTCGGGCGGGCCTCCGGGTTGCCGGAGGGGCGGACCGGGCGGACGACGACCTGCACGTCGTGGGTCTCCGCATACTCCACCACGTCGGGCCAGGCCGCCCGCCGCCCGCGCCCGTCGCGCCAGGTCTGGTCGGCGGCGTCGTACCAGCGCCCGTCCGGCAGGCAGCGCACGACGGCGCCGCCGGGCCGTCCGCAGCAGCGGCAGCGGTTCTCCCCGCTGGCGCCCTTGCGGTGGGCCGGATCGATGTCGGGTCGGAGAATCTTTGCGCGGAGCGGTCTGGTCATGGCTTGATGCCTGCCTCGGGGCCGGGACTGCCCCTGCGGGACGTGGCTCATGACATGGATGGCCACGGACCGCCAGTGCGAATTTGTGAAAAGTTCTCCAGAGACCGCGCCCTATGGACATGACCTCCCCCGACACTTCCAACGCCGCCCCGTCCGGAGATGGCGAGCCCGCCGACCCGCATCTGGTGCACGAGTTGGCCAGCGCCCACCCCGACGTGGTGTCCGCCGCCGCCGCGGGCGTGGCGCGGGTGGCCCATGGCGAGGGGCTGGGTCTGGTGCCGCTCGGCCTGCCGCTGCCCAAGGGCAAGCGCGACCTGCTGGTCCCGGTGGAGCGCCGCGAGGCGGTGTTGCTGGAAATCCAGGGCACGCTCGACCGCGCGCGGCGGCGCAACGCCCTGCTCGCCCAGGGGCGCCGCGCGCTGGAGGGCTGGTCGACCAGCCTGCACCCGGCGGACGACCGCACGCGGGTCCGGGCGGTGCGCAGCGAGGACCTGCCCTGGCCCGGCCTGCTGGCGCCGGTGCGACTCCAGGTGTCGCGCGTTCTCGACGCCATGGAACTGGCCGACCTAACGGACGACGATCTGGCCCTCCGGCTGGAGGGCGACCCGGCGCTGGCCGCCGCGCTGGAGGACGCGCTGTCGCGCGCCGCCGCCCGGCTGCACCGCTACGCCGGGGAGGCGGAAGGGACGCAGGATGCCTGGACCTTCGCGTCGCTGGCCGACCGGCTGTCCCGCGCCGCCCGCAACCGGCACGGGGTGGACGAACTGCTGGAGCGCTGGGACCGCGAATTCGCCGTCTGGCGGCGCGAGCGGGCGGAGGCGCGCGGCCGCGCCTATGTGGACCGCCATTTCGACCTCGCCCGCTTCGAGAAGCTGTTCCCGGTGGCCCGTGGGCTGGGGCGGCGGCTGGTCCTAGTGGTCGGCCCGACCAACTCCGGCAAGACCCACCACGCCATCGAGGCGCTGAAGGGCGCCTATGACGGCATTTATCTGGCGCCGCTGCGCCTGCTGGCGCTGGAGGTGATGGAGCGGCTGAACGCCGAGGGCACGCCCGCCTCCCTGCTGACCGGCGAGGAGGCGATTGCGACGCCGGGCGCCCGCCACACCGCCTCGACCATCGAGGTGATGGACCCTGACCGTCCGGTCGAGGTGGCGGTGATCGACGAAATCCAGATGCTCGCCGATCCGGACCGTGGCTGGGCCTGGACGGCGGCTTTGATGGGCGCCCCGGCGGAGACCGTCTACATCCTGGGCGCCCCCGAGGCCCGCCCGCTGGTCGAGCGGGTGGCGGACCATCTCGGGGAACGGCTGGAGGTGATCGAGCTGGAGCGCAAGGTGCCGCTGACCCTGATCGACCGCCGCCTGAACTGGGAGGAGGTGGAGCCGGGCGACGCGCTGATCGCCTTCTCCCGGCGGGAGATCCATTCCGTACGCGACACGCTGCGCGCCAAGGGCCTGTCGGTCGCTGCGGTCTACGGCGCTCTGGCCCCCGAGGTGCGGCGGCGGGAGGCGGCGCGCTTCCTGTCCGGCGAGGCCGACGTGGTGGTGGCGACCGACGCCATCGGCATGGGGCTGAACCTGCCCTGCCGCCGCGTGCTGTTCACCGCGCTGGAGAAGTTCGACGGGACCAGCGTCCGCCCGCTGAGCGCGACGGAGGTCAAGCAGATCGCCGGCCGCGCCGGGCGCTTCGGCAAGTTCGAGTCGGGGGAGTTCGGCGTGGTCGGGCGGGGCACGCCGCAGGCCCTGCGCACCCTGCTGGAGAAGGCGGACGGGCGGCTGCGCGCCGACGCCCCGCTGACCGTGCGGCCGACCCGCGCCATGCTGGCCCGTCTGGCCGAGCACATCGGGACGGAGGAGACGGTCCTGCTGCTCGACTGCTTCGCCGACGCCCGCACGGCGGGGTCGCCCTACCGGGTGGGCGACCTGTCCGGAATGCGGCGGCTGGCGGTGATGCTGGACGAGCGGCGGCTGAGCCTGCCGGCCAAGCTCGACCTGCTGCTGGTCCCCGCCGATCTGGAGGACGAGGCGGAGGCGCGCATCTTCGCCGCCATCCTCGGCGCGGTGGAGGCCGGGGAGCCGTCGCCGCTCGGGCGCTTCGTCCCGGCGCGGTTGGACGGGCTGGACGGGGCGGCGCTGGAGGGGCTGTCGCGGGCCTGCGACCGGTATTACTGGGCGGCGCGCAAGTTCCCGACCCTGTTCCCGGAGCGGGAGGCGGTGCGCGGCCGCCGCGGCGAGATCAGCCGGCGTCTGGCCGACCTGCTCGCCACGCGCGGGGCGCGGTCCGCCGGGCAGCGGCGCGAGCCGCCGCCCAAGGCCGGTTTCCGCGGCGCCCCGCGCAAGCGCTTCGGCCCCCGGCGGTAGAGCGGCGGCCGGGGCGGTCCTTACATCCCGCCGGGATAGTTCGGGCCGCCGCCGCCCTCGGGGACGACCCAGTTGATGTTCTGGGTGGGGTCCTTGATGTCGCAGGTCTTGCAGTGCACGCAGTTCTGCGCGTTGATCTGCAGGCGCGGGTCGCTGCCGTCCTCCGCCCGC
>NZ_JBFUHT010000057.1:0-43428 GCF_056402275.1 Azospirillum sp. P4_B5
GACCCGATCAAGGTCGTCACGGTGCGCACCACCGCCTTCGAGGCGGCGGCCGCCACGGGCGGCTCGGCCACGGTCGAGAGCATCGCCGGGACGGGCGACGCCGGTTCGGCCAAGTTCGTCGGCCAGGAGCTGACGAAGTCGGAGCGTCCGGAGCTGACCCAGGCCAAGATCGTCGTGTCGGGCGGCCGCGGCATGCAGTCGGGTGACAACTTCAAGCTGCTGGAGGCGCTGGCCGACAAGCTGGGGGCCGCGGTCGGCGCCAGCCGCGCCGCGGTGGACGCCGGCTTCGTGCCGAACGACTACCAGGTCGGCCAGACCGGCAAGATCGTGGCGCCCGAGCTGTACATCGCCGTCGGCATCTCCGGTGCCATCCAGCACCTTGCCGGCATGAAGGACAGCAAGGTCATCGTCGCCATCAACAAGGACGAGGAGGCGCCGATCTTCCAGGTCGCCGACTACGGCCTCGTCRCCGACCTGTTCAAGGCGGTGCCGGAGCTGACGGCCGAGCTGGGCAAGGCGTAATCGGCCGGTCCTCTTCGGAAGACCAGCGGGCCAAAGACAAGCGGGAAAGCTCATATGTCCACGATCAAGAAGATTGGCATCATCGGTGCCGGCCAGATGGGCAGCGGCATCGCCCACGTCTGCGCGCAGGCGGGGTACGAGGTCGTCATCTCCGACATCAGCCCGGAGATTCTGCAGAAGTCGGTGGCCGCCATCTCCAAGAACATGGACCGCCAGGTTCAGAAGGGGAAGCTGACGGAGGCCGACAAGACGGCGGCGATCGCCCGCATCTCCACCGGGTCCGACCTGTCCGTGTTCCATGACGCCGATCTCGTGGTCGAGGCCGCGACGGAGAACGAAGCGCTCAAGCGCGAGATCTTCAAGAAGCTGGTCCCCAACCTGAAGCCCGAGGCGCTGATCGCGACGAACACCTCGTCGATCTCGATCACCCGSCTCGCGGCCTCGACGGACCGCCCRTCCAAGTTCATGGGCATGCATTTCATGAACCCGGTGCCGGTGATGCAGCTCGTCGAGCTGATCCGCGGCATCGCGACGGACGAGGCGACCTTCAACGCGATCAGCGAGCTGACGGCGAACATCGGCAAGACCGCGGCGGTGGCCGAGGACTTTCCGGCCTTCATCGTCAACCGCATCCTGCTGCCGATGATCAACGAGGCGGTCTATACCCTCTATGAGGGCGTGGGTGGCGTCCACGCCATCGACACGGCGCTGAAGCTGGGCGCCAACCACCCGATGGGCCCGCTGGARCTGGCGGACTTCATYGGTCTGGACACCTGCCTGGCGGTCATGCAGGTCCTCTACGAGGGTCTGGCCGACAGCAAGTACCGCCCCTGCCCGCTGCTGGTGAAGTATGTCGAGGCCGGCTGGGTCGGCCGCAAGGTCGGCCGGGGCTTCTACGACTACTCCAAGAACCCGCCGGTCCCGACCCGCTGACGCGGCGGTTCCGAACGGATGATGCAACGAAGCCCGCCCTTGGGAAACTAGGGCGGGTTTTGTGCGTCTGCGGAACCGCTGCGCTCGCGCTCTGTTCGTCCCGCAGGGGCATCGTGGCGAACAGCGGAAAGGACGGGGGCGATGCGGCGCGGCTTCCTGACGGCGATGCTTGTGACCTGCCTGTCCAGCCCGGTCCTGGCGCAGGCGCCGGGCTCAGTCCCGGCCTCGCCCTCCACCCTGTCCCGGCAGGAGCGCAACTTCATCGCCGAGGCCCTGGCCGACGGCATGGCCGAGCAGGCGCTCGGCAAGCTGGCCCAGGACCGGGCGGAGACGGAGCCGGTTCGCCGCTTCGCCCGCCGCATGGCCGATGACCACGGGCTGAAGACGGACCGGCTGGCCGGCATGGCGCTGCGCCACGGCATTCCCATCCCGCGCGAATTGGGCCTGTCCGCCCGCGCCCACATGTCCAGCCTGCGCGACACGCCGGAGGAGGCCTTCGACCGCCGCTACATGGCCGCGGAGGAGGAGACCCACGCCCGGGCCATCAAGCTGTACGAGGCCCAAGCCGAGCGCGGCGGCGAGACCGGCGACTTCGCCCGTGACGCCCTGCCCATGCTGCACAGCCATTTCGAGGAGGCGCGGGGCATCATGGCCGAATTGGCGCGCGGCCCGGCCCCGCCGCAGACCCAGGCGCCGCCGGGCGACGCCCCGCCTGGAACGTCGGGATCGTCGGAGTGACATGAATTCCCTCGCCCCTCCGGGGAGAGGGTTTGGGTGAGGGGGCGCCCGCATGGACGTCCGCGCTCTGCAAAGTGACTCTGTTGTCGGCCTGCGGCCGCCCCCTCATCCTGACCTTCTCCCCGGAGGGGAGAAGGGACTTCAGGCGCATCACCCGCCCGTCTTCACCACGCCGCTGCGGCTGTCGCGGTTGGGACCGCCGCCGTGGCCCATGTGCTTGCGCAGAAAGGCGATGACTTCCGGCGAATCCCATTCCACCGCGCCTTCGATGCGGCCAAGCTCGCGCCCTTCCTGGTCAACCAGCAGGGTGGTCGGCAGGCCGCGCAGCTTCAGCGTCTGCATGGAGGCGCTCGACGGGTCGAGATAGAGGTCGAGGTTCTTCACGCCGGTCCGCTGGTAGAAGGGCTGCACCTGATCCTTGCCGCCGCGGTCCACCGACAGCGCCACCACCTGGAAGCCCGGCCCGCCCAACTGCGCCTGGAGGCGGTCGAGCGCCGGCATCTCCTTCACGCAGGGCGCGCACCATGTCGCCCAGAGGTTCAGCAGGACCAGACGGTCCTTGAACTCCGACAGGTCGACCCGGCGCCCCTCCCCGTCGAGGAAGGGCAGTTCCGGCACCGGCGTCAGCGGCTCCATGTAGCGGAACTTGTCCAGCCCCACCGCCGTCGCGCCGGTGGCGGGCTGGTCCAGCGTCAGCACGGCGGGGGGCGGCGGGGCCGCCGGTCCGGCCAGCGCCATCCACAGCCCGGCACCGCCCAGCGTCACACAAAAGATTGCGGTGGCCGCCAAAGTCCGCATACTCACGCTTCCCGTCCTCCCACCCGTATTGTGTCCGCCATGAGCGCCGAACAGCCCAAGCCGAACCATCAAGACCGCACCGCCCAGGACCGCTCGGCCCCGGCCGCCAGCCAGATGTGGGGCGGCCGCTTCGCCCGCGGTCCCGCCGCCATCATGGAGAGGATCAACGCCTCCATCGGCTTCGACAAGCGGCTGGCCGACCAGGACATCGCCGGGTCGAAGGCCCACGCCGCCATGCTGGCGCGCCAGGGCATCATAACCCAGGCCGACGCCGATGCCATCCGCGAAGGGCTGGACCGGGTCAAGGAAGAGATCGACTCCGGAGCCTTCACCTTCAAGGTGGAACTGGAGGACATCCACATGAACGTGGAGGCCCGGCTCGCCGAGCTGATCGGCGAACCCGCCAAGCGCCTGCACACCGGGCGGTCGCGCAACGATCAGGTGGCAACCGACTTCAAGCTGTGGGTGCGCGACGCGCTCGACCGCGCCGACCAGGGGCTGACGGCGCTCCAGGCCGCCCTCATCGATCTGGCGGAGAAGCACACCGACACGGTGATGCCGGGCTTCACCCACCTCCAGGCCGCCCAGCCGGTCAGCTTCGGCCACCATCTGCTGGCCTATGTGGAGATGTTCGGGCGCGACCGCGGCCGCTTGCGCGACGCCCGCGCCCGGCTGAACGAGTGCCCGCTCGGCTCCGCCGCGCTGGCCGGCACGCCCTACCCCATCGACCGCTTCATGACGGCGGAGGCCCTGGGCTTCGACCGGCCCACCGCAAACTCGCTGGACGCCGTGTCCGACCGCGACTTCGCGCTGGAGTATCTGGCCGCCGCGAGCATCTGCGGCATGCACCTCTCCCGCTTCGCGGAGGAGATCGTGCTGTGGTGCTCGGCCCAGTTCCGCTTCATCAAGCTGACGGACGCCTTCACCACCGGCTCCTCGATCATGCCGCAGAAGAAGAACCCGGACGCGGCGGAGCTGGTGCGCGCCAAGGCCGGGCGGGTCATCGGCAGCCTGAACAGCCTGCTGGTCGCCATGAAGGGCCTGCCGCTGGCCTATTCCAAGGACATGCAGGAAGACAAGGAGCCGGTCTTCGAGGCCGACGACACGCTGGCGCTGTGCATCGCCGCCATGGAGGGCATGGTGCGCGACATGCAGCCGAACGTGCCGGCGCTGCGCGAGGCGACCGACCGCGGCTTCCTCAACGCCACCGACCTCGCCGACTGGCTGGTGCGGGAGCTGGACATCCCCTTCCGCGAGGCGCACCACATCACCGGGCGCGCCGTGAAGGCGGCGGAGGACAAGCGCGTCGGGCTGACCGCCCTGACGCTGGAGGAGTTGCAGGCCATCGAGCCGCGCATCACCGAATCCGTCTTCCCGGCGCTGAGCATCGAGGCGTCGCTGGACAGCCGGCGCAGCTTCGGCGGCGCTTCCCCCGTCCGCGTGCGCGAGGCCGTCGCGGCGGCGCGGGAGCGCTTCCTGTGAGGCGCCCGCTGCTGATCCTGGCGACCGCTGCCGTCGCGCTGACGCTGGCCGGCTGCGGCAAGAAGCCGAGCTTCGTCGATCCCCCGCAGGGCAAGGAAGCCGACACGTTCCCCGGCACCTACCCGAACCCGAAGACCGACCCCAAGCCCGGTCAGCCGTCCTCCGGAGCCCGCTTCCCATGAGCGCCTTCGCCTACCGCAACGGCGTGATGCACGCCGAGTCCGTGCCGCTGTCCACCATCGCGGCGGAGGTCGGCACGCCCTTCTACTGCTACTCCACGGCGGCGCTGGAGGCGCATTACAGCGCCTATGCCGGGGCCTTCGCGGGGCAGGACGCCGACGTCTGCTACGCGGTGAAGGCCAACTCCAACCTCGCGGTCATCCGCGCCTTCGCCCGGCTTGGCGCCGGCGCCGACGTGGTGTCGGGGGGCGAGATGCGGCGCGCGCTGGCCGGCGGCATCCCGGCGGCCAAGATCATCTTCTCCGGGGTCGGCAAGACGCGCGAGGAGATGCGCGCCGCGCTGGAGGCCGGAATCCACCAGATCAACGTGGAATCCATCCCGGAGGTGGAGGCCCTGTCGGAGGTGGCGGTCAGCCTGGGCGTCACCGCGCCCATCGCCTTCCGCGTGAATCCGGACGTGGACGCCAAGACCCACGCCAAGATCGCGACGGGCAAGAAGGAGAACAAGTTCGGCGTCGATTACGACCACGCGCGGGAGGTCTACGCCCAGGCCGCCAGGCTGCCGGGCATCAAGCCGGTGGCCATCGCCGTCCACATCGGGTCGCAGCTGACCGACCTCGCCCCCTTCCGCGCCGCCTACGAGCGGGTTGCGGCGCTGCTCCACGTCCTGCGCGAGGACGGGCACGACATCACCCGCCTCGACCTCGGCGGTGGGCTGGGCATCGTCTACAAGCACGAGGCGCCGCCGGACATCGCCGACTACGCCGCCATGGTGAAGTCGATCACCGGCAACCTCGGCTGCCGCATCTCGCTGGAGCCGGGCCGCTCGCTGGTCGGCAACGCCGGCGTCCTGGTGTCGCGGGTGATCTACCTGAAGCAGGGGCTGCACCGCCGCTTCGTCATCATCGACGCGGCGATGAACGACCTGATCCGCCCCACCCTCTACGAGGCCTATCACGGCATCGTCCCAGTGACCGAGCCCGCCAGGGGCGCCGCCACCGAGCCCTACGACGTCGTCGGTCCGGTCTGCGAGAGCGGCGACACCTTCGCGCTCCAGCGCGCGCTGCCGGCGATGGCGCCGGACGAGCTGGTGGCGATCCTGTCGGCGGGGGCCTACGGCGCGGTCATGTCCTCCACCTACAACACCCGCCCGCTGATCCCGGAGGTGCTGGTGAACGGCGACCGGTTCTCCGTCATCCGGCCGCGCGTGTCAGTGGAGGAGCTGCTGGCGCTGGACCGCGTGCCGGACTGGCTGAAGGACTGAGCCGCGACGGTTGCCGGCCTGCAATAACCGCTGCACAGAATCACCCGTAAGGCGTATGATTCCCCGTTCGAGAAACGGGCGGGGAACATCATGGAGTGGGACGCGGCCTATGCCATTGGACAGAGCGCAGTGGACGGAGACCACCAGCGCCTGTTCCAGCTGTTCAACCAGTTCAGCGCAGCCATCGCCGCCGGCGAAACCCGCGAGTCCGCGAACCGCTTCCTGCGCGAGCTGGCCGATTATTCGGCCTATCATTTCCGCCGCGAGGAAGGGTTGATGCACGCGGTCGGCTACCCCGACTACACCAAGCACAAGACGATGCACGACACCTTCGCCGACTTCGTCCGCCGGCAATCCGATTCCGGCGCGCGCGATCCGGAGGAGGTCCAGTTCCTCCAGAGCTACGTCGAGATGTGGCTCTGCGGCCATATCCTGGTCATGGACAAATGGTTCGGCGAATGGCTGGACGGGCGGGGCGGGAGTTCCGGCGCGGCGGCCCCGACGGCCTGAGGGCCGGGCCGCGGAAGCCCGGCGCTCAGAACCTTCGGACCGGGCGCCGTCTATTTCTTGTAGGGATTGACCGCCCACGTCTTCAGGTAGGACACGAGTTCGGCGTCCCCGTCATAGTACAGCCACTCGGTTTCCTCCTTCGACAACGGCTTGGTCGGCGACGGCCGATAGAGCTTGTCGTAAGGTACCGAGAAAACCCCCAGATCGGGCGCCGTCTCGAGGATCTTCTTCACCCAGCCCTCGGCCCGGCCATAGAGGGCTTCGTAATCCGTGGCGACGGACAGGAAGGGGTTGTCGTTCGCGTTCTCCGACTGGCTGCCGTACGAGCTTTGCTTGAGCGCCCAGTCGTTCAACACCGAATCGCTGGGTTTGGCGAAGCCGCCGCCGACGGTGTTCCGGCGGCGCGACCTCCAGTCGGTCGCCTTGGCCTTGTCGGCGAACCGATAGACAAGGACATGGCCAGCCTTGGCGGGGTCGAGCGTGTATCGCTCCCCGGTGGCATTCGCAGTCGAGAAGGTCTTGGGGCTTGGCATGGGGCCGCTCCTGATCGGGTGCAGTTGGACGGGCGCGATGCGCCTCGCCTTCTGGAGAACGACCCACCGTCCACCGTCGTGAATTCGGACGGCCCTGAGACAAGAGGGGCGCCGCACCCTGTGCCTTCCATCGGCCCGCCATATTTTGGACCCCGCCATATTTTGGACATGGCCCGATGTTTCGGTAACGAACCGGCATGCCGGACCGCGACAGACGGCGCGGCCGAGCCTATATCCTGACGATGTTCCGGCGGCGGTTTCTCCTCCCGCCCGGTGCCTGACCTGACGGGAGAGCGGCATGAGCGACAGCAAGGACGGGTTCCGGTTCCCCCTGCGCAAGGAGGCACCCCCCGCACCCGCCCCGCGGGAGCCCCGCCTCCGCATGGGGCAGGCCCGCGCCGCCCTGCTCTGGGAACGGCTGTGGCCGGCGCTCTGGGCGCCCATCACCATCGCCGGGGCCTTCCTCGCCCTGGCCCTGCTGAACGTCTTCCTGCTGTTGCCGGGCTGGCTGCACGCCCTGGTCCTGCTGCTCTTCGTCGCCGCCATTGGCTGGACGGGGTGGCGCGGGCTGCGCGCCTTCCGCCTGCCGGATGAGGACGCCGCCCGCCGCCGGCTGGAGCGCGACAGCGGCCTGCCCCACCGCCCCCTCCACGCCCTGCGCGACACGCCCGCCGGCAATGACCCCGTCGCCGCGGAGCTGTGGCGCCTGCACCAAGAGCGGGTGCGCGCCGCCATGCGGCGGCTGCGCGTCGCCATGCCGCCGTCCGACGGCCTCGCCGCCCGGGACCGTTACGCCCTGCGCGCGCTGGTGGCGCTCGTGCTGATCGCCGCGGGCGGGGCGACCTGGGGCGACTGGAAGCCGCGGCTGGCCGCCGCGGTCACCCCGCATTTCGGTGGACCGGCCACGGCGTCGGTCGCGACGCTCGACCTGTGGGTGACGCCGCCGGAATACACCGGCCTGCCGCCGGTCTTCCTGAAATCGGCCAACCCCGCCCACACGCCGAGCCTCGCCGACCCCGTACCGGTCCCCAAGGGCAGCCTCGTGCTGGCCCGCGTCAGCGGCGGCGGCGGCACCCCGTCGCTGGAAGCCGGCAGCAAGACCACCGCTTTCGAAGCGGTGGACTCGTCCACCTTCCAGATCCAGCAGCCCATCGAGGACGGCGCCCGCATCGCCGTGACCCAAGGGGCCAACCTGCTGGGCGGCTGGAACGTGCGGATCATCCCAGACAACCCGCCGACCATCGCCTACGCCAGCCCCCCGGCCAAGGGGGAGCGCGGCGCGCTGCGGCTGGACTACACCGCGCAGGACGACTACGGGCTGGCCGAGGCCAAGGCCGTCGTGCGGCTGGCCCTGCCGGAGGGCGAGGCCCCGGCGCTCGACCGCAGCCCGCTGGAGCTGCCTCTGGCCCTGCCCGGCGTCCGCCCGCGCGAGGCGCGCAACGCCGGCTTCCACGACCTGACCGCCCATCCCTGGGCCGGGCTGAACGTCACCATCCGCCTGACCGCCCTCGACGGCGCCGGCCAGACCGGCAGCACGGAGGACGTGGCGATGGTCCTGCCGGAGCGCGTCTTCAACCACCCGGTCGCCCGCGCCATCGTGGAAGAGCGCAAGAAGCTGACCCTGCGACCCCAGCAGCTCCGCATCGAGGTGGCGCGCGCGCTGGCCGATATCTCGTCCAGACCCAGCCAGTTCGGCGGCGATCTGGTGGCCTTCCTGGCGATGCGCACCGCGGTGAATCGCCTGCTGCTCGACGAGGAAGCGGCCTCCGTCCCCGCCGTCCAGCAGCTTCTGTGGGAAACCGCGCTGCGCATCGAGGACGGCGGGCTGTCGCTCGCCGAGCGCGACCTGCGCGACGCCGAGAGCCGTCTCGCCGAGGCGCTGGAACGCGGCGCCGACGACCAGGAGCTGAAGAAGCTGATGGACGAGCTTCAAGCGGCGCTCGACAAGTTCCTCGACGCCATGGAGCAGCAGATGCGCGAGGCGCTGGAGCGCGGCGAGCAAATTCCCATGGTTCCGCCGGAAATGGCCGACCAGATGATGGACCGCCAGGACCTTCAGCGCATGATGGAGCAGATGCGGCAGATGGCCGAGACCGGCGCCCGCGACGCCGCGCGGCAGATGCTGTCCCAGCTCCAGCAGATGATGGAGAACATGCGCAACGGCGCCATGGCCCAGATGCAGCAGCAGGGCCAGAACGAGGCGGCGCAGATGATGCGCGAGCTTCAGGAGCTGACGCAGCGGCAGCAGCAGCTGCTCGACCAGACCTTCCGCCAGTCGCAGGAGCAGATGGGCCGGCAGGACGGGCAGCAGGGCCAGCAGCAGGGACCGCGCAACCGCCAGGGTCGGCCTCAGCAGGGGCAGCAAGGGCAGCAGGGTCAATCCGGCAGCCCGCTGATGCAGCAACAGGCCGAACAGCAGGAGGCGCTGCGCCGCCAGCTCGGCGAGCTGATGCGCCGCATGGGCGAGCAGCAGGGCGGCGAGATCCCGCGCCCGCTCGGCCGTGCCGAACGGGCGATGCGCGACGCGGGCCAGGCGCTCCAGCAGGGGCAGCCCGGCTCCGCCGTTCCGCCGCAGACCCAGGCGATGGACGAGCTTCAGCAGGGCATGCAGGCAATGGCCGAGCAGATGATGCAGCAGATGATGGGCCAGCAGGGTCCGGCGATGAGCGGGCAGCAGCCCGGACAGGCGCAGCAGCGCCAGGGCCAGGGCCGCAACCGCGACCCGCTGGGCCGCCGCCCCTCCGGCTTCGGCAACTACAACAACGAGGACGTGAAGATCCCCGAGGAAGCCGAACTCCAGCGCGCCCGCGAAATCCTCGACGAGCTGCGCCGCCGCTCCGGCCAGTACGGCCGGCCGCAGATGGAGCGCGAGTACATCGACCGCCTGCTGAAGCAGTTCTGACCGGCTTCTGAAGCAGTTTTAAGGCGGCGGGACCGGGCGGCTTTACCGGAGGGCGGCGCTGGTGCAGTATCCGCCGCGCAAGGCGCCGCCGCTTGCCCTTCCGGCACGGACGCCCCCGGACACAACGAACGTTTCCTCATGGTCGCGGTCCTTTCGAACCACGGGTCGGGCGGGCTTGCCCCGCAGCGCCCGGAACTGACGCTCGGCAGCAAGTTCCGCATGATCAACTGGGGGCTGGTGCTCCTGGTCTGCATCATCACGTCGGTCGGGGTGGCCCTTCTCTACTCGGCCGCCGGCGGCAACTGGAAACCCTGGGCGCAACCGCAGCTCGTCCGCGCCGTCCCCGGCCTCGTCTTGATGCTGATCATCGCGCTGGTCGACGTGCGGCATCTCATGAAGTCGGCCTACGCCATCTTCCTGATCGTGCTCTGCCTGCTGGTGGCGGTGGAGTTGATGGGCCGCATCGGCATGGGCGCCCAGCGCTGGATCGACCTGGGATTCTTCCAGCTCCAACCGTCGGAGCTGATGAAGCCGGCGCTGACCCTGGCGCTGGCCCGCTACTTCCACGGCATCTCGCTGGACCAGATCGGCCGCCCGCTGCTGCTGATCCCGCCCTTGCTGCTGGTCTTCATCCCGGTGGCCCTGGTGCTGATGCAGCCGAATTTGGGCACTTCGCTCCTGCTGATCATGGGCAGCGGCGCCGTCTTCTTCGCCGCGGGTGTGCGGATCTGGAAGTTCCTGTTGGTCATCGGCGGGGGGCTGGCGGTGATTCCCGTCGCCTGGGAATTCCTGCACGATTACCAGAAGCAGCGCGTCTACACCTTCCTCGACCCGGAAACCGACCCGCTCGGCGCCGGCTACAACATCCTCCAGTCGAAGATCGCCCTGGGGTCGGGCGGGCTGTTCGGCAAGGGCTTCATGTCCGGCTCGCAGAGCCAATTGATGTTCCTGCCGGAGAAGCACACCGACTTCATCTTCGTGGTGCTGGCGGAGGAGTTCGGGATGGTCGGCGCGCTGATCCTGCTGGCGCTGTACCTGATGCTGTTCATCTACGGCGTGGTCATCGCGCTGAGCTGCCGCAGCCAGTTCGCCCGGCTGGTGGCGGTCGGCATGACCGCGCAGTTCTTCCTCTACGTGATGGTCAACGTGTCGATGGTGACCGGCCTGATCCCGGTGGTGGGCATCCCGCTGCCGCTGGTGTCCTACGGCGGGTCGGCGATGATGACGCTGATGATCGGCGTGGGGCTTCTGCTCAGCATGTCGGTCCACCGCGAGGTCCGTATCCCGAAGAGCGGCGTCACCGAGTTGTGATACCGCTCTTCGGAGCGCTTTCTCAGCCCTCCGAAATCTCGCCGTTCTCCTGGATCAGCACCTTGTCGATGCGCCGGCCGTCCATGTCGACGACCTCGAAGCGCAGGCCGTTCCAGTGGAAATGCTCCGCGGCGGTGGGCACATGGCCCAGCCGGTCCAGCATGAAGCCGGCGATGGTGTGATAGTCGCCCTCGCCCTTCAAGCCCTTCACGCCGACCAGCGACTCCACCTCCTCCACCGGGGTCATGCCGTCCACCAGCCACGAGCCGTCGTCGCGCTGGACCGCGAATCCGTCGCCTTCCTGCCCCTGTTCGGGCATCTCGCCGGCGATGGCCTCCATGATGTCGGTGACGGTGGCGATGCCCTCGACGCTGCCATACTCGTCCACCACCACGGCCATGTGGATGCTGGCCTGCTTGAACAGCTCCAGCAGCCGCAGGACGGGGGTGCCGTCATGGACGATCAGCGGCTCCACCATGGCCTCGCGCAGGTCGAAGCTGCGTCCCTGGAGCGCCTGGTTGAGCAGCGCCTTGCTGGACACGATGCCCTGCACCTCGTCCACGTCGCCGCGGCAGACCAGGAAGCGGGAATAGCCGCTGGCCTGGATCTCCTTGGCGATGGCGTCGGGCGGGTCGTCGAGGTCGATCCACACGAGGTCCGGGCGCGGCGTCATGATCGACCGCGCGGTGCGGTCGGACAGCCGGAACACGCCCTCGATCATCTGCCGCTCGGCGGGCTCGAAGACGCCGCTCTGGGTGCCCTCCTTGATGAGGCTCTTGACCTCCTCCTCGGTGACGGTCTGCTCGCGCGCGGTGGGCAGGCGCAGCAGCTTCATCAAGCCCTCGGTCGAGACGCCGAGCAGCCAGACCAGCGGCATGGCGACGCGCGACAGGACGCTCATCGGGCCGGCCACGCCGGCGGCGATGCGCTCCGCGTTCACCAGCGCCATGCGCTTGGGCACCAGTTCGCCGACGATCAGCGACAGGTAGGTGATCGCGGCGACGACCAGCGCGAAGCCGACCTGCTGCCCGTAGGGGGCGATCCAGGCGACGTTGGCGTCGAGGACCGTGCCCAGCCGGTCGGCCAGGGTCGCACCGCCGTAGGCACCGGCGATGATGCCGATCAGCGTGATGCCGACCTGCACGGTGGAGAGGAAATTGCCGGGGTCCTCCGACAGTTTCAGCGCGGCGCGGGCGCCCTTGCTGCGTGTTTCCTCGGCCATCTGCTGAAGCCGCGCGCGTCGCGACGACACCAGCGCCATTTCCGACATCGCGAAAAAGGCGTTCAGCAGGATCAGCAATATGATGACCAGTACTTCCCAAATCATGGCGTCGAGCCCGCGGGCGCTCCCTTTTATGAAGACAGTTTGTCGAAGATCAGAATGCCGGCCTGCCCGAAACCGAACAGGATGGCGGCGACGATGACGATGGCGATCAGCCCGGCGATCAGGCCGGCGATGACGAAGGCCCCATCCTTCTCGATCAGCCCCAGCGCGATCAGCGCAATGGCCAGCGCCGGCGGCTGGTTGCCGAAGACGATGGGGAGGGCCAGGATTCCGGCCAGGATCATCACGGCCACGCCGAGCAGCCGTTCTGCCGTGGGGGCGGTCATCGCCGGCAGACGCGGGCGCAGATGCCGCTCCAGCCGGTCGACGTGCGGCTTCGCCTTCGCGATCACGCGCAGGAAGGCGTCCCGGTCGAGCGTGAGGGCGGCCAGCCGGCGCGGCAGCCAGGGGCGGTCGCGCCCGGCGGCGATCTGGGCGCCGATCAGCAGCATCGGCAGGCCCGTCGCCGTGGACAGGCCCGGCACCGGCAGGATGTTCGGAATGGACAGGATCAGAAGCAGGGCGCCGAAGGCGCGGTCGCCCAGAATGCCCACGAGGTCGCCCAGCGCGATCCGCGCGCCATGGTCGTGGTTCAGGAAATCGTCCAGCACCGCCGAAGCGGGGTTCACCGGCGGGAAGCCGGTGGGCGCGGCGTCGCCGCGGTCAACGTCCTCAGGAGCCTGACGGTCCGGGGACGTGTCGGGAGGTCGGCCGTCGCTCACGGCGCTCCCCACGGAGGCCGCCCGAAACGGCGGAAGGGTAAACCCATGGACCTTTCGCGTCGCAACATCGTAGGGGGTCCTTTTACAGCATCGCCGGTCGGTGCGCCACCCCATCCGTGGAATGTGCCGTTTCTCAAGGGGATGATGCCACCAATGGCAACTCCACGGTGAAGGTCGAGCCGCGCCCCGGCGCCGAATCGGCGGTGATGCGGCCGCCATGCCCCTCCGCGATGGACCGGCAGATGTGCAGGCCGAGGCCGACCGTCCCTTCCCCTTCCGTGCCCAGCCGGCCGGTGCGGGTGAAGGGCTGGAACAGCTGCGCCAGCTCGGCCGGAGGAATGCCCCGCCCGTCGTCGGACACGCGGATGCGCGCCCAGCCGCCGCCTTCGCTCGGGGCCTCGCCCAGGGCGACGCCGACCCGTCCGCCACGGTCGGAGTATTTGATGGCGTTCGACAGAAGGTTGTTGAGAAGCTGATCCAGCTTGGCCGGGTCGATGTCGGCCAAGGGCAGCGGGTGTTCGGGCACGGACAGCTCGATGGTGATGGACTTGCCCTCGGCCAACACGCGGTTCATCGAGACGTTCCGACTCACCAGCGCCGCCAGATCGGATGGTCGCCGCGCCAGCCGCAGCCGCCCCGCCTGAAGCGCCGCCAGGGACAGCGCATCCTCCACCATGTGGCGCATGGACAGGCTGGTTTCCCGGATGCGCTCCAGGCAGGCGCGCTCCGTCGGATCCAACCGCCCGTCCAACCGCTGCTCCAACAACTCCGCGAAGCCGGCGACGACCTGGAGCGGCGTGCGCAGATCGTGGGCCAGCATGCCCATCAGCCGGTTCTTCTGCTCGTTGCTGGCGGCCAGCTCGGCGTTGGCCTTGGCGAGCGCCCGCTGGGCGTTGGCGAGGTCGTTGTTGAGAAGGGTCATCTCGTCGAACAGCGCGTCCGCGCTGGGAAGCTCCGGCTTCGCAACCGCCGACCCGAGGGGGGCGAACCGCCGGGCCAGCCGCGGATTGAGCGCGTCCAGCGCGTCCATCAGGGCCGGGAGCCCGCCGGGAGCCGGCGCCACGGCCAACACCATGCCCTCCGCGTCGCTGAGCCCGCTGACATGGAGCACCCCGCCGGGGTCGAGTCGGCTGGGCACGGGATGGTCGAGCGTCCGGCCCGACTTCCGCAGGCCGCTGAACAGATCCAGCGCGCCCGCCACCGCGTCCGGGCCGAACAGGGCCGGAAAGGGCGTGCCGGGCTTTCCCGTCAATCCCGGCAGTCCGGCGCCCAACCGGTGCAAGGCGCGCAGCCGCCCGTCGTGGTCGCAGGTCAGGACCAGCCCGTCCATGTCCCCTCCTTCACGCCATGCTCATCAGGCAACACCGGCGGCGCGGTCCGGGGCTGCGGGACCGATCAGCCGCTCCGCGATGGCGACGGCCTCCTGCGCGCCGGGGGCGAAGGCATCGGCGCCGACCGTCCGCCACAATTCCGGGACGAGGTTGAAGGGATAGCCGCCGACCAGCACCTGCGGCGGCCGCTCCCATGGCGCGGCGCGCACCGCGGCGATGAGGGCGGCGACCCGCCCGACATGGGCGGTGATGGTGGCCGATACCGCCAGAATCTGGGCGTTCCGCTCCCGCAGCGCGTGGATGATGCTGGTCGCAGGCGTGTTGGCGCCGAGATAATGGCTGTCCCAGCCGGCCATCTCGAAGAAGTCGGCGACCATGCGGATGCCGATTTCGTGCTGCTCCCCGCTGACGCAGGTGGCGACCATGGACAAGCCGCGCCGCTCGGCGGCGAAGATCGTCGGGTAGAGTTGGCCCATGATCGCCTGGGTGGCGGCAGTGGCGAAATGCTCGTGCGCCACGGTGATCGCCCGGCTCTGCCACAGCCGCCCGATCTCGCGCAGGGCCGGTTGGAACACATGCAGGTAGAGGTCGGGCACCGTCGCCCCGATGGTCGTGGCCTCCGTCACCAGCGCCGCCGCCCGGCGCCGGTCACCAGCCAGCAGCGCGTCCATATAGGTGCGCGCGAGCACGCCGAGCGGCGCGTCCGACCGGACGAAAGGCGGCGCCTCCCGCGGCAGGCCGGGCAGCACCGACAGACCCTCCCCCACGCAGGCGTGCATGCGCGTCGCCGTGGCGGGATCGACCCGGGCGGCCACCACGTCGCGGAGGATCTCCAGGCTTTCACCCAGTTCCTCGTCCGGAATGCCGATTCCGGCGAAGAGGATCTTGACCCAGGCCACATACTCGCGGAACAGCGCCGGGCTGTCGCTCGCCACTGCCTCCGCCAGATACAGAAGGTGGAAGCCGACATCCTCGACGCAGCGCTCCCGGCCGGCCTCGCCGTAGCGGGCATAGAGCGCCGGCCAGCGCTCGAACTGGATGGCGACGACGGCGCGCGCCAACTCCTCGCGGCGGTCCACGATGGGATTCGAGGCGATCCGCAGCGGAGCTGGGATGGGCCGGACGGTCCCCGGCATGGCACGGCGTCTCCGCTCAGAGGGGTCTTCGGAAGGAAGGTGTCCCCTCCCATCCGTTCCCGCAACGCCTGACTGCGCCAAATAATTACTGCGCCGAATAACTCGGTTTCCGACCGGCCACTCGTTATGATTGGGAAAGTTCTCTCAGCGGCCTTTCTGAAGGACGAAGGTCAGCCTCTTCACGAGGTCGGCCTTCGACACCGGCTTCACCAGATAGCCGGAGATGCCGTAGGCGATGGCCCGCTTGACGGTGTCCGCCTCGCGGTGGGCGGTCAGCACGATCACCGGAAGGTCGGCCAGCGGATTGCCCGTGGCCGTCCGCAGGGCGTGCAGCAGATCCAGCCCGCTCATCCGCGGCATTTCCAGGTCGCAGATGGCGAGGTCCACCTTTTCCGGGTGATCGCGCAGGATGGCCAGCGCCGACACGCCATCCGACGCTTCCCACACTTGGCGGACCTTCAAATCCTGCAGCAGGCGGCTCATCAGCCGGCGGGTGAAGTCGTCGTCTTCGATCAGGAGGACGCGCAGATCATTGATGCTGCGGTTCAGCACCCCATCCTTCGCAGGTTCGTTCAGCATCGGCGCGGCCATCCTTATCCGTGTCGTTGCATTGGAAAAATGCAGGCATACGTTACATCCCCGTCGGCGACCGGAAAAGTCTGTAAATGATGCAAAATTTGTAATTTCTGCAACCTTGGGGACGGATGCGCAGCGGACCGCTGCGGTCAATGCCGGCCCTCCACCGGGGTGCGTTGTCCGCACCGTCCGCGATCTGCTAAACCCCTTCCGGCCAACGATCAGGCCAATGGGTGGGGTCGACGGCTGGGGCAAGCCCTTGGAAGCGGCCCCGCACCCGGCCCGCGGTTTTGGAACAGTCATCAAACCATGCAACTCGATCTTCTCAAAAGGCCGGACGGACGCACCGCCATCCTGATGCCGTCCGGCTTCGTCCTTGATCTGCTGACGCCGGACGCCACAGATATGCCCATCGAGGACATCGCCCAATGCCTGTCCTCCCAGCCGCGCTGGGGCGGCGCCGCCCGGCCCTGGTATTCGGTCGCCGAGCATTCGGTGATGGTGTCGCGTCTGGTGCCGCCGCCCCTGGCCTACTCGGCGCTGATGCACGACTGCGAGGAGTTCCTCGGCGACTGGCCGTCGCCGGTCAAGGTGATGCTGGACCGCGACTACGTCAAACAGCGGCTTCATCCGGTCAAGGACGCGCTCCGCCGCTGGTTCGGCTTCGATGACGAGGCGCCAGCCATCAAGCAGGCCGACCTCGTCTGCATGGCGACGGAACTGCGCGACCTCCTGCCGCCCGCCTGGCTGGATTGGGGGCATCTGCCGGCTCCCCACCCGGACAGGATCGTCCCGGTCGGCCCGGACCGGGCCTACGCGCTCTTTCTGGAGCGGTACGAGGAGTTGAAGCACCTTGCCCAGTCGCAAGCCAAAAGTCAGAAGGCCAAAGCCACGCGGAGCAGACGCAAGCCTCCGCAGCCTTGACCGCCAAGCCGAATTCCCGCACCGAAAGGGCGTACGTGCCCCCTGTACGTCCCCCAAACCATCGCTGCCCGCCGGACCACGGCAAGTATCATACAGTAACCTACCTGCCGTGCGTCCCCGGACGCTCCAAACTGGAGCGCACCACAATTCCAGGGATAAGCGCATGACGGGGATTCACCGGACGGCGATCCATCACGGTTCGGGCCATCACGGTTCGGGAAGGGCATAACCATGGCCGTTCCCGCGATCCAGGCGGCGCTGGTCGGCGCCTATGTGCTGCGCCAGCGGCTCAAGGGCAACCGGCGCTTCCCGCTGGTGCTGATGATGGAGCCGCTGTTCCGCTGCAACCTCGCCTGCGCCGGCTGCGGCAAGATCGACTATCCCGACCCGATCCTGCGCCGTCGCCTGTCGGTGGAGGAAGCCCTGGAGGCGGTGGACGAATGCGGCGCCCCGGTGGTTTCCATCGCCGGGGGCGAGCCGCTGCTGCACCCCGAGATCCACACCATCGCCGCCGGCATCGTGGCGCGGCGCAAGTTCGTCTATCTCTGCACCAACGCCCTGCTGATGGAGAAGCGACTCGATCGCTTCACCCCCAGCCCCTTCTTCACTTGGTCGGTCCATCTCGACGGCGGGCGAGAGGAGCATGACAAGGCGGTCTGCCAGCCGGGCGTCTACGACCGCGCCGTCGCGGCGATCCGCGCCGCCAAGGCGCGCGGCTTCCGCGTCAACATCAACTGCACCCTTTTCGACGGGGCGGAGCCGGAGAAGGTCGCCGCCTTCTTCGACGAGGCGATGGCCGCCGGCATCGACGCCGTCACCGTGTCGCCCGGCTACGCCTATGAACGCGCGCCGGACCAGGAGCATTTCCTGAACCGCCGCAAGACCAAGGAGCTGTTCCGCGACGTCTTCGCGCGGGGGCGCGGCCGCAACTGGCGCTTCTCGCAATCGTCCCTGTTCCTGGACTTCCTGGCTGGCAACCGCAGCTACCGCTGCTCGCCATGGGGCAACCCGACGCGCAACGTCTTCGGTTGGCAGCGCCCCTGCTACCTGCTGGGCGAGGGCTACGCCCCGACCTTCAAGGCGCTGATGGAGGAAACGGACTGGGACGCCTACGGCACCGGTAATTACGAGAAATGCGCCGATTGCATGGTCCACAGCGGCTATGAGCCGACCGCGGTGGAGGACACGCTGCGCAATCCCCTGTCGGCGCTGGCGGTCAGCCTGCGCGGGCCGCGCACGGAGGGACCAATGGCGCCGGAGATCCCGCTGGACCGTCAGCGCCCGGCGGAGGAGGTCTTCTCACGCCACGTCGCGGACACGCTCCGCCGGATCGAGGCCGAACGGACCGCCGCCGAGTGAATTCGCCGGAATGGCTTGGGTGGCCCTGCGCAGTGATGCCAGGGCGCGGCCCAGGTCCCAGGCCAGCCGGCCCAGCGCGACGACGTCGCGGGGGTCGGCGATCAGCCGTGCCAGCACGGCGCCGGGGGTGATGCGCCCAGATCTATCCAGCCCGGCCAACGCCGCCGCGGGCAGTGCCCGCCACGCCGGGTCGGCGACCGCGCGCAGCACGGCGAAGGGCCGCCCCCAGGCTTGACAGGCCCGCGCGACGGCAAGGCTCTCCAGATCGACCGCCGCCGAGCCGGTCAGCGCACGCAGTCGCGCCTTGTCCCCGACCGTCGCCGCGGGCATGCGGGCGCCGGCCACCAACGCGGAGCGCGCCTGCGGCAAGGCGCCGTGCAGGCGATCCCACCAGGACTGGCAAACCTCGAAGACAGCGCCGTCCTCATCGACGACGGCTGTCGCCAGAACCAGTGAACCGGGCCTCAGGTCGGGCGCCAAGCCGCCCGCGATGCCGAAGCTGACGATCCCGCAAGCCCCGCTCTCCAGCAACCGATGCGCCGCCACCGCGGCGGCGGCGCCTCCCGTGGCACAGGCGACGGGCAGCCCGCTGCGCCGGGCCAAACGGGCTTCAAGCGCCATGCCGGTGAGGATCGCGGCGGCCATCACGCCTCCCTAAGGCGACATCCAGTAACGCAGCGTCAACGCCGTTTCCACGCCATCGTCCCCCACCGTCACCGCGGCGTCGCGGAAGTTCGGCGGCGCCAGGGACACCGGGGCGTCATTGCCGAAGCCGAAGCCCTCCCACGGCAAGCCGAGAAGGTTGCGGTCCAACTGCCCGTTGCCGTTCTCGTCGTGGTAGACGCGCAACGCGTAGATCCCCGGCGGCACGTCGGGCACGGCGACGCGCACCGAACCCTCCGCCGCCGGGGCGGTGACCCGGAAGGCGCAACGCCCCGCCGGATAGGCCGCCTCCTCGCAGACGGCGAGGACGATCTGCCCGTCGCCGTTGCGCACGCCCTGAACGGTCACGGTCAGCGCCGCAGCCAAGACCGCCGCCACCCTCACACTCTCAAGGCCCGGTAGCGGGCCAACGCCCACAGCGGGAAGCTCGCCGCGTAGCCATGGTACTTGAGATAGAAGACGCGCGGGAAGCCCACGGCGGTGAAGGGTTCCTCGCTCCACAGCCCCTCGGCGTCGCGGGCCGACAGCAGATACTCGACGCCGCGGTCGACCGCCGGGTGGTTGCCCTTGCCGGCGGCCATCAGCCCGAGCAGCGCCCAGGCGGTCTGCGAGGCGGTGGAGACCGCCCCCTCGCCGCGCGGGTTGCCGGCCCAATAGCTGGCCCCGTCCTCGCCCCAGCCGCCGTCCGCGCGCTGGTGCGCCAGCAGCCACTGGGCGGCGCGCTGCACCGCCGGTGCGGCGTGCGGCACCCCGGCGGCGTTCAGCGCCTCCAGCGCCGACCAGGTGCCGTAGACGTAGTTGGTGCCCCAGCGCCCGAACCAGGCGCCGTCGCTCTCCTGCTCGTGCTCCAGGAACGTCAGGCCGCGGCGGGTCGGCACGGTGTCGCGCCCCTCGCCCAGCCGGGCCAGCATCATGACGCAGCGGGCCGTCACGTCGGCGGTCGGCGGGTCGAGCAAGGCACCGTGGTCGGCGAAGGGGATATGGTTGAGGAAATCGTGCTGGTTCTCGGCGTCGAAAGCGCCCCAGCCGCCGTTGCGGCTCTGCATGCCGACGATCCAGTCCCGCGCGCGGCGGATCGGTTCGCCATAGCGCTCGGTGTCCAGCCGTTGCAGGGCCATCACCACCATGGCGGTGTCGTCGGTGTCGGGGTAATGGGCGTTGTTGTACTGAAAGGCCCAGCCGCCCGAGGCGAGCCCCGGCCGCTGCCACGCCCAATCGCCCTCGACGTCGAGGATCTGGCGGTCGATCAACCAGTCCGCCCCGCGCCGCGCCGCGGCGCGGGCCCGCGGACTTCCGGTCTCCAGCAGGGCGTTGCAGATGATCGCGGTGTCCCAGACCGGCGACAGGCAGGGCTGGCAATAGACCCGCCCCGGCTGGCGCACCACCAGCCCGCGCAGCGCGCGCCGCGCCGTCGCCGCGTCGGGATGGTCGGGCGGCATGCCCAGGCAGTGGAACATCAGCACGGCGTTGACCATCGCCGGGAAGATGGCGCCCAGCCCGTCCTCCCCGTTCAACCGCTCCGTCACGAAGCGCACGGCGCGGTCGATGGCCGTCTGGCGCCCGTTGGCGGGCAGGCGCGGCTCCACCGCGTGCAGCGCCGCGTCGAGCGCCCGGAACAGCGTGGCCCAGCCGCCGCGGCTGTTGTTGCTGTGCCAGTTGCGCACCTCTTCCGGCGGCTCGGTGAACAGCTCCGCGATGCCGATGCCGCGCGGGTTGCGGGCGCGCAGCCGGTGCGCCATGACGACCAGCAGCGGCACCACCACGGTCCGCGACCAGTAGGAGATGCGGGAGATGTGGAAGGGCGACCAGGGCGGCAGGTTCATCACCTCCACCGGCATCGCCGGCACCGCCCGCCAGGGAATTTGCCCGAACTGGGCCAGCAGGATGCGGGTGAAGACGTTGCAGCGCGCCGCCCCGCCGCGCGCCAGGATCGCCTCGCGGGCGCGGCGCATGTGCGGCGCGTCGGGGCTGTCGCCGGCGGCCTTCAGCGCGAAATAGGCCTTCACGCTGCAGCTGATGTCCATGGCGCCGCCGAAGAACAGCGGCCAGCCGCCGTCCTTGCCTTGCCGCCCGCGGATGAAGGCCGCAAGGCCGGCTTCCAGCTCCGGATCGATCTCGTCCAGGATGTGGTGCAGCAGCAGATATTCGGACGGGATGGTGGCGTCGGCCTCCAGTTCGAACACCCAATGGCCGTCGGCCTGCTGGCGGCGGATCAGGGCGTCCGTGGCCTCGGCCACGGCGTCGCTCACGGCCTTGGCCACGGCCTTGGCCGACGGCTCGGCCCGTTGGACCCGCAAGGTTGTGCTTGCGTTGTGGTCTTGCATCGGCGCTCCCGCTTTGCCCCGGTGTTCCCCATGGTGGAGGTATCAGGGTAATGAGGTGCCGCGCTTCGCTCCCTAGTTGGAAGTAACATACAGTAGCGTACGTTGGGTGCCCAAGGTTGTCCTGGCAGACTGCGTACACTTCCAAGGGAGACGTACAGCGTGAGAGAACAGCAAGGCGTCCTGGACCGGATGGCGGACCTCGGCCGCGCCATGATCGGGGGCCTGGGCGCCCTGTCCTGCCGAAGGCCGCGGGTGACGCTGGCGGTCGGGGTGCTGTTGTCCGTCCTGGCCGGCTGGTATTCCGCCGAAAACCTGACGATGAGCACCAGCACGTCGGACATGATCGCGCCGGACACCGCTTTCCGCCAGCACACGGAAGAGTACCGGCAGGCTTTCCCCTTCGCCGACGACCAGATCGTCGTGGTGGTGGACAGCCCGTCCCCCGACCAGTCGGACACCGCCGCCGTACGTCTGGCGGAGCGCCTGTCCACCCGCAGCGACGTGCTGTCGGCGGTGGAGGTGCCCTCCGCCGATCCGTACTTCCGCCGTTACGGCCTGCTCTTTCTCAACACGGAAAAATTGCAGGATCTCGCCACCCGGCTGGCCGGCGCGCAGGCGGCGCTGGGCGCGCTGAACGCCGCGCCGAACCTTCAGGGGCTGGCCGATCTGCTGGACCTGATCCTCACCCACGCGGACGAGGGCGCGCCGGCCACCCCCGCCGAATTGCTGAACCGGCTGGCGGTCAGCACCGCGACGGTGGCGGACGGGCATCCGGTGCCGCTGTCCTGGACCGGGCTGGTGCAGGCCGCGGAGGAGGAGGACCGGGCGGCCAACCGCCGCTTCGTCCTGGCCCGGCCCATCCTGGACAACAGCTCCTTCGGGCGCGGGCGCCCCGCCGTGACCGCGGTGCACGAGGCCATCGATGCGGTGATGGCGGAGCCGGTCGGCCAGGGGGTCGAAATGCGGGTCACCGGCGCCGTGCCGCTGCGCCAGACGGAGCTGGACACCGTCGCCAACAGCGCCGGCCTCGCCACCATCCTGTCCTTCATCCTGGTTTCGGCGGTGCTGATCGCCGGGATGCGGTCGGGGCGGCTGATCGCCTGCATCATGGTGGTCCTGCTGCTCGGCCTGACGCTGAGCGCGGGAGCGGCGGCGTTGACCGTGGGGCGGCTGAACCTGATTTCCGTCACCTGCGCGGTGATGTTCTTCGGGCTGGGCGACGATTACGGCGGGCATCTCGGCCTGCGCTACCAGGAGGAGCTTCGCCGCGGCCTGCCGCCGCTGGCCGCCGCCATCGAGGCGGTGCGGGCGGTCGGGCCGGCGCTGGTGCTCAGCACCCTGTGCGCCATCATCGGCTTCCTGTCCTTCGTTCCGACCGCCTATCTGGGGCTGGCGGAGTTCGGCATCATCTCCGCCGTCGGCATGGTGGTGGCCCTGCTCATCAGCCTGACCCTTCTGCCCGCCCTGATCGTCCTGCTGCGTCCCGGACCCGGCGTCCCCGCGCCGGAGCGCGAGGACCGCGGCTTCGCCGGCTGGGTCACCCGTCACCACCGTGCCATCCTCGCCCTGGCCGGGGCCAGCGCCGTCCTGTCCATGGCGGCGCTGCCCCTGGTGCGGCTGGACGTCAACCCGCTGAACCTGCAGGACGAGCGGACGGAGGCCGTCGCCACCTACCGCGATCTGGCCGTCACCCCGCGCACCTCTCCCTATTCCGTCAACGTCCTGACACCGGACCTCGCGGCGGCGCAGGCGCTGGCCGACCGGCTGCGCCCCCTGCCGGAATCGGGCGGCGTGCGCACCTTCGCCAGCTTCATCCCCAAGGACCAGGAGGCCAAGCTGCCGATCCTGGCGGACATGTCGCTGCTGCTCGGCCCCAGCCTCACCGCGCCAGCCACCTCGGCCGCGCTGGACCAGGGCGGGCTGGAGCGCGCCTTCGCCACGCTGAAGACGATTCTGGAGGGTTATCGGACGGACAAGCGCGACGGACCGCCCGAGTTGCGCGCCGCCGTGCAGCGCTTCAGCGACGCGCTGGCCCGCATCCAGCCGGGGCAGCTCGCCACGCTCGACGCCGCGCTGACCGGGGGCGTGCCGCCGCTGCTCGACCGGCTGCGCGAGGGCATGGCGGTGGAGCAGCCGGTCACCGCCGACGACGTCCCGGACAGCTTGAAGGCCCGCTGGATCGCCGCGGACGGGCGCGCCCGCGTCGAGGTGCTGCCCACCCACGACATTTCCGACAGCCGCGAAATGGCCGATTTCGCCGACGCGGTGCTGGCCGTGGCGCCCAACGCCACCGGCGCCCCGGTCACGGTGACGGAGGCGGCCCGCATCGTCGGCTCCTCCTTCCTGGAGGCGACGGCGTTGACGCTGGTGCTGATGGTGCTGTTGCTGGTCGCCGTTCAGCGCTCGGTGACCGGGATGGTGCTGATCCTGGCGCCGCTGGTCCTGGCCGCCCTGTGGACGATGGCGACCGCCGGGCTGCTCGACATCCCCTTCAACTTCGCCAACGTGATCGTCATCCCGCTGCTGTTCGCGCTCGGCGTGTCGAGCAGCATCCACATGGTCTCGCGCGGGCAGGATCTGGTGCGGAAAGGGGCGTCGGACAGCGCCTTTGGCATCGAGCTTCTGGTGACCAGCACGCCGCGCGCCGTCCTGGTCAGCACGCTGACCACCAGCACCGCCTTCGCCACGCTGGCGCTGTCCAGCCACCGCGGGCTGTCCAGCATGGGGGTCCTTCTCGCGGTGTCGATCACCTACACGGTCATCTCGTCGCTGGTGGTTCTGCCGGCGCTGATGATCCTGTGGCACCGCTGGCGGCTTCGTCGCAGACCAGCAGTCCCGGCGCGGTGACCGACCCGACGACCAGCCGTCCGTTCCAGGACAGGGCGACCGTGGCGGCGGGGAAGCGCCGACCGTCCTCGTCCAGGAGGATCTCCGTCCCGGCAGGACCGACCGCCGCGACGCGGGTCGGTGCCGCCGCCCCGCCCGGCCAGCCGTAACGGTGCAGCGCCAGCCGGACCGGCGAGGGATGCAGGGCCACCAGCAGGCGGCCGTCCGGGGCCATCGTCAGGTTGTCCGGCCCACCGGGCACGGCGATGCGCCGCGGCGGGGCCTGCGGGTCGGACAGGCGGTAGACGAGCAGCGCCTCCTCCCGCGTGGCGGCGACGGTCAGCCGGTCATGGCTCGGGGCGGGAAACATGCCGTTGGCGAAGCCGATCCCGTCGATCAGGACGCGGACGTCGTTGTTTTCCACCAGACCGACAAAGCCGTGGCGCCCGCCGAGGACGTTGTCCTGGATCACGGCACCCCAGCCGCAACCGCCGTGGCTGCTCGTGAACAGGAAGCGGTCACCGTCCAGGAAAGCGACGTCGTTGGCCCGACAGAGCAATGGACCGGCGGTGGTGCCTTGGTGGGTCAGGGTGGCGCCGTCCAGGCGGTAGCGGTCGACCGTGGCCGACCCGTCCTCGTGACGGCCGATGGCGAGCAGGGAGCGCGCGCCGTCCGGCTCCGCGCGCAGGTCGATGCCCGCCGGGCGCAGGTCGGTGGCGAGGGGGATGGCGGCGGCGGTCGGTGCGTCGAGGGATTGCAGATCCAGCAGGTAGAGCCCGCCCGCGGTTCCAGCCCGGCGGTCGTAAGCGGACAGCACCGCCTGACCGCGCGGGGCGTCGAGCGCCATGTCCTCGATGCCGGAGACGGGAGTGCCGTTGGCGGTGACGGACACGGTGCGGCAGGTGGAGTGGGCGGGGTGGGTGAGGAGAGTGATGAGAAGCAAGGTCATTGCCCCCACCCTCCCCACTTCGTGGGTCCCCTCCCTCCCCCGCKGGGCGGGGGAGGGGCAAGGTGGGGGCAAGACTTCGCGACGCCAAACACCCCTCACGCCACACCGGCCCCCCAGCGCGCGACGAAGGGCGCCCATTCGCGGTCCACCCGCTCCCGCCCCTCGTCCGACAGGCGGTAGCGGTTCTTCGCGTAATCGCTCACCGCCCCCAGATACGCCTCGAACTTCGGCCGCGCCGCCGCGTAACCCGGCAACTCCAGCGTTTGGTACAGCCGCTCCACCTCCTCCAGCGGCGCGCGCTCAAAGCGCTCGAACGGCACCTCGGCGAAGCGGTTCGCCGGCAGGTCCGCCGTGTCGTCGAGCAGCGCCTGCATGATGCGTGGATAGTGGTCCAGCACCACCCGTTCCACGTCGATGTGTCCGTGCGGCTGGAGCGACAGCCGCGCCAGCAACGTCCGGTAGAAGCCCACCGTGGACACGAACACCGCCCGAGGGTCGCGGTGGATGTGGATGAAGCGCGCGTCAGGCCAGATCTCCCGCATCATGGCGACCCGCGCGCTGTAGACCGGGTTCTTCAGCAGGATGCAGCGCCCGCCCTGGGAGATCGACACCTTCTCCAGGAAATACAGGAAGCGGCGCTTCCAGGCCTCCCGCTCCGCCGCCGTGCAACCGTCGAAATACAGGCCACGCCGCAGGTTCTCGTCGAAGCGTTCCGGAAAATAGAGGCCATGGTAGAAGGAGATCGGCGACATGTTCGCCAGCGCGATCTCGTCCTCCTGCGGGCTGTCGGCCTTGACCGGCACGTTGTCGATGTAGCGCCGCTCCGGCAGGGCATGGGCCAGCAGCGGCCGCAGGACCGAACCCAGCCCGAGCATGTCCCAGGGCAGGCCGACCGCGAAGGGGTCGATGATGCCGAATTGCGGGTCGCGGCTCAGCACGTTGTAGAGATGGGTGGTGCCGCTGCGCCAATGGCCGAGGATGAAAACCGGCGGCGGCAGTCCGGCGGTCTTCCGGCGCCGCGCCGCCACCCACCCGGCCTCCGCCAACGAGAAGGGGGCGCGCCCGAGGGCTGAGCCCAACGCCGCCAGCGCCGTCGGCCAGCCGCGCCCCCGCGGCCCGCCGTTGCGCGCCAGCACGGTCAGCAGGGTGATGGCGTCGCAGCCATACAGCGGATGGTCCGGGATCGGTGCCCAGCCGCTTGCCCTTTTCGCCGGTCCACCCATCCGGACACCTCCCTTCGACAGCATCACGCGAGAGGATAGACCGGGCCGGACGCTGTTACATCCCACACGGACGGTTGAATCCGCCTGCCCCGAACGGGCAGATTTCCACGACCAATGCAGGAGCATGGGAACGCCGCGATGATTGGTTCTTTCTCACGCCGGACATGGATGCGCGCCGCGCTCGCGCTGGCCGTCCTGGCGGCCGGCCTGCTGCCGGTTCCCGCCGTGGCCCAGCAAGCCGGCACCACGCCGGGCGCCCGCGCCACGGTGGCCCGGCTGAACGAGGCCATCCTGTCCCTGATGCAAGGGGCGGCGGGACGGGAGCCGGCACGGGCGCGGCTTCAGCGCTTCCTGCCGGTGATGCTGGACACGTTCGATCTGGAGGCCGCTCTGCGGGTCGCCGCCGCCCCCTATTTCGACCAGTCCGCCGAGCCGGAGAAGCGGCAGGCGCTGGACGCCTTCGCCCGGCGCAGCGCCGCCCAGTATGTCGACCGTTTCGACAGCTACGACGGCCAGCGGCTCGACATCGTCGGCGAGCGGCCGGCCCCGCGCGGGATGCTGCTGGTCGACACCGATCTGGTGCGCGCGGGCAAGGCGCCGGTGCGGCTGAGCTACCTGCTGCGTCCGGAAGGCGACCGCTGGCGCATCCTCGACGTGCTGGCGAAGGGCACGGTCAGCCAGCTCGCCACCCAGCGCTCGGAGTTCCAGAGCACGCTGCGCGGCGGCGGGCTGGCCGCCCTGACCCGCGACCTGAACAGCAACGCCGACCGCATCCTCGGCGGGGCGTAAGCGCATGGGCATCACCCTCGTCACCGGGGGCAGCGGCTTCATCGGCGGGCATCTGGTGGCCGCGCTGGCGGCGCGGGGCGAGCGGGTGCGCATCCTCGACCTTCAGGACCCGCCGGACGGCCTGCCGCCGGGCGTGGAGTTCCGGCAAGGCTCCATCCTCGACGCGGCGGCGGTGGCTCGCGCGCTGGACGGGGTGGCGCGGGTCCATCACCTCGCCGCCGTCGCTACGCTGTGGGACCGTGACCCGACCGTCTTCAACCGGGTGAATCGGCAGGGCACGCGGGTTGTTCTTGACGCGGCGGCGCGGGCGCCGGGATTGCGGCGCTTCGTGCATTGCTCGACCGAGGCCGTGATGATCGGCCACCCGCCGCCACGCCGTCTGCCCCAACGGCTGGATGAGAGCGCCGATCCAGGGCTGGAGGCTCTGGCCGGTCCCTATTGCCGGTCCAAGTATCTCGCGGAACAGGACGCGCTGGCCGCCGCCGCGCAAGGGCTGCCGGTGGTGGTGGTCAACCCCACGGCGCCCATCGGCCCCGGCGACCGGCTGCCCACCCCGCCGAATGCCATGCTGCGCCTGTTCCGGCGCGGCGGGCCGCGGCTGATCCTGGATTGCGTGCTGAACCTCGTGGACGTGCGCGACGTGGCGCAGGGGATGATCCTGGCGGCGGAGCGGGGGCGGTTGGGGGAGCGCTACATCCTGGGGGGAGAGGACATCGGGTTGGGCGATCTGGCGGGGCGGATCGACCGGCTGTGCGGCAGGGTGCCGCTTCGCCGCCATCTCGTGCCGCCGGCTTTGGCGCTGGCGGCCGCGCGGGTGGAGGAATGGCTGTCCGACCATGTGACCCGCCGCCCCCCCACCGCGTCGGTGACGGGCGTCCGGCTGGCGCTGGGCGGCGGCGGCTTCGACAGCGGCAAGGCGATGCGGGAGCTGGGCTACACGGTCAGGCCGCTGGAGGCGAGTTTGAGGGCGGCGCTGGGGTAGGCATTGCCCCCACCCTTCCCACGGCTCGCGCCGCGGGCCCCTTCCCTCCCCCGCTTCGCAGGAGAGGGAGCCTTATCCCCTCCCCTGCGAAGCGGCGGCCGCTCGTCGCCATGGCAGGCGTGCGCCAGATGCGTCAGCGTGTCGCTCATCGCGCGCAGCTCGGCGATTTTGGCCTCCAGCTCCGCCACATGGTCGAGCGCCACGCGCTTCACCTCGGCGCTGGAACGGCTGCGGTCCTGCCACAGCCCGACCAGGATCTGGATGCGCTCGATGCTGAAGCCCAGCGTCCGCGCCCGCTTGACGAAGCGCAGGATGTTGACGTCGCTGGACGAATAGACGCGGTAGCCCGACGCCGTCCGCCCGGCCTCGGGGATCAGGCCGATGGACTCGTAGTAGCGGATCAGCTTGGCGTTGACGCCGGACGCCTTCGCCGCGTCGCCGATGGTCATGCCGCCGGCGCTCATGGCTTCCACCCCCGCAGCGACAGCGCGTTCAGGACAACGCTGACCGAACTCAGCGCCATCGCCGCCCCGGCCAGCACCGGGCTGAGCAGGCCCGACGCCGCCAGCGGGATGCCCACCAGATTGTAGATGAAGGCCCAGAACAGCCCCTGGCGGATCTTGGAATAGGTGCGGCGCGACACGTCGATGGCGCCGGCGACCAGCGCCGGATCGCCGCGCATCAGCGTGACCCCGGCGGTGTGCATCGCCACGTCGGTGCCGGTCGCCATGGCGATGCCGACGTCGGCGGCGGCCAGCGCCGGGGCGTCGTTGATGCCGTCGCCGACCATGCCGACCACCTTGCCCTCCGCCCTCAGCGCCGCCACCACCTCGGCCTTGCCATCCGGAAGCACCTCGGCGAAGACGCGGTCGATGCCCAGGTCGGCGGCCACCGCGCGGGCGGCGCCGGCGCCGTCGCCGGTGACCATCACCGTCTCCACCCCCTGCGCCTTCAGGGAGCGGACGGCGGCGCGGGCGCTCTCCTTCACCGTGTCGCCGAAGGCAACGAGGCCCAGAACGCGGCGCTCCGGCGCCGTTTCGCCCAGCCACGACACGGTGCGCCCGGCGGACTCCAGCGCCGCCGCCCGCGACTCCAGGCCTGCGTCGGACAGGCCGCTTTCCGTGATCAGCCGCCTGCTGCCCAGCAGAAGGGCGCGGCCCTCCACCGTCGCCGACACGCCGCGCCCGGCCAGCGCCTTGAAGCCCTCCGGCGTCGCCGCCGCCACGCCCTGTTCCGCCGCACGGTCGCGAACGGCGCGAGCGAGCGGGTGCTCGCTGCCGGTCTGGAGCGCCGCGGCCAGCCGCAACAGCTCCCCCTCCTCGACGCCATCCGGGGGCACCAGATCGGTGACGCGGGGCTTGCCCTCGGTCAGCGTGCCGGTCTTGTCGAAGGCCACGGCGGTGATGGCGTGGGCGCGCTCCAGCGCCTCCGCGTCCTTGATCAGGATGCCGTGACGCGCCGCCACGCCGGTGCCGACCATGATGGCGGTCGGCGTGGCGAGGCCCAGCGCGCAGGGGCAGGCGATGACCAGCACCGACACCGCCGTGATGATCGCCGTCTCCGCGTTCCCCGTGCCGATCCACCAGCCGGCCAGCGTCACCGCAGCGATGCCCAGCACCACCGGCACGAAGACCGCCGCCACCGTGTCGACCAGCCGCTGGATCGGCGCCTTGGACGCCTGGGCGCCCTCGACCATGCGGACGATCTTGGCGAGCATCGTCTCGGCGCCCACCGCCACCGTCTCGACCAGCAGCAGCCCGTCCACGTTGATGGAGCCGCCGGTGACGCGGGAGCCCGGCGCCTTCTCCACCGGCAGGCTTTCGCCGGTCAGCATGGATTCGTCCACGCTGCCCATCCCCTCCGCCACGCGCCCATCCACGGGAATGCGCTCGCCGGGGCGGACCGCCACACGGTCGCCGACGCGCACCTGGGCGATGGGCAGGTCCACCTCGACGCCGTCGCGGCGGACGCGGGCGGTGTCGGGGCGAAGCTGCATCAGCGCGCGGATCGCCGCCGCCGTCCGGCCCTTGGCGCGGGCCTCCAGCCACTTGCCGAGCAGCACGAAGGTGATCAGCACCGCCGACGCTTCGAAATAGAGGTGCGGCGTGTGGCCCGGATGCGCCGTCAGCATCGTGTAGACGCTGAGCCCCCAGGCCGCCAAGGTGCCGAGCGCCACCAGCAGATCCATGTTGCCGGAGCCGGCGCGCGCCGCCATGAAACCGGCCCGGTAGAAGCGCCAGCCCAGCCAGAATTGCACCGGCGTCGCCAGCAGGAACTGCACCCAGGGCGTCAGCATCAGATTCAGCCCCAGCAGGTCCCCCGCCATGCCGAGAACCAGCGGCGCCGACAGGGCGGCGGCGATCAGCACATGGTGGAGGTCCCGCCGGTCGCGCTCCCGGGCCGGGTCCTCAGCCGCCGCTACGGACTCGGCCTCGGCGACGGGGGCGGCGGTGAAGCCGGTCATCTCAACCGCCTCGGCAAGCCGGCCGGCGTCCACCGTCCCGGCATAGGCGGTGACGTGCGCCCGCTCCGTCGCGAGGTTGACGGCGGCGGATTCCACCCCCGGCACGCGCAGCAGCGCCTTTTCGACGCGCGCGACACAGGAGGCGCAGGTCATTCCTCCAACCGTCAGGTCGAACACCTGCCTCTGCGGTTCGAAGCCGACATTTTCGATGGCCTCCGCCACCGCCCGTGGATCGGGATCGCCCGCGAAGGCGACCCGCGCCCGCTCGGTGGCGAGGTTGACCGACACGCTGGTGACGCCCGGCAGACGCGACAGCGCCTTTTCCACCCGCCCCACGCAGGAGGCGCAGGTCATGCCGGAAATGCCGATGTCGAGGTCGGTGGTGGTCAACACTGGCGTCCTCATGAGCCCTCTCCCCTCTGGGGAGAGGGTGGCCCGGAGGGCCGGTGAGGGGGTTGCGCATGGCGGAACATCCGGCACAAGCGCAACCCCCTCACCCTAACCCTCTCCCCAGAGGGGAGAGGGGATAGAGCCGACATCGACCGTACAGTGGCGGACATGATCGTCCTTTCTTCATCGTCAACCGGCATCCCCGATAAGGCTTCCAATGATTGGAAGGTCAAGGGCGCCGAGAACCGTTACGCGACCGGAAGCCCTTCGGCCTCGAAGCCGGCCTTGTCGAGGGCCGTCCGCAAGGCGTCGGCGCTGGGAGTCCCGCTGACGCGGACGTCCTTCGAGTCCAAGTCGATCTGCACATCCTCGACCCCGGCGACGGCGCCGAGCGCGCGGCGGACGGAGGTGGCACAACCGCCGCAGGTCATGCCGGGAACCTTGAACGCAACCATGACGAATTCCTTCCCAGAGGGTGGTGTTGCCGTCAGCTTCGGCCTTCCAACGATTGGAAGGTCAAGAGGAAATTCGCTGCCCCCATCACTGCCGTGGTACCGCCGGAACCAACCGCTCCGCTCGCGCATTCATGGGCCATGGACATCACCCGCCAGCGCAGCTTTCTCCATGACGAAGCTCAATTCGCCCGCGCTTTGGCCCGCGCGTCGGCGGGGGCGATCATCTTCGCCCTGCCCTTGCTGATGACCATGGAGATGTGGGAGTTGGGCTTCTACATGGACCGCTTCCGGCTGGCCCTGTTCATCCTGGTGACCCTGCCGGTGCTGTTCGGCCTGTCCTACTTCGCCGGGTTCGAGGAGACCTTCTGCTGGCAGGACGACCTGATCGACGCGCTGTCGGCCTTCGCGGTCGGCTTCCTGATGTCGGCGGTGCTGCTGACCGTCTTCGCCATCGTGCGCCTGGACCAGCCGTTGCCGGAGATCATCGGCAAGATCGCGCTCCAGTCCGTGCCGGCCAGCATCGGCGCCATGCTGGCGCGCAAGCAGCTCGGCCAGCAGGACGACAGCGACAAGGAGCGGCGCATCCGCTCCAGCTATCCGGGGGAACTGTTCCTGATGGGGGCGGGGGCGCTGTTCGTCGGCTTCAACGTCGCCCCGACCGAGGAGATGATCCTGATCTCCTACAAGATGTCGCCCTGGCACGCGGTGGCGCTGGCGGTGCTGTCGCTGGGGCTGCTGCACATCTTCGTCTACACGGTCGGCTTTGCCGGGCAGGAGAGCGCCGGGGACGACGGGTTCCTGTCCGTCTTCCTGCGCTTCTCGGTCGCCGGCTACGGCATCGCCCTGCTCATCAGCCTCTATCTGCTGTGGACCTTCGAGCGAATCGCCGGCCTGTCGATGATGGAGCTGGTGACCGCCACGGTGGTGCTGGGCTTCCCCAGCGCGCTGGGCGCCGCCACCGCCCGCCTGATCGTGTGACGGGAGGGACACCGATGGCCGACATCCGGGAAAACGACATCGAATCCAGGGACGAGGACGGCAGCGCGTCGGTGTCGCGGCTGGCCTGGATCTCGTCGGGGCTGGGGCTCTTGCTGTTCCTGGGCTCGGTGGGGGTGCTGGGCTACGAGGGCATCACCCGGGGCAGCGGCCCACCGGCGATCACCGCTGTCGTCGAGGAGGTGGTTCCCGCCGGCCCACGCTGGCTCGCCCACATCCGGCTCACCAACGACGGCGGCAAGACCGGTGCGAAGGTCCAGGTGGAGGGTCAGTTGATGGCAGGCGACGAGGCTTTGGAAACGTCCGTGGCCGAGTTCGACTATGTGCCCGCCGGCTCCGAACAGAAGGGCGGCCTGTTCTTCGACCGCGACCCGCGGGCACACGACCTGCGCCTGCGCGTGCTGGGCTACGTGGAGCCCTGAACCAAGCGCCCGCCGGCCTGTTGTCCTGAAACCAAGGACCAAGAGGGACACCGACCCCGCGATGACCCGCCTGACCATCGACGAGGCGCAGCAGCGCATCCGCCTTTTCCTGACCGGCGACATGGTGGAGGCGCTGCGCGCCGTGGACTATGAATCCCCGCCGCTGGCCGACCAACCGTCCGGCCTGACGCTGGAGGCCGCAAGGCGGGCCGCGGTGCGCTTCAGCCATGTCGAGGGGGCGTCCGACTGCCTGTACCGCGTGGACGCCTTCGACGAATCGCTGGTGATGCGCCTGCAACTGAACGTCCGCCGCTTCGTGGCGATCTATCAGGTGCCGGTCGCCGATCCGGTGGCCAGCGCCACCATCTCCCCGCATTTCGAGCGCTGGGCCATCGGCGCCGGCCACGCCGGCTGGACCATCGGCTGGCGCGACGGCGCCGACCCCTGGCAGCCCGACCGGCGCGTGGTGGAGACCTACTGCTACGCCATGCTGCCCGAGGACTTCCTCGACAACCCGCTGGAGCAGCTCTACTGGCGCACCGACCTCGTGCAGATGACCCGCGCCTTCATGCTGGAGGCCCGCCGCATGGGCATCCGCCTGGCTGTCCCGGAGGGGATGTGAAGATTCCCAAGATACCCTCTCCCGCCCCGGGAGAGGGAGGGACCCGCCGCGCGAGCGGCGGGAGGGTGAGGGTACCGCCGAGAATCAGTGCATCAATCCTCGCACGACCCTCACCCGGCTCGCGGCGGATGCCAATGGCATCCGCCTGTCGCCGTCAGCGCTGGCTTTCAGCCAGCGTGAGAGGCCCTCCGGGCCACCCTCTCCCGGGACGGGAGAGGGGTTCATGCCTCACGCCAGATCGAACAGCAGGACCTCGGCGCTGACCACGCCGTCCAGCGTCAGGGACTCCTCCTTGCTGATCGCGGCGCCGTCACCTTCCTTCAGGACCGTGCCGTTCAGCCGGATCTGACCGCGAGCGACCTGCACCCAGGCGTGGCGGCCCGGACGAAGTTCGTGGGTCACGCTGTCGCCCTCGTCCAGGAGCGTGGCGTAGAGGTCCACGTCCTGGTGGATGGTCACGCTGCCGTCGCGCCCGTCCCGGGAGCCGACGAGGCGCAGGCGCCCCTGCTTCTCCTCCCGCTCGAAGGCCTTCTGCTCATAGCCGGGGACCATCCCCTCCTCGTCGGGCAGAATCCAGATCTGCAGGAAGTGCGCCGGGTCCTTCTTGGAGGCGTTGTACTCGCTGTGCCGGATGCCCGACCCGGCGCTCATCCGCTGCACCTCGCCGGGACGGATGACCGAGCTGGTGCCCAGCGTGTCCTTGTGCTCCAGCGCGCCGTCCAGCACATAGGACACGATCTCCATGTCGGCGTGCCCGTGGGTGGGGAAGCCGGCACCGGGGATCACGCGGTCGTCGTTGATGACGCGCAGCGCGCGGAAGCCCATATGGGCCGGGTCGTAGTAGTGGCCGAACGAGAAGCTGTGCTTGCTGTTCAGCCAGCCCATGTTGACGGCGCCCCGTTCGTCGCGGTTGCGGATCGTGATCATCTCTGCTCCTCCTCGTCCTGTGCGAGGCCCTGTGGCCCCTCGTCTGGAGAGGAATGTGCGCCCGTTTCCGTGAAACAACAATTGCCGGAGTTGCGGCTTATCTGTTCCATGAGACGCAACAAACGGCTATGATGCCGGCTCCCCTCAACCAGCGTCGCCGACCGCCATCATGCCCGCCATCATACCCGATGTTTCGCCCCTCCTCCTCGCCATGGACCTGACCGGGATCTTCATCTTCGGGCTGACGGGAGGGACGCTGGCCGTGCGGCACCGTCTGGACATCTTCGGCGTGATGGTGCTGGCGCTGGTGACGGCGCTGGCCGGCGGCGTGCTGCGCGACCTGCTGATCGGGGCGATCCCGCCGGCCACCATGCAGGACGAGCGGTACCTGATCACGGCGCTTGCCTCGGGCCTGTTCGCCTTCTTCTTCCACCCCTTCATCAACCGGCTGGTCAAGCCGGTGATGGTGCTGGACGCGGCCGGTCTCGGCATCTTCGCGGTGGCCGGCTGCGGCAAGGCGCTGGCCTATGGGCTGGGTCCGCTGCCGGCGGTTCTGCTCGGCGTGCTGACCGCCTGCGGCGGCGGGCTGGTGCGCGACGTGCTGGTGGCCGAGGTGCCGCGCGTGCTGCGCGAGGAGATCTACGCGGTGGCCGCCCTGCTGGGTGCGGCGATCGTCATCGCCGGGGCCATGCTGGACCTGCCGAAGGCGCCGATCGCCATTGCCGGAGCGGCGGCGGCCTTCCTGCTGCGGGTGGTCAGCGTGCTGCGCGGTTGGAGCGCGCCGCGCGCCCCCGGTTCGTAATATTCGCGGTGAACAACCTCAGGCTTCGGCTGTTGAAACGCGCATGAGCACATCCGTGACCGACAACCCGGCCATGAGCCGATTCGAACTGGACGTGAACGGCCAGACGGTCTTCGCGACCTACCGCCGCCGCGGCTCCATCCTGCACATCCCCTATGTCGAGGCGCCGCCGTCCCTGCGCGGCACCGGGGCCGCCGGGCGACTGCTGGAGGGGGTGATGGCCATCGCCCGCGCCGAGGGGCTGACCATCGTCCCGATCTGCGGCTACGCCGCCAACTGGATGCACCGGCACCGCGAGCACCACGACCTGCTGGCGCGGTAGTTCGGATCACAGCCCCAGATAAGCCTGCTTCACCGCGGGGTCGGCCAGCAATTCCTCGCCTGTGCCGGCCAGCACGACGCGCCCGTTCTCCAGCACATAGGCGCGTTGTGCCAACTTCAGCGAGGCGGCGACGTTCTGCTCCACCAGGATGATCGTCATGCCCTCGGCGGCCAGCGCGCGGATGGTGCGGAACAGCTCCTGCACCATGGTCGGGGACAGGCCGAGCGACGGTTCGTCGAACATGATCAGGTCGGGCTTGCCCATCAGGCAGCGCCCGATGGCCAGCATCTGCTGCTCGCCGCCCGACAGCGTGCCGGCGGCCTGCTCCAGCCGCTCGTTCAGGCGGGGGAACAGGGTCAGCACGCGCTCGAACGTGTCCTTCGCCCCGGCGCGGGCGCGCGGGATGACGGCGCCCATCTCCAGATTCTCGCGGATGCTGAGCGTCGGGAAGATCTGCCGCCCCTCCGCCACCTGCCCGATGCCGAGGTCGCAGACGACATGGCTGGGCAGGCCGGCGATGTCCTTGCCGCGGAAGCGGATGATGCCGCGGGCCGGCTTCAGGATGCCGGAAATGGTGCGGATCAGCGAGGTCTTGCCCGCCCCGTTGGCGCCGACGATGGCGGTCGTCGTGCCCTCCGCCACCGCGATGGACACGCCGTCGAGCGCCTGGGCGTCGCCGTAGAAAAGGTCGAGGTCGGATACGGTCAGCATGGCGTCTTGCGTCGTGGCGGCCTGGGGAGAAGGGCCGCCACCTTAGCGCAGGCGCCGCCGGAACCGAACGGCTTTTGCTTGAGCCCGCCCTACTTCAGCCGCCTTACTTCAGGAAGAACAGGACGCTCATCGCCAAGCCCACGGCGATGATGCCCGCGCGCAGGATGCGCGAGGGGATCTTGCGCCCGACCCGCGCCCCGGCATAGCCGCCGGCCACCGCCGCCACGGTCATCAGCGCGGCGTAGGACCACTCCACCGCCCCGCCGACCGCGTAGGCGGCCACCGCGATGGCCGTCAGCACGGCGGAGAACAGGTTCTTCAGCGCGTTCATGGCGTTCAGGTTGGTCATCCCGAACAGGCTCAGCTGCGCCAGCAGCAGGATGCCGAGGCCGCCGTTGAAATAGCCGCCATAGACCGACACCACGAACAGCGTGGCGAGCATCGCCCCGGTCCCGTGCAACCCCACCGCCCGCAGCCGGGCCGCCAGCATGCCGCCGAAGGCGAACAGCGCGGTGGCGACCAGCAGCAGCCAGGGCACGATGCTGCGGAACACCGAATCCGGGGTCACCAGCAGCAACGCCGCCCCGATCAGCCCGCCGGTCAGGCTGACCACCGACAGCGTGACCAGCCCGACCCCACCGACCGGCTCCAGATCATGGCGATAGCCGTAGACGCCGCTGGCATAGCCGGGCAGCAGCGCCACCGTGCCGGTGGCGTTCGCCGCCACCGGTGGAACCCCGGCGTAGATCAGCGCGGGAAGCGTGAGGAAGCTGCCGCCGCCGGCGACCGCGTTCATCGCCCCGGCCAGGAAGGCCGCGGCGAGCAGAAGAAGGGATGTCGTCACCATCGTTCGGGTCGTTTTCGTTTCTTGTTGTTTGTTTATCCCCTCGCCCCTCTGGGGAGAGGGTTAGGGTGAGGGGGCGCCCGTAGGGCGTCCAAGCACTGCAGTGAGGAGGCGTTGTCGGCCTACCCCCGCCCCCTCAACTCACGGCGAATGATCTTCCCCGTGGTCGTCATCGGCAGGCTGTCCACGAACTCCACGGCGCGCGGGTATTCGTGGGCGGCGAGGCGGGTCTTCACATGGGCCTGGATCTCCGCCGCCAGTTCGTCGCTGGGCCGCACGCCGTCCTGAAGGACGATGAAGGCCTTCACGATCTCGGTGCGCAGGGGGTCGGGCACGCCGACCACGGCGGCCATGCGGACGGCGGGGTGGCCGATCAGGCAATCCTCGATCTCGCCGGGGCCGATGCGGTAGCCCGCCGAGGTGATGACGTCGTCGTCCCGCCCGACGAAGCGGATGTAGCCGTCCGCGTCAAGCTCGCCCTGGTCGCCGGTGACCAGCCAGTCGCCGACAAACTTCGCGGCGGTGGCCTCCGGGTTGTTCCAGTATTGCAGGAACATCACCGGGTCCGGGCGGTGCACGGCGATCAGGCCGATCTCACCGGGAGGACAGCGGTCGCCCTTCCCGTCGATCACCGCCACGTCGTGGCCGGGCGCCGGGCGGCCCATGACGCCGGGCTTGGGCGGCATCACCTTGGCGCAGGAGGACACGATCATGTTGCATTCGGTCTGGCCGTAGAACTCGTTGATGGTCAGCCCGAAGGTCTGGCGGCCCCAGTCGAGAAGCTCCGCCCCCAAGGTCTCGCCGCCGCTGGCGACGGAGCGCATGTTGTAGGCCCAGCGCGTCTGCGGGTCCTTCACCGCACGCATCATCTTCAGCGCGGTCGGCGGCAGGAAGGCGTTGCGCACCTGGAAATCGGCGATCAGGCGGAAGGCCTCCTCCGCGTCGAACTTCTCGAAGCGGTGGGAGACCACGGTCACGCCATGGTGCCAAGCGGGCATCAGCACGTCGAGCAGGCCGCCGATCCACGCCCAGTCCGCCGGGGTCCAGATGCGGTCGCCCGGCTGCGGGAACAGGTCGTGGGAGATCTCCACCCCCGGCAGATGACCGAGCAGCACCCGGTGTGCGTGCAGCGCGCCCTTGGGCTGGCCGGTGGTGCCGGAGGTGTAGATGATCACCGCCGGGTCGTCGGCCGCCGTATCCACCGGCGTGAAGTCCTCCGATGCGGCCTCGACCAGCGCGTGCCAGTCCAGCTCGCCCTCCCCGGCCTCGTCGATGCGCAGAACGAGTTTCAGTTCGGGCAGGCGGTCGCGGATCTGGGCGATCTTGGCCGCACCCACGGCGTCGGTCACCACCGCTCGCGCCCCGCAGTTGCCGAGCCGGTATTCCAGCGCCTCCACCCCGAACAGGGAGAAGAGGGGGACGGCGACTCCGCCCATCTTGTAGACGGCAACGTGGCTGACCGCAGTCTCCGGCGCTTGGGGCAGCAGGATACCCGCCCGGTCGCCGCGCGCCACCCCATGGGCGGCCAGCGCGTTGGCGAGGCGGTTCGACAGGCGGCGGATGTCGGCGAAGCTGTAAGTCTCCACCGCGCCGTCGCGGCGCTTGTGGATCAGGGCGGTGCGGTCCGGATCGCGCTCCGCCCACTTGTCGCAGACGTCCACGCCGATGTTGTAACGCTCCGGCACCGACCAGACGAATCGGTCGCGCAGGCCCTCGTAGCTGTCCGCTTCCGGCAGCATGCTTTTCCTCCCGACGGGTTCTTGCCGGCCGCTTGGACGCGGCCATTTCCTTGCATCATAGGGGCAACGGCGGCGGTCCGTCACGCGGACGGAATAGTTTGCGGGGCAGCCATGTTCATGAACACAGGTTTTGTACCGTGGGGTTCGAGATGAAGGCCAAGGGGATCGTTGCGGTTGTTCTGTCCGTGGGCCTGCTGGCCGGCTGCGCCAGCCCCTATGGTTATGGTCCCGGTTACGGCGCCTATGGGAGCGGCTACGCCCCTGGTTATGGCAATAAGACGGCGGCGGGGACGCTGCTGGGCGGCGTGGCCGGCGGCCTCGCCGGGTCGCGCTTCGGCGGCGGCACGGGCAAGCTGGTGGCGGTCGGCATCGGCACGCTGCTCGGCGCCGCGCTCGGCAACGCCGCCGGCCAGTCGATGGACCGCGCCGACATGATGTACGCGCAGCAGGCGGCGGGGCAGGCCTACATGGCCCCGACCGGCGCCACCGTGCAGTGGAACAACCCGCAGACCGGCAACTGGGGAAGCTACACCCCGACCCGCGACGGCACCGGCCCCTATGGCGAGCTGTGCCGGGAGTTCCAGACCAGCATCGTGGTCGGCGGGCAGCTTCAGCAGGGCTACGGCACCGCCTGCCGCCAAGCGGACGGAAGCTGGCGCATGGTGAGCTGAGGCACCCCACGCACGCCCTTCAACCAAGCGGGGAAATGCTCTAGACAGTCGGGCATGGCGACGATCAAGGACGTGCTGGCTGCGGCGCTGGCCCACCATCAGGCCGGCCGGCTGGCGCAGGCCGCCGCCGGCTATCAGGCCGTCCTCGACACCCTGCCCGACCACCCCGACGCGCTGCACCTGCTGGGCGTCGTCTACCTCCAGGCCGGACACCCGGCGGAGGCCGAGCCGCGCATCCGCGCCGCCATCCGCGCCGACGCGACCGTGGCCGACTATCACGACAACCTCGGCAGCGCCCTGCGCGCCCTGGACCGGGCCGCGGAGGCGGCGGAAGCCCACCGCGCGGCAATCCGCCTGCGCCCGGCCTTCGCGCAGGCCCACTACAACCTCGGCAACGCACTCGACACGCTGGGCCGGCTGGAGGAGGCCGCGGACGCTTACCGGCAGGCCGCCGCGCTGCGCCCCGGCTACGCGCGGGCGCGCTTCAACCTCGGCAACACGCTGACGGCGCTCGGCCGGCTGGCCGAGGCGGACGATGCCTTCCGCGCCGCCCTGGCCGACGATCCCGGATTCGGGGAGGCGCACGCCAACCGCGCCTCGCTGATGTTGCAACGCGGCCGGGCGGCGGAGGCGGAACGGGCTTTGCGCCGCGCGCTGGCGCTGCGCCCCGGCCACGCCACGGCGCTCGCCAACCTGTCCGCCGCCTTGCTGGCCCTCGACGTCCCCGCCGACGCCGAGCGGGCGGCCCGCCGCGCCGAATCCGCGCGCCCGGACTTCGCGGCGGCCGCGCTGCGCCGGGGCGACGCGCTGCAAAAGCGCAACCGTCTGGCCGAGGCCGGCCGCGCCTACGCCCGTGCCGCCGCCCTGTGCCCCGACTTGGCGGAGGCTTACGCGAACCACGCGCTGGTGCGCCAGACGCAGGGCGACCTGGACGGCGCGGCGGCCGGCTACCGCCGCGCGCTGACCCTGCGGCCCGATCTGGCGGAGGTGCGCTCCAACCTCGCCTATCTGGAACTGTTCCGGCCCGGCGTGACGTTGGTCCGCGTGCTGGAGGCGCACCGCGGCTGGGACGTCGTTCACGGCGCGCCGTTGCGGTCCGAATGGGCGCCGCACGCGCCAATGGTACGAGACGACGCCCGTCCGCTGCGCGTCGGCATCCTGTCCGGCGACTTCCGCCGCCACCCGGCGGGCCAGTTCGCCGTACGGGCGGTGGAGGCGCTGCCGGAGTTCGGCGTCGAGCTGACCCTTTACGCCAACCAGTTGGAATCGGACGACCTCACCGAGCGCTTCCGCGCCGCGGCGGCGCGCTGGGTGCCGGTCGCCGAGCGGACCGACGCTGAACTTGCAACATTGATTCGGAACGACCGGTTGGACGCGCTGATCGACCTCGCCGGGCACAACGCCCGCGGGCGGCTGGGCGTCTTCGCGCGCAAGCCGGCACCGGTGCAGGTCGCTTGGTCCGGCTACATGGCGACCACCGGGCTCGCCGCCATGGACGCGCTGGTCGCTGACGCCCATCACGTGCCGGAGGGGGCGGAGCGCTTCTACAGCGAGCGCATCCTGCGCATGCCCGGCGCCTTCATCGCCTACGACCCGCCGCCGGACGCGCCGGAGCCCGGCCCGCCGCCCTGCCTGACCGGCCAGCCCGTCACCTTCGGCGTCTTCAACATCCTGACCAAGCTGACCGACGAGGTGCTCGCCACCTGGGCCGCCCTGCTCGCCCGTATCCCCGAGTCGCGCCTGCTGCTGAAGACCAAGGCGCTGTCCTGCCCCGAAACCGCCGCCCTGTGGCGCGAACGGCTGGTCGCGGCGGGCATCGCGCCGGAGCGGCTGATCCTGGCGGGGGCGACCGCCAGCCGCGAGCATATGGGCTGGTGCGCCCGCGTCGACGTGGCGCTGGACCCCTTCCCCTTCGCCGGCAGCACGACGACGCTGGAGACGCTGTGGATGGGCGCGCCGGTCGTCACCCTGCCCGGCGAGACCTTCTCCAGCCGCCACTCCCTGGCTTTCCTGAGCGTGGCGGGAGTCGAAGGCTGCGTCGCCCGCGACCCGGCGGACTATGTGGACCTCGCCGCCGGCTGGGCCGCCAACACGGATCGGTTGGCGACGCTGCGCCGGACCCTGCGCACGCGCATGACGGCCGGGCCGCTGTGCGACGGGCGGAGCCTAGCCGAGGCGTTGGCGAAGTCTCTGCGGGATTTGACGAGAGGCGACTAGCCTTTCCGGATAGGACAGCCCCATATCCAAAATTAGGGGTTGTTTGGACACTAATTTTTCGTCACATGTTGTATATCAGATTCATAAGGGTCGCGACGCCCCAGGGGGTCCTGGATGCTGAACCTGTTGGCTGTCCGCACGGCCATTGAGGACGTGGAGTTGGCCATTGCCGCGATGCTGGCACCGGAAGCGCTGACCGCCAAGACGGTCGCCGCCAACCGGCGGGCTCTGGCGCGCCTCTACACCGCCTATGCCCAGGGTGTTCTCAAGCGGCACGGCATCGCCGTGGATCTGGACGACATCTGCGGGCAATGCTGCCGGGACTGCCCGGATGGACGCTGCGCCCGGCTTCCCTGTTGACTCACTTTTCCCCGATGAAGCGGACCCAGGGGAAGTCCAGAACGTCGAACCAGCGTACCCGCAGGCTTTCCTCCTGCCGCTGCAGTGCGTCGAGCACCGCGAAGGGCGCTGCCTGATCCAGCATCCAGAAGCCGCGCCCCTCCCGCAAAAAAGCCCCGATGTAGGCAGCGGTCAGCGCCAGAAACGCCCGCCCCCGCGGGGTCGGCTGGAAGGCGGCGAAACAAACGGTGATCTCCCGCGTCGGGCCGCGCCAGCGGGCATCACGCAGCAGCCCGGCGTCGGCCCCCCCCAGCAGCGTCGCCAGCGGATCCAAGCTCCCGGACAGCGTGCAATCGGCGTCCAGATGCAGCAGGGGCCGCTCCCAGCGGGTCATGAGCTGGTGCCAGCGCAGGAAGCGGATGCAGGCGTAATAGGTGGTGCGGCGATGGTCGTCCCAGCCCGTGAAGTCCACTTCTTCCCGGCTGGTGCCCAGCGGCAGGCGCTCCCGCCGCCGGGCGAGGTCGGCCAGGGCCTCCGGCGAGGGGTTCACGACATGGACATGGACCGCCACGCTCCCTGCTTGCGCCTCCACCGAGTCGAGCAGACCCGTGGCGAAGCGCCGGTAATAGCCGTCGTCACAGGACACCGCCAGCAGCGGTCCGCTCCCCGCCGGCGGCTCGGCCAGCAGTTCCAGCGGGGGGAAGGCGCCGAGCAGAGCGTCGGCATCGGGTAGGCCGTCCAGCGCCCGCCGTCCGGCCCGCACCATCGACCACAGGCGCAGTTCGAAGTCCGCCGCCACCTCCGCCGCCGTGAAGCGACGAGCGATGCGCCGCATGAAGCGACCGGCGAGGTCCGTCCGCCCCCGCCGGTAGAAGCGGTAGGCGACCGCCGCCGCCGCCCGCGTGTCGCGCGGGTTCCGGCTCAGGGCCGTCAGGGCGGTGCGGGCAGCGCGGTCGAGCAGGCGTTCCGGCGCCTGCCCGGCCTGGACGAGCGCCAGCGCCGCCCCGAGCAGCGCGTCCGCCGCCGCCCCGTGCTGCGGGTCGGCGGCCAGGGCGTAAGTCAGGGCGCCGATGGCGCGCTCCACCAGTTCCGTGTCGAGGCGCCGGGCGTGCGACAGCGGACGGTCCAACCCGGCGTCGGCCAGCGCGCTCACCGCGGCGTTGTGCAGCGCGTCGGGATGGGCGGGCGCCAGGGCCACCGCCTGCC
>NZ_JBFUHT010000058.1:0-28015 GCF_056402275.1 Azospirillum sp. P4_B5
CCGTCTTCGTGATGAAGGTGCTGTGCTTCGCGCTGTTCGCCTGCGCCTTCAACCTGCTGATCGGCTTCGCCGGGCTGCTGAGCTTCGGCCACGCCGCCTTCTTCGGCGGGGCGGCCTACATCACCGCCCATTCCGCCAAGGTCTGGGGGCTGGGACCGGAGGTCAGCATTCTGCTCGGCATGGGCTTCTCCGCCCTGCTGGGCCTCGCCTTCGGCGCACTGGCGATCCGCCGGCAGGGCATCTACTTCGCCATGATCACGCTGGCGCTGTCGCAGATGGTCTTCTTCATGGCGCTGCAGCTCAAGTTCACCGGCGGCGAGGACGGCATCCAGGCGGTGCCGCGCGGGCATCTGTTCGGCGTCATCGACCTGAACAACTCGCTGTCCATGTACTACTTCGTGCTGGCGGTGTTCCTGGTCGGCTTCGCGGTGGTATGGCGCGCGGTGCATTCGCCCTTCGGCCAGGTGCTGAAGGCGATCCGCGAGAATGAGCCGCGCGCCGTGTCGCTGGGCTACCGGACGGAGCGCTACAAGCTGCTGGCCTTCGTGCTGTCGGCGAGTCTCGCCGGTCTGGCCGGCGGGACCAAGGCGCTGGTCTTCCAGCTCGCCTCGCTGACCGACGTGACGTGGCAGATGTCCGGCGAGGTGGTGCTGATGACGCTGCTCGGCGGCATGGGCACGCTGCTCGGCCCGGTGGTCGGGGCGGCCATCGTCGTCACTCTGGAAAGCTATCTGGCGGCCACCAGCATGCCGGTTCCGGTGGTGATCGGCGCCATCTTCGTGGTCTGCGTGCTGGTCTTCCGGCGTGGTATCGTGGGCGAACTCCAGGCCCGCTTCGGCCGCCGCTGAACGTCAAGAACCGAACGGCATAAAAAGCCAAGAACCAGGAACCGCACGATGGATCAACCGCTCTCTGATCAGCCGCTGTGGACCCCGTCGGAGGCGCGCGTGGCCGCCTCCAACCTGACGGCTTTCCGGCAGGCCGCGAGCGCCCGCTTCGGGCTGCGGCTGGACGATTACGACGCGCTCTACGACTGGTCGGTCGCCGGCAAGGAGGATTTCTGGCGCTTCCTGTGGGAGTGGGCCGGACTCAAGGGCGATCTCGGCGGCGTGGCGCTGGCCGATGGCGACAAGATGCCCGGCGCCCGCTGGTTCCCCGAGGCCAGCCTGAACTATGCCGAGAACATGCTCGCCAACGCGCCGGAAGGCGAGGCGGTCGTCTTCTGGGCCGAGGACAAGGTCAAGCGCCGCTGGTCCGGCGCCGAACTGAAGGCCGAGGTGTCCCGCCTCCAGCAGGCGCTCAAGGCCGCGGGCGTCGGCAAGGGCGACCGCGTCGCCGCCGTCGTGCCCAACATGCCGGAAACGCTGGCCGCCATGCTCGCCACGGCCAGCCTGGGGGCCATCTGGTCCTCCTGCTCCCCCGACTTCGGCGCCCAGGGCATCACCGACCGCTTCGGCCAGATCGAGCCGACCGTCCTCTTCGCACCCGACGCCTACTGGTACAACGGCAAGAGCCACGACATCCGGGCCAAGATCGCCCAGGTGCTGACCGAGCTGCCCACCGTCAAGGCCGCGGTCATCATCCCCTACGTCAACGAGACGCCGGACGTTTCGGCCATCCGCGGCGGCGTCACCTGGGGCGACTTCATCGCCCCCTTCGCGGCGGCGGAACCGAGCTTCGAACGGGTGGCCTTCAACCACCCGCTGTTCATCCTCTATTCGTCGGGCACCACCGGCAAGCCCAAGTGCATCGTCCACGGCACCGGCGGCACGCTGCTCCAGCACGTCAAGGAGCACCGGCTGCACAGCGACGTGAAGCCGGGCGACCGGGTGTTCTACTACACCACCTGTGGCTGGATGATGTGGAACTGGCTGGTCTCCGGGCTGGCCGCCGGGGCGACTCTGCTGCTCTACGACGGCTCGCCCTTCGCGCCGGACGGCAACATCCTGTTCGACTACGCCGACGCCGAGGGCATGACTCTGTTCGGCACCTCGGCCAAGTTCATCCAGCAGGCCGAGAAGTCGGGGCTGGAGCCGATGCGCACGCACCGGCTGGACACGCTGCGCGCGCTGGCCTCGACCGGCTCGCCGCTGATGCCGGAGAACTTCGCGTACGTCTACCGGGCGATCAAGGCGGACATCCATCTGGCCTCGATCAGCGGCGGCACGGACATCGTGTCCTGCTTCGTGCTGGGCAACCCGACGGCCCCGGTGTGGGCGGGCGAATTGCAGACGGCGGGGCTCGGCATGGCGGTGGCGGCCTTCGACGACGCCGGCCACGCGGTCAGCGGCGAGAAGGGCGAACTGGTCTGCACGCGGCCCTTCCCCTGCATGCCGGTGGGCTTCTGGGCCGACCCGGACGGGGCGAAGTACCGGGCCGCCTATTTCGAGCGCTTCCCCAACGTATGGACGCACGGCGACTTCATCGAGCGCACGGTGCATGGCGGCTGGGTGATCTACGGGCGCTCCGACGCGGTGCTGAATCCCGGCGGCGTGCGCATCGGAACGGCGGAGATCTACCGGCAGGTCGAGCAGCTTCCGGAGATTCTGGAGGCGGTGTGCATCGGCCAGGAATGGGACGGCGACGTGCGCGTCATCCTGTTCGTGGTGCTGCGCGAGGGGCTGACCCTCGACAAGGCGCTGGAGGACACGATCCGCAAGCGCATCAAGGAGAACTGCTCGCCGCGGCACGTCCCGGCGCGCATCGTGGCGGTCAAGGACATCCCGCGCACGCGCTCGGGCAAGATCACCGAACTGGCGGTGCGCGACGCGGTGCACGGCCGTCCGATCAAGAACACCGAGGCGCTGGCCAATCCCATGGCGCTCGACGAGTTCCGCGAGCGCCCGGAACTGGAAGGCTGACCGGCGTCCAGCCCTCTCCCCGGGCGGGGGGAGGGCACCCAAACCAACACGACAACAGAGGATAAGCCATGACCTTGACTCAGAAGGTCGCGGTGGTCACCGGCTCGACCAGCGGGATCGGCTTGGGCATCGCGCGGGCGCTGGCCGGAGCCGGGGCGGACGTGGTGCTGAACGGTTTCGGCGACGCCGCCGCCATCGAGGAGCTGCGCGCCGGTCTGGCGGCGGAGTTCGGCGTGCGCGTCGGCTATCACGGCGCCGACCTGTCCAAGCCGGCGGAGATCGCCGCGCTGATCGGCTATGCGGAGGAGACGTTCGGCTCCGTCGATGTGCTGGTGAACAACGCCGGCATCCAGCACGTCGCCCCGGTGGAGGACTTTCCGGCGGACCGCTGGGACGCGGTGATCGCGCTCAACCTGTCCGCCGTCTTCCACGGCATCCACCACGCCCTGCCGGGCATGAAGCGGCGCGGCTGGGGGCGCATCCTCAACATCGCCTCGGTGCACGGGCACGTCGCGTCGGTCAACAAGGCGGCCTACGTCGCGGCCAAGCACGGCGTGGTCGGGCTGTCCAAGACGGTGGCGCTGGAGACGGCGGGCACCGGCGTCACCTGCAACGCCATCTGTCCGGGCTGGGTGCTGACCCCTCTGGTCCAGAAGCAGATCGACGCGATCGCCTCGACCAAGAACATCCCGGAGCCGCAGGCGAAGGCGGAACTGCTCGGCGCCAAGCAGCCCTCCGGCGCCTTCGTGACGCCGGACGAGCTGGGCGGGCTGGCGGTCTATCTGTGCTCCGACTCGGCCGCGCAGATGACCGGCGCCAGCCTGCTGATGGACGGCGGCTGGACCGCGCAGTAAGGACTTTGAAGCCCTCTCCCGTCTCGGGGCGGGAGAGGGGTTCATCATCACTTCTGGATGTTGGCGGCTGTCTGGCCGAAGAGGATCTTCTTGCCCTCGTCGGTGACCGAGGGGCGCTTGGCCAGTTCCGCACCCTTCTCGTAGGCGCGGACGGTCGCCGGGCGGGCCTGGATCGCTTCGAACCATCGCTTCAATTCGGGGAAGTCGGCGAGGTTCTGGCGCTGCCGCTCGTGCGGGACGATCCACGGGTAGCAGGCCATGTCGGCGATGGTCAGCGCGTCCCCGGCGATGAAGGCGCGGCCGGCCAGACGCTTGTTCAGGACGCCGTAGAGGCGATTGGTTTCCTTCACATAGCGGTCGATGGCGTAGGGGATCTGTTCGGGCGCGTACTGCACGAAATGGTGGTTCTGCCCGGCCATCGGGCCGAGGCCCCCCACCTGCCAGAACAGCCACTCCAGAACCGTCTTGCGGCCCCGCAGGTCGGCGGGCAGGAACTTGCCGGTCTTCTCCGCCAGATAAATCAGGATCGCGCCCGATTCGAAGACGGACACCGGCTCCCCGCCGTCGGCCGGAGCGCGGTCGACGATGGCCGGCATGCGGTTGTTCGGGGACATCGCCAGGAAGTCCGGCTTGAACTGGTCCCCGGCCGAGATGTCCACGGGATGGATCGTGTAATCCAGCCCGGCCTCCTCCAGGAACAGCGTGATCTTGTGCCCGTTGGGGGTCGGCCAGTAGTGAAGGTCGATCATGGCGGTCCTTCCGGTTTGTCTCCAGCCCCGAAAGGTGATGGAGCGAACGGTTTCAGGCAACCCGCGCCGAGCGCGGATCAGCCCTCCGGAAGGGGCAGGCAACGGGCGCAACGTCGCGGCCCCCGAAATGTTGAATACGGTGAACCGACAATCATCATGAGGACCGTCATGAGCGACGACCGGACACCCGCCACCCAGCCCCAGCGCAAGGACGACCGGATCGACGAGGCCCGTGAAGGCACCGTCACGCCCGACCAGGGCGGCGAGGCCGAACTGACCGAAAAGGAGGAGCGGAAGCGCGGAGGCGCCAACACGTCCACGCCAGGGCCGATCTACGACGTGTAAGGCCGGCCCGTCACGACCGACCGGTCACGAAACCAGCGCCAGGGTGGGGTCGGGAGGTTGCGGCGTGGCGTCTTCCAGCGTTTGAGCCACCTCGTCCAGCGGGGCGGCGACCACCAGCGGTTCGGAGCGTCCGGCGAAGGTGATCTCGGTCCGCTCCCCCTCGGTGCCGCGCAGGTACAGAACGCCCGCGGCGTTGATCAGAACCGGCGCCCCGGCGCGGTCGGTGAATTCGATGAACTTCATGCAGGACTCCCACGGAGGTTGCATCACGCTTGGACTGTCTCAAACACGCAAAGAGGGCGGCGGGTTCGCTTCTCCGGATGGCATTGCCCGTTCGGTGCCCCGCCGGCTCGCTCCATTGCGCGCAATCAGCCCCTTGATTGATGCACCGCATCGACAAACATGGGCGCTGCGGGCCACGTCGGTCCGTGCCGTCCGCCAACAAGGAACAGATGCCGTGAAGTTGCTCGTCGTCGAAGACGACCCGTTGATCGGGCCCGCCATCAAGGCTGTGATGGAGAATGCCGGATACACGGTCGTCGGCCCTCTGCGCGACGCCGCCAAGGCGACGCGGCTGGGGGTCCGGGAACAGCCGGATCTTGCCCTGGTGGACGTCTATCTGGCCGGAGGCGAGAACGGGCTGACGCTGGCCCGCAAGCTGTGGGAGGAGCACAACATCCCCTCCCTGCTGATCACCGGTTTCGACCACCGCGGCGAGGAGGCGCGCGATTTCGCGGTCGGCCTGCTGCGCAAGCCGGTGATGCCCGACGCGCTGGTCGATGCGGTCGGGGCCGTCGGGGAAATCCTGGCGGGGTTGCGCCCGTCCTCCATCCCCCCGGCGCTGGAACTCTTCGGGCGGCCCGAGCGCGTGTCCGCCACAGTGCCGCAGCCGGCACCCCAACCCGCACAACAGCCCATGCGGCGGCAGGGCTGAAGCCCTGAGGCCCCGCCCTGCCATTTTCGCATGCTTTAAACAGTGCCCTTAGACAATGACCGTTGGTCAGCGGTCCGGAGTCTCTTCCGGACCGCCCGATGCCGGGGCTTCCGCCGGCTGCGCGGAGTTCTGCGCTGGGGCCGCGGCGGATTGCCCGTCCTGCGGCTTGGTGTTTTCCAAGCCGTTGCTGGGGTCCAGCTCGACCCACTGGCGATGATCGCTCATGACTTGTCTCCCGTCCGTCTGTGGTCGCGTCCCGTGGTGCAGGAATGGTCCGATGAGGCGCCTCTCGTTTCTCGGATCGGGCGCCTGTCCTTTGGAATAACGCGTGGCGAAGGGATTCGATCAATCCCGACCGAAGAAATCGGGTATTTTGTGAGGCAGCCCTGTCCGGTGACCTCCTTCAGAAGCCCCCTCGGGCCGGTCATCAAAAGCCCTCGCGGGCCAGCGCCGGCTCGCCCCGCCGCAACAGCCGCCGGGCCAGCGACAGCGGGGCGCGCAGCATCCGTCCAACGGCGGCGCGGGGACCGAGCGGCTTCTCGATCGCGTAGTATTTGCGGATCGTCTCCCGCACCTCCCAGACGCCGGTGAAGCCCCTGGGGATGACGAAGGCGTCGCCCTGCGCGTGCTCCTGCGGCGCGCCGTCCCGGGGGGTGATGACCACCCGCCCGGCCAGAAGCACGCAGAACTCCTCATAGGGCCAGTCGGTCATGGCGATGGTGCCCGGCGTGCATTGCCACACCCCGCAGGCGAACCGCCCCCCGCCACCGTCGTAGAGGTTCAGGAAGCTCTCCTGAGGGTCGCCTGACAGCACGGTCCCGAAGACGGCGGGCTTGCCGGGGTCGTCCCCGATCAGCCGCTGGTCGATGGGAACGAGCGCGCGGCGCGGCGGCGGGTTGCGGTCCATGGAACTCACCCCTCCCGCACCAGCAGGGCGACGGGGAAGTCCCGGAAGAGGTCGGCGGCGGTCACCGCGTCGGCGGCCTCCAGCGTCCCGTCGGTCAGCGCGTTGCGCCAGCGCTGCCCGCGCGGCAGCGGAACGGAGGTGTCGCCCCAGTCCGGAGCCTCGCCCAGCGCCCCCACCAACCGCGGGGCGGCGACCACCACGATGTCGTCGCCGAGCCGGCGGGCGAAGGCCACCACATGCTCCGCCCGCTCGCCCGTCGCCTCCAGCGGCAGGTACTCGCCCTTGGCGAAGAGGTCGGGCATGGCCGCCCGCAGGGCCAGGGCGCGCCGGGTCAGGGAGAGCTTTACCGCCCCATCCTGCCAGCGGTCCAGCAGGCTGCCGATCGCCACCCCCTCGACTTCGTCGAGCAGACGGCGCCGGGCGTCGTAGTCCACCGGGCGCCGGTTGTCGGGATCGACGAGGCTGAAATTCCACAGCTCGCAGCCCTGATAGATGTCCGGCACGCCGGGGCTGGTCAGCTTCAGCAGGGTCTGGGTCAGCCCGTTGACCATGCCGACGCGGGCAAGCCGCGCCTGGAAGGGCAGGAAGGCGTCGAAGAAGGCATTGCTGCGCGTCACATCCAGCGCGTCGTGGACGAAGCTGGTCATGGCGCTTTCATAGGCCTCGTCGGGAGCGGCCCAGGTGCTGTGGACCTTGGCCTCGCGCATCGACTTGGTCATGGCGCCGGCGAGGCGTTCCGCGAACTCCGTCATCGCCTGCGGGTCGAGGCTGGCGGGGTCCGCCCCGGTCAGCTCCGCCGGCCAGGCGCCGACGAGGAGCTGGTAGAACAGATACTCGTCGTTGCGGTCGGGCGGGGCGGTGCCCTCCACGTCGCCGCGGCGGGCGCGCAGCAGGCGGCTCCAGGTCTGGATCTGTCGCTCCCACTCCTCCGGCATTTCCGACAGAGCGTAGAGGCGGGCGCGGGTGTCCTCACCGCGCTTGGTGTCGTGGGTGGTGCTGCCCAGCATGGCGTGCGGCCAGCGGGCGGCGCGCTCCGCGTTGGCGTGGTGGAAGTTGGCGGTGCCGACGCCGAAATGCTCCGGGTGCCCGCCCACCTCGTTCAGCGCGGCCAGCCGGTTGTAGCGGTAGAAGGCGGTGTCCTCCAGCCCCTTGGCCATCACCGGGCCGCTGTACTGCTGGAAGCGCATAGCGAAACGCAGCACCTGCTGGCGGCTGTAGCCGCTGCGCGGCTGGGCCACCAGATCGGTGGTCAGCAGCCTGTGCAGGAAATCATAGGCGGAGCCGTCGGTGTTCGGATCGGCCTTGCACGCCTGGGTGATCGCCCAGTCGATGCTCCGCCGGTCCAGCTCGCTGACGCCGCGCCAGTCCACGTAGGTGCGGTAGACCGGGAAGCGGGCGATGGTCTCCTTCAGCGCCTGATGCAGGATGTTGGCGGTGAAGTCGGCGGTGCGCGGGTTGGCGCGGGCGATGCGCGAGGCCTGCCGGGCCAGCACGTGAAGCTCGCTGGACATCTCGCTGTCCATGATGCGGATCTTGCTGGTCCGCACCACCTCGTCGAAGCTCTCGCGCCGCCCGGTGAAGTCGGCGTAGAGGCGGGTGAAGGCCTCCTCCGCCTTCGGGTCGACGAACAGCCCGCCCATCAGGTTGGCGAATTCATAGCCGGTGGTGCCGTCGATCGGCCAGTCCTCGCGCAGCCGTTCGTGGCGGGCCAGGATCTTCTCGACCACCAGATAGAAGGGCCGCTCCGTCGCCTGGGCCAGCCGCTCGCAATAGCCCTGGGGATCGTAGAGGCCGTCGATGTGGTCGATGCGCAGCCCATCCAGCGTGCCGTCGTCGACCAGCTTGAAGGCCAGCCGGTGGGCGACGTCGAACAGCTCCCGCTCCTCCATGCGCAGGCCGGCGAGTTCGTTGATGTTGAAGAAGCGGCGGTAGTTGATGTCGTCCGCCGCCACCTTGAAATAGGCGGCGCGCCAGTTCTGGGCGGCGATCAGGTCGGTCAGGCGGCGCCAGCTCTCCGGCTCGCCCTCCTCGCCGCGGAAGCGCTTCAGCCGGCGCTCCACGGCCTCGGCGACGTCGGGTTTCTCGGAGACCAGGGCGGCCAGCTCCGCCTTGAGGGCGTTGGCGCGGCGGATCTGGTGCGGGCGCACCTGGTCGAGGTGGCGGAAGGCGTCGCCGATGCGCTCCAGGTCCGGCTGGTCGTCGCCGAGGATCGTGCCGTAATCGGCGGGCCGGATGGGCAGCTTGTGGGTGTCGTAGGCCCAGACGGCGAAGCCGCCGGCCTCCTTGTCGAAGCGCAGCTCAAGCCCGCCGGATTCCAGCACCGCGCCGAACTGGTCGCCCAGCAGCGGCACCAGCACCTTGCCGTGGAGATAGCGGCGGTCGGGCTCCCACTCGATGTCGAAATAGCCGGCGTAGGGGCTGTCCGGCCCCCATTCCAGCACGTCCAGCCACCAGCCGTTGTCCGACCCGCCGACGCCCATGTGGTTCGGCACGAAGTCGAGGATCTGGCCCAGCCCGTTGCGCTTCAGCGCCTCCACCATGCCGTGGAAGGACTCCTCGCTGCCCAGCTCCGGGTTCAGGGCGTTGTGGTCGACGATGTCATAGCCGTGGGTGCTGCCCGGCCGCGCCTTCATGTAGGGCGAGGCGTAGAGGTGGCTGACTCCCAGCCGCGCCATGTAGTCGGCGATTCCAGCGGTGCGGTCGAAGCCGAACTCGGCGCGCAACTGCACGCGGTAGGTGGCCAGGGGGATCGGCTTTTCGGCGTCCGCCGCCATGGGTTGGTCTCCTGAAGGGTGGTCCCTTGAAGGGTGTTCCCTCTCCCCTGTGGGGAGAGGGGAGGGTGAGGGGGTTGCGCGTGGTGGTGTGTTCGGCAAAAGCGCAACCCCCTCACCCCAACCCTCTCCCCAGGGGGGAGAGGGGGGTATCGTTCTTTTTTCCATCGGCCACCGCCGCCGGCCGGGCGGCGGCCATGATGGCGGCGATGGCGCCGGCCTGCGGGCAGTCGGCCATGTCCTCCAGCGCGAGGCGCAGCTTGCGGCGCCAGTTGGGGTACTGGTCCACCGTGCCGGGCAGGTTCACCTGCTCCAGCTCGGCGGTCAGGTCGTCCATCTGGACCATGGCGATGGCCGAGCCGGTGCGGGCCAGGAAGGCGTGCACCGCGTGGCCGAGCGCTTCGCTGTAGGGGCTGTCGGGGCCGAAGCTGGCGGGCAGCGGCAGGTAGGCGTCGGCGAGCGCTTCCAGCAGGCGGGCGCGTTCGGCCTTGCGGCGGTCGCGCTGGCGCTCCGCCTCGCCTTCGGCGGGGTAGAGTCCGCGCTCCTCCTTCAGCGTGATGTCGTGCCCCTCCCACCAGCCGCGCAGCGTGGCGAGGTCGTGGCTGCCCACCGTGGCGAGCGCCGCGTAGGGGTAGTCGTCGGGGCCGCGGAACCCGCCGTCCTCGGTCCATTCGAAGAACATCACCCGGTAACTCAGGACACCCGCCTCCGCCATGCGCTCGCGGAATCCTTCGGGCACGGTGCCCAGATCCTCGCCGACGACGAGGCAACGGTTGCGCTGGCTCTCCAGGGCCAGGATTCCGAGGAGGTCGTCCATCGGGTAGGCGACGTAGGCCCCTTCGGAGGGCGGGTGCCCTTCCGGTATCCAGTAGACGTGCTGGAGCGCCATGGCGTGGTCGATGCGCAGCGCTCCGGCGTGGCGCATGTTGGCGCGCAGAAGCTCGATGAAGCGGGCGTAGCCGCCCTCGCGCAGCGCGTGGGGGTGGAAGGGCGGCAGGCCCCAGTCCTGCCCGGCCGGGTTGAACAGGTCGGGCGGGGCGCCGACATGGGCCTGCGCCACCACCACATGCGGGTCGGCCCAGGTCTCCGCCCCGCCGCTGTCCGCACCCACGGCGAGGTCGCGGAAGAAGCCGACGGCCATGCCGCGCTCCCGCGCCCGCTCCGCCGCCGCCTGCAACTGGCTGTCGGCCAGCCATTGCAGCCAGACGAAGAAGTCGATGCGCTTCCGCTGCTCCTCGGCGAAGCGGCGGACGGCGGGGGAGGTGGCGTCCCGATACTCCTCCGGCCAGCGACGCCAGTCGGGCGTGCCGTCCTTGGCGAAACGCTCGCGAAGGGCCTGGAAGGTGCAGAAGCGGTCCAGCCCCTCGCCCAGCTCGGCCCGGAAGGCGGCGAGCGCCCGTCGCCGCTCCGCGCTGCCCTCGGTCTGGAAATGGGCGAACAGCCGTTCCAGGACCGGCAGCTTCAGCGCCGCCACGGCGGCGTAATCGACCAGCGGGGCGGCCCCCGCCGCCTGCACCGCGCTGAGGAAGCTCTCGTCCGCGATCAGGTCGCGGGTCTCGGCGCAGCCCATCAGCTCCGGCACCGCCAGCACGTCGATGTAGAGCGGGTTGAGGAACAGCCGGCTCGCCGGGGAATAGGGGCTGGCCTGATCGGGTTGGTCGAGGAACAGGGCGTGCAGCGGGTTCAGCCCGACGATGCCCGCCCCGCGCGCCGCCGCCATCTCCGCGACGTTGACGAGGTCGCCGAAGTCGCCGATTCCCCAATCCCCGGCGCAGCGCAGGGCGTAGAGCTGGACCGACAGGCCCCAGATCCGCTCGCCCATCTGGAGCGGGGCGGGCAGATGGCAGGTGGCGGGGGCGGCGATCACCGTCGTCTCCAGGCTGGGATGTTCCGCCCGCAGGCCGTCGACGTCCAGCCGCAGCCGGTGGTAGCCGGGCGCCGGAGCCGCGCCGAGGTCGAGGCGGCGCACCTCGAAGCGCTGTTCACCCATGCCGGCCTTGCGGACCAGCGGCAGGTCGCCGAAATCGGCCTCGCCGCTGCGGTCGCCCCCGCCCTCCAGCGTCAGGGTCCAGCGCAGCGTCCCGCTGCCTTCCGGCAGGGTGACGGTGACGGCGAAGGGCGGGCGGTCGATGCGCAGCACCGCCACCGGCGGCAGGGGGCGGGACAGCTCGCGCCGCTCCAGCGCCGCCAACGCCTCCTCCGGGTCGTCGGCGTCGACCTCCATGGCGGCGAGCAGGGCGCGGATGGTGCCCTCCGACGCCTGGATGGTCTCGCCCGACGCGCCGGTGTAGTGCGTCTCGATCCCCATCCGCTCGCCGAGCCGGTCGAGCGCCGTCGTCTCCTCGATGGTCCACAGGACGGACAACGGCGCCATGGTTCCAGCATCAAGGCCGTCGCCCTCGGTCCACAGAACGCGGCCCACGGCCTCGCCCATGCCATCCACCGGCGTGTCGGACAGGTTGGCGAGGAGATGCAGGCGGCTGCCGTCGCCCAGCCGCCAGGAGACGCGGATGCCCCGCCCGTCGATCACCTCGTGGCTGGACGCTCCGCCGGGCGCGCTCTCCAGCCGCGGCGCGATCTCCTTGCGACGCACCGCCAGGATGCGGCGGTACCAGTCCAGCCACGCGCCGTGCTCACCCCGGTCGCGGTCGTCCCAGTCGAGCTTGGCCGACTGGAAGGTCTCCGGCGCGGTCGGGTCGGGGATGCGGTCGCGCACCGCAGGGTCCTGGAATTCGGGGAACTTGGCGAACTCCTCCCGCCGGCCGTTGCGCACGGCCTCGGCCAACTCGTCGGCGAAGTCGCAGAAGAAGGGGAAGGGGCGATCGGACGCCCATTCCTCGCCCATGAACAGCATCGGGATGCCCGGCCCGAGCAGATAGAGAGAACTCGCCGCCCGCACCGCCTCGGGCCGCGAGAAACGGGTGATGCGGTCCCCGAAGGCGCGGTTGCCAATCTGGTCGTGGTTCTGGATGAAGGTGACGAAGGCGGTCGGCGGCAGATGCGCCGAGGGTTCGCCGCGCGCCTCGCCGCCGCGGTAGGAGGAGGCGTGCCCTTGGAAGGCGAAGCCCTCGGCCATCGCGCGGGCCAGCTTCACCGCGTCGCCGGCGTAGTCGGCGTAATAACCGGCGTCCTCGCCGGACGCCCAGACGTGCAGGCAGTGGTGCAGGTCGTCGTTCCACTGGGCGGTGTGCCAGCGCGGGTCGCCCTCCGGGTGGCGCTCCAGCAGATGGGCTTCGTTCTCGTCGTTCTCCAGAACGAGATGGACGTGGCGGCGGCAGCGCACGGCGTCCTGCACGCGCTCTGCCAGCTCTTGGAGGAACAGCTTGTCGCTGTCGTCGAGGATGGCGTGGACCGCGTCGAAGCGCAGCCCGTCCATGTGGAACTCCTCGATCCAATAGAGCGCGTTGTGGATGAAGTAGTCGCGCACCGTGGCGTTGCGCGGACCGTCCACGTTGATGGCGTCGCCCCAGGGCGTCTTGTGCCGGTCGGTGAAGAAGGCCTTGGCGTAGGCGTGGAGGTAGTTCCCGTCCGGCCCGAAGTGGTTGTAGACGACGTCGAGGAAGACCATCAGCCCCTTGGCGTGGGCGGCGTCGACCAGCGCCTTCAGATCCTCCGGGCGGCCATAGGCGGCGTCCGGGGCGTAGGGCAGCACCCCGTCATAGCCCCAGTTGCGGGCGCCGGGGAAATCGGCCACCGGCAGCAGTTCGATGGCGGTGACGCCAAGCTCCACGAGGTGGTCGAGCTTGTCGATGGCGGCGCGGAAGGTGCCCTCCTCGGTGAAGGTGCCGACGTGAAGCTCGTACAGCACCGTCTCGTGCCACGGGCGGCCGGTCCAGGCGACGTCGGTCCAACGGTAGACGGTGGGGTCGATCACCTCGCTCGGCCCGTGCACGTCCTCCGGCTGGTGGCGGGAGGCCGGGTCGGGCACGCGCAACCCGTCCGGAAGCTCGAACCGGTAGCGGGTGCCCGCCTGGGCCTGGGCGGTGGTCCATTCGAACCAGCCGTCGGCCCGCCGCACCATGGGCAGCAGGGCCTGGGTGTCCTCCAGCCACAGCGACACCTGCTCGGTCCCCGGCGCCCACAGGGTGAAGCGGACGGAGCCGTCGGGTTGCACCTGCGCGCCGAAGGGCATGGCGTGGGCGCGCGCCTCGCCGAGGCGGGTGGCGCCGGGGGCGGCCAGCCCGACCGGGCCGGACGCGCGGTCGGCGACCTCCGGCCCGGCGTCGGCGCCCAGGATGCCGATCGCCCCGGCGAGCGGGATGGCCAGCCAGTCGGGCCGGTTCGCCAGTTCGTAGCCAATCTCGTAGAGCGCCTTCTCCAGCAGGAAGAGTTTCAAAAGCTGCGTAGCGGTGGCCGCGTCGGTGGGCCAGCCCGGGCAATCGCCGATGGCCTCGCGGTAGCCGGCGACGAAGGCGGATGCGGCCTCGCCCTCCCACCAATTCAGCCAGGCGGTGCGGGCGCCGCGCGCCGTCTCGTCCAGGTCGCCGGGCAGGGCGGCCCGCGCCCCGGCGGCGGCGTAGGTGATGGAGCGCAGCATTCCAGCCACGTCGCGCAGGATGCAGTGCTTGGCCCGCCGTTCGGCCAGAGGGCGCATCGGCTCGCCCTCGAAATCGACGATGAACAGGTCGTCCTTGCCGGCCAGCACCTGCCCCAGATGATAGTCGCCGTGCAGGCGCATGGCGTGGAAGGTCCCGCGCGGCGGCGTCAGCGTCTCGATCTGCCGCATCACCGTCGCCTCGCTGTCGGCCAGAGACGCGGCGTAGGGGGCGAGGTCGGCGTTCAGCCGCGGGGCGGCCTCGCGCAGCTGGCCCAGGACGCGGCGGGCGAGTGTGCGGACGCCGTCCGCCCAACCCGTCAGCATGGCGGGGGTCACCGGCTCCGGCGTGAAGGCGTCGCCGCCGCCGGGGGTGGCGAGGGCCCGGTGCATCTCCGCGGTGCGGCGGCCCAGCCGGCGCATGAAGGTCATCAGCGCGACGTCGTCCGCCGTGTCGTCGTCGAAGCGTTCGACGCGCTCCGCCAGGGCGGCGGTGACGTGGCTCCAGGCGTCACGGGCGTCGGGGACCAGCTCCTGCAGGATGCACAGGGTGGCGGCCTCGCCGTCGCCGGTGCGCTCCACCCAGCCGAGCAGGGCGGGGGTGTTGTGGAACTTGGCGACCTCGGTCAGGAAGCGGCCGACCTCCAACTCAGGATGGGTGCCGGATTCCAGCTTGCGCAGGCCCTTCAGGATCGCCGCGTCGCCGACGCGGACGGAGGTGTTGGACTGCTCCACCCCGGTCCAGCGCAGCGCCGCGCCGTTGCCCAACGCGCCCTTCGCGGCGTCGAGGGCGCGGCTTTGCCCGAAGCGCAGGCCCCCGCTCTCCCCGCCCTTGCGGATGCCGTCGAGCAGGGCGCGAACCACCTCCTCGTCGCCGTAGCCGTCGCGCAGGCTGCCCGTCCAGGGGAGCGCGTCGGGGCCGGCGATGGCGAAGGGGTCCGCCGTGTCGGCCTTGCCGTCGTCGCTTTGGCCGCCCCGGTCGAGCACCAGGGGAAGCTGGTAGAGCTGCGGCTCGCGCCCCGGTGCCTCGACCCGCAACAGGCAGAGCTGGGCGGAACCGGAGGCCAGCGGAAGCGGCAGCGCATCGACGATGCGCACGGTGGGCGTGCCGGCGTCCTTTGCGGCGTACCAACGCCGTCCGGTCAGGAAGCCGGGAAGCAGTTTGTCCTGAAGCAGGGACAGGGCCTCGCCCTCGATGGGGCCGGAAAAAACGTTCGATTTGGGCGCTGTCGGCAAGACACGTCTCCCCTGTTGGGCGGCACGGCTCGCACAACAACCGGGGCGGTTCGGTGTTCCTCCCGCCTGACCGTAGGTGGCTAGCCGTCGGACATGCGCGGATGGTGGGGCAGGCGGCCCAGCCGGCCGATCCGTTCGGCCAGTTGCAACGCTTCGACCACGTCGTCGAGCCGCCCGCACTGCATCAGCGTGTGGGCGTGGGTGTTGAGCGCGGCGACGACCGCGCGTTCGTCGGACACGCCGTCGGCCGGGCGCCCGTCGCGGTCGAGGATGACCGCGCCGAGCGCGGCCAACGCCTCCGCCGACAGATTGACGGCGTCGAGCATCGCCGCGTCGTCCTTCTCCGCGGCGTTCAGCACGGGTTCCAGCACCTCGGCGAGCAACCGGGGATTCATGAAGGCACGCTCCTGACGGCATCTGTGCTTTAGAACACTGAAAATGGCCCGTTGTGCCCCCGCCGCAAGCCGATGTCCCGTCAACTGAACGGGTGGTAGAGGGCGCTTACGCTTTCAAAGGCGGTCCGGATTCAGAGGCGCTTTGGAGCGCCTGTTCCCGAAAGCCCGGTGAGGCCTTGTCGGGGTCAGAGCGAAAGCAGGAAGCCGGAAAAAAGGAAAAGCCAGCAACCCGTCAAGGTTGCTGGCTTCATGATGGTGGAGCCAAGGAGGATCGAACTCCTGACCTCTACAATGCCATTGTAGCGCTCTCCCAGCTGAGCTATGGCCCCACTTGTCGATCAGACCAACACAAGAAGTGTTGGTGCGCTTGGAGGGACTCGAACCCCCACGGCCTTTCAGCCACTAGGACCTGAACCTAGCGCGTCTACCAATTCCGCCACAAGCGCATCGTCTGCTCTTTGTCCCGCATCCCTTGGGGCGACGCGGGAGCGCTGATATAGCCGTGCCGCCGTCGGCGCTCAAGCGAAATCTTTCAAGGCCATCATTTTTTCGGGGGAGGGCGTCCGCTCCCTTCGGTGCACTCCGAACACGCCGAACGCTACGACTTCCCCCCTTTCGCGCGGAGCGGGCGCCGTTGCTATCTTCAGCTTGCCCCAAGGGCGTGTGCCTCCCTGTTTTGCACCTCAAGGGCCCGCCGTTCAACCGGACGGCGGGCCGCTTTCTTTTCCGGCGGTCGGGTGCCTTCTACAGCGGAAGACGCTCGCCCTCCGCACCCGTCATGCTGTCCGCCGTCCTTTTGGACTGCTTCGCCATCGCGCGGTCGAGGACGCGGCGGAGCTGGCGCGGCGTCACCGGCTTGCGGACCACTTCCAGCCCGTGCGCGGCGGCGTCCGTCTCGCATTCCGGACCGGCTTCCCCGGTCAGGATCATGGCGGGCACGTCCCATCCGGCCATGGCGCGGACGCGCACCACCGCCTCCGTTCCGACGCGCCCTTCACGCAGGCGGTAGTCGACCAGCATCACGTCGGGCATGCGGTCGTCCGCCTCGACCTTTGCCACGGCCTCGTCGGCGGAGCCGGCAATCAGCACCTCGTACCCCCATTCGCGGAACATGTCGCGCAGCCCCAGCAGGACGATGGCGTCGTCGTCCACCAGCAGGGCGCGCGGGGCGTCGCGGCCGCCGGTGAAGAGGGAGGCGGTCGGTGGCGGCGGCGGCAGCGCCTCCACGGCGGCCAGAGGGACGGTGATGGCGAAGACGGAGCCGCGGCCCGGCTGGGATTTCACCTCCACGGGATGGTCGAGGATCGCCGACAGGCGCTGCACGATGGCGAGCCCGAGCCCGAGGCCGCGCGCCCGGTCCCGCTCCGGGTTGTTGATCTGGTGGAACTCCGCGAAGATCCGGGTCAGCTGGTCGGGCGGGATGCCGATTCCGGTGTCGCTGACCTCGATCCGCGCCAGACCGCCCGGTGCCGTGTCGTCCAGGGTCCGGACGGCGATCTGCACCGCCCCGCGCTCGGTGTACTTGACGGCGTTCTCCAGCAGGTTGCGCACCATGCGGCCCAGCAGCACGCGGTCGCTGCGCACCGTCGCCGTGCGGTCCTGCACGATGCGGAAGGCCAGCTTCTTGCTCTCCAGGATCGGCGCGTAGGAGGCGGCGATCTCATCCAGCAGGCTGTTGAGGGCGAAGGGCTCCACGCGCGGATCGACCGCTCCGGCGTCCAGCCGCGAGACGTCCAGCAGGCTGTCCAGCAGCCCTTTCAGCGTGTCCAGGCCGCGCTCCAGCATGTCCAGGCTGCGCTGCCCCTGCTCGTCGCTGATGAAGCGGTGGAGGATGCCGGTGAACAGGAACATGGACTGCATCGGCTGGCGCAGGTCATGGCTGGCCGCCGCGAGGAATTTCGATTTGGCGCGATTGGCCTCGTCGGCCTCCTCCTTGGCGCGCTGGAGCGCCAGTTCCATCGCCTTGCGCTCGCCGACGTCGCGCAACGTGCAGATCGCCAGCGTTACCCGCCCATCGGGGGCACGGACCGGGGTGGCGCTGACCGACAGGGTCATGGCGCCGCCGTCAGGCCGGGTGTAGGGGAAATCCTCCTGCTCCACCGTCTCGCCCTGCCGCAGGGCGCGGGACAGCGGGCAACGCCCATCGCCGAAGCAGGCGCCGCCGTCGCAGGCCCGCGTGCCGTCGCAGCCGCAGCCGGCGGCGGGCGGCGGCGGTCCGCCGAGCAGGCGAAGCGCCGTGTCGTTGACCTTGACGATCCGCCCGCTCGGCGCCTCCGCCACCAGCAGCCCCGAGGGCAGATGGTCCAGAATGGCCGTCAGCAGGCTGCGCTCCGCCTCCAGTTGCCGGGTCAGGAGCGTGCGCTCGTCCTCCAGGCGCCGGCGCTCCGTGGCGTCCCGGAAGTAGAGAGCCAATCCCTTGCGCGAGGGGAAGGCGCGGACGGCGAACCAGACGCCGCTGCGCGGCCCCCGCGTCTCGAACTCCACCGCTTCGCGGCTCTCCATGGCCTGCTGCAGGGTCCGCCCGGACTCGCCGGCCATCAGTTCCGCGAAGGCTTGGCGTCCGTTCCGGCCGATGGAGTCCCCGGAATCGGGCAGCAGGGTCCGTGCCCGCTCGTTGACGAAGACGACCCGCCAGGACCGGTCGAGTTCGGCCACGGCGTCCGTCGTGCTCTCCAGGACCGACGCCTTGTCGACCACCGTTTCCAGCATCCGTTCGCGCACGCGCAGGAACTGCCGCATGCCCCAGGCGGCGCCCAGGCAGGTCAGCAAGAGCACGCCGCCGAACAGAGCCAGCGAAAAGAGCATGGCGTCCCGGACCGGTTGCATCGCGGCGTCGCGGTCGATCCCGATGGCGATCATCGATTCGCGGGTGCCGGTGTCCAGGGGGGCGGACACCACCATCCGCTCCGTTCCGCCGATGTCGAAGACGGCCGCCGACCGTGTTCCCCGCGCCGCATGCATGGCCTGGAGCATGGCTGTGGGCAGGGGCTGACCGATGGCGTCGGGCGTCTCCGGGAGGCGGGCCACCGCGTGGCCCTGGCGGTCGGCGATCACAATCTCCATGCCCGGAGGCAGGGGGCGGCTGCCCAGATTCTCTTCGAGCCAGCGGGCGTCGAGAAGCACCGTCACCACGCCGCCCGGCCCGCCGGCCGGCGCTGGGTAGGCCAGCCGGAAGGGCAGGATGGGGCGCCGGTTGGGATCGCGCAGCCCGTACTCCCCCGTCGTCAAGGCGCCGGTGGTCAGCGCGTTCTGGAAGGTGCGGATGCCGCCGAGATTGACGCCCAGCGAAACCGGATCGGTCGCGCACCACACCCGGCCTTCCCGGTCGGCCACCTCAACCGACAGATAGGCGGGATAACGGGCGCGCAGCCGGTCCATGGTCGGCTGGCAGTCCGGCGCTCCGGCCTGCGGCACGCCGGACTCGACGATGGTCGCCAGCACCTGCCGCGCCTCCGCGGCGATGCGCTGCTGCTCGGCGTCCAGCAGGTCGAGAAGGCGCAGGGTGTCGTTCCGCACCTCGTTCTCCCGATCTTGCCGCAAGCTGTGCTGCGTCATGAACTGGAGCGCCGCGAGCGGCACCACGGCCGCCACGAGCAAGAGAAACAGACGCAGATAATGGGGCATCGCCAAGAGAATCTGATGAAGGAGAGCCGCCACCCTTGCGCCCGGACAGGCCGAACCGGCGCAGGCGGCAGCCGGAACAGGGCCGTCGGCGGTGGATGTTCTTCAAACTCCACCAGGTGTTCATGCCACATGGGGGCGGAGATGCAACGACTAACGGGCCGGATAACTCCATTTTGCTTCGGAACCGGGGTGCTCCTCAACGGTGCCGAAGAAGGAAGCCGGCCAGCGCGCAGTGCAAGGTGGTCACGACGGCGCTCAGGGGCGTCGGATCATGACATCACCGTCACCAGAAAGGCGAGCGCGCTCGCAACCATCAACGAATCGGACGTGACCATGGGCATCGCCTCTCCCACAGGCATCTCGTTTGGCACGCAGGCCTGAGCCCGATGCGTCTGGACTTCGCCATAAGTAACCGCTCCGAGCAAAGCTGGGTCCCATGCGCAACGAAGAATTTTCATGGCGCCTCTCGCATTCGCGTAATATTTCTCTGTTGTAATAGGTGCCCCCACCACCGTCCTTCCGCGTGAGCCGACCATGCCGTGGAGCCGTACCCCCTCCTACCAGGCCATCACCTTGCTGCGCCGGCACAGCCGGGAATGCCGCGGGTTGGAAACCCGTGAGTATCTGGTCGCCGTTGAGCGCCGAATGGTCGAACTCATCGACCTGGAGCGGCGGGAGACCCGGGACCGGGCGGCGGCGGCGATCCATCAAGCGGCGGAGTGACCTGAGCGTTCGTCATATTTCAAAACGGTAACGTAGTAAGCCGCTCCTGAAACACAACCGACACAGATCGGTGTTAAAGGCCAAAGTGTCGTTCATTGACACGAGGCCGCCGCGTTCATGGCTTTCCCGACCGAAATGGCCGGCAACGATGGTGCCGACGGCAGGGAGGGTTGCGACGTCGCCCTTTGCACCGTCCCCGCCGAGTCCATCCACAGCCGCATCCGCCGCGTCCATCAGCGCGCCACGGCGATGCTGAGCGATGCGTTGACCGATTTCAACCTGACGGCGCCGCAATGGGCGGCGCTGGCGGCCCTGCACCAGCATGGGCCGATGTCGCAGATCGAACTGGGCCGCAGCATCGCAATGGACCCCGCCACCATGCAGGGGGTGGTGGTGCGGCTGATCGACCGCGGCTATCTCCTGCGCAGCCCCGACAGCCTGGATCGTCGCCGCAACCTCGTCAGGCTGGCCGACAGCGGGCGCCGGGTGGTGGAGGCGGCCGGACCGGCCATCGCGCGGGCGGAGGCCGAATTGACCGGGCGCCTGTCCGCGGACGAACGGCACCGGCTGGCCGATCTGCTGGCCCGCCTGGGTGCGTGAAACCGGGCGTTGCGGCTGAAACGGTGGGTGGAGCCAATGGTCCGGGTTAGCCCAAGTTATGCACATTCACCTGAACGCCGTGCTTGACTCTGCGAATGTTGCTTTTTTGTTTTTCCGGACCCGTTTGGAACCGTCAAAACCCACAAAAGCCGGGCAATTCCGCCATTTCAGCAGTGCCTGAAATTTAGGCAATTTGGTCAGGGCCGTGGATTCACGGCCATGCTCACAGGTTGCCCCCGGATTCGCTCACAGAGTTACCCACAGCTTCTGGGGATATCCCGATATTGCGGATAGAGTTGCCTGCTCGCAGCCCGTTCCGTCAGCCGATCACCCGCCATTGCCCGTCGGGGTCCAGACAGGCGGTTCCGACCAGCGTCGCAGGGCGTCCGCCGACGACGCCGGGCATCTGGAAATCGCGGCAATAGCGTCCGCCGGGGCCGAGATAGGTGGGTGAGGTCCGGGTGGCCAGCGGTGCTGCCGGGACGGGCTGGGGAACCGGTACATAGACCACGGGCGGATAGATTGCGGGCGGCGGTGGAACATAGACGGGGGGCGGAAAGCCGAAGGCCAGCGGCAGCGAAATGCTGAAGCCGAAGAAATTCCCTCCATGCCAGCCGCCGGCGAACACCGGAGCCGGGATCATCAGAAGGACGGGAAGGAGCAGCGCGCACAGCCGCGCTGAAGCCGGGAAGGGGATCATGGCACACCTCCGCCGCGGCGCGGGACGGGGCGCCGCCGTAAGAAAGATGGGTACGAAAAAAGGCGCCGTCGAGACGGCGCCTTTTCTGCGTTCTCAGAAGCGTGGCCCTGCGCGACGCCGTCACATCGCCGTGCGGACGGCCTCGGCCCCGTTGCGCGTGTCGGCGGCGCGGGCCGGGGTGGTCGTGGAGGAGGACTGGGCGGGCGCCGGGGCCGGCTGCGGGGCGGCGGCCGGGGTCGGGCGGACGGGCTTCGGCTCGACCCGGCGCGGGGCCGAGACGGTTCCCGCGGCGGCGGGGGCCTGGCTGGCCGACGGAGCGGACGAGCTGGTCGGCACGTCGTCGTAGATGCCCGGATGGACCCGCACGGTGCCGTCCGTCTCCACCGTGGAGGTCCAGTAGACGAAGCGGACCGGGACGGCGTTGGGCAGGGAGACCGTCTTGGTCTTGCCGCTGTCGAGCTGCCGCTCGATCGCCGCGGAATCGAGCTTGGCGGGGCGCAGCAGGGTTTCCGCGACCATCCGCGCGTCGGCCAGCCGCACGCAGCCGGAGCTGGCGGCGCGCAGGTCGCGCTCGAACAGCCGCGGATCGTTGGTGCCGTGCAGGAAGATGCCGTCGCCGTTGGTCAGGTTGAAGCGGAAGCGGCCGAGGGCATTGTCGTCGCCGGGCTTCTGGACGATGCGGATGCGCTCCGGCGTCACCTGCCACCAGTTGATGCTCTCCGGCACCACCTCGACCCCGTCCAGATAGACGACGGCGTCCTTGATCCCGGTGTTGCCCTTCTTGCGCAGCACCGGCAGCTTGTCCTCGACCAGAACGGTCGGCGGCACGGTCCAGGTGGGGTTGATCGTCACGCTGGTGACGCGGTCCTGGAGCAGCGGGGTTTGGCGCGACGGGCGGCCGACCACGGCGCGCATGGTGAAGTTCAGCTTGCCGCGTTCGATGTAGGTCACGGTCTGGCTGGGCAGGTTGACCAGGATCACCGTGTCCGGAACCGACGCCTGGAAGGCGCGCATCGACGCCGTGGCGCCGCGCATCAGCTTGGCGGCCTCCTTGGGCGTGCGGTCGAGCGCCTGGCGCGTGACCTCGCCGACCTTTCCGTCTTGCATCAGCCCTTCGGACAGCTGGAAGGCGCGGACCGCCACTTCGAGAGAGTCGTCGAAGGTCTCGGTCCACTGCTCCTGGTTCAGGAAGCCCAGCTCGATCAGCCGGGTGGACAGGCGGCCGACCCGGTCGGCGGTGCGTGCCCGCACCTGAATGGTCAGGGCCGGTGGCGGAGGCAGCACCTCCACCACCGTGCCGGGCGTCGCCGCTCCGCCGAGCGCGTTGCCGGGCGTCGCCGACGGATCGGCCTGAGGGATCGGTTCGGCGGGCGGCGTCACGACGATCGTCGGCACCGCCCCGGCGGCGGGGGCGGTGCCCTCCGGCACGTCGGACGGGCGAACGGGGCCGGGGGCCACCACGTCGACCATGCCGCCGTCGCCCTTTTTCAGGACGGAGCCATAGCCCACACGCGTTTGCTGCACGCGGGGCATGGCCTCCAGTTCGGTGGCGCGCTGATCGATCCGCGCGATCCAGGTTCCCACGACATCCCGGCCCGTGGAAGAAGTGCCCGTAGCGGTGGACGGCGCGGCCTGCGCGGGCAGGGCGAGCAGCCCGGCGAGGAGGCACGCCGCCACCCTCGCTCCGAGGGCGGGCCGGGCGCAGGTGCGAATGGTCGTCAGCATAATCGAAGCATCCCACGCGGCGATGAACAGACGGCTAACGAAAGGCTCTGTCCATACGTGAGGTCGCACGGACGACACGCGGGAACCAGCGCCCTTTCGGCATAAGACATCTGCCGTCCGCGGCGGCGCGGCACAAGTGACATCGCGCCCGATGAGGCTTCTGTGCCACAATGTGCACAGCAGCGTTGCCGCTGCGACACAGGCAATGGGAGAGGGCCGTCCGGCTATTGGTAAATGGCCCCGCTCACGCAGGGACCGCAAAATCACACAAGGCGCCAGAGATTCGACACATTTTTTGTTAACCGCTTTCAGGGTACAGGAGGCGACCATCTCTCCATCCGGTCGCCATCATGCCGCGTTCGCCGTACGGTTTCGTCCTGCCGCTGCTTCTATCCCTGGCCGTCGCCACGCCTGTCGCCTTCGACCCTGCGGACGCCCTCGCCAAGGCGGCCCAGGAGACGGTGCGCAAGCAGGCGCCCAAGCCCTCCGCCAAGACGGCCGCTCAGAAAGCCGCGTCCCCGAAGACCGCGGCGAAGCCCGCCGCCGTCCGGACCGTGCACAAGGCAGCCGTCCACAAATCGGCCACCCACAAGGCCGCCGTCCGCAAGGCCGCCGTCCACCGCACGGGCAAGGCGCGACGCGCGGGCCGCGTCGCCGCCGGGGCCGCCGCCGGCACCGTGGCGGGCGCCGCCGTCTTCCGTCCGGTGCACGCCTACGTGCTGATGGACGCGCAGTCGGGCCGGGTCCTCGATTCGGAGAACGCCGACACGCTGACCTACCCGGCGTCGCTGACCAAGATGATGACCCTGCTCCTGACCTTCGAGGCGCTGGAGCGGGGCACGCTGCGGCTGGACCAGGAACTGCCGGTGTCGCGCCACGCCACCAACCAGAAGCCGTCGCGCCTGAACCTTGCCGTCGGCTCGACCATCCGGGTGGAGGACGCGATCCTCGCCCTGACGGTGAAGTCGGCCAACGACGTCGCCGTCGTGCTGGCGGAGGCCCTGGGCGGCAGCGAGGAGCAGTTCGCCGAGATGATGACGGCCAAGGCGCAGGCGCTGGGCATGACCAGCACCACCTTCCGCAATGCCTCCGGCCTGCCGCACAAGGAGCAGCGCACCACCGCCCGCGACATGGCCCGCCTGTCGCGCGCCGTCGTGTCCCGCCCGGCGCGGGAATACGCCTATTTCTCGCGCACGCGCTTCGACTGGAACGGCACGGTGGTCCCCGGCCACAACAGACTGCTCGGCCGGGTCGATGGCTACGACGGCATCAAGACGGGCTTCATCAATCTCAGCGGCTTCAATCTCGCCGGCAGCGCCAGCCGCAACGGCCAGCGGCTGGTCGCCGTCGTGCTGGGCGGCACCACCGCCGCCTCCCGCGACCGCGAGGTCGCCGAGCTGCTGGAGCAGGGCTTCGGCGCCGCGCCGCCCAAGCAGACGGTGGCCGTCACCGACGTGAAGGCCGTCCGCTGAACATTTTTCAGGGGGCCGCCGGCCGCTTGCGGTCGGCATGGCCCAGGGGCTTGTCGGGAGCGATGTGGTCGCGCACCCGCTGCTTCAGTTCGGTGATGTCGGGGAAACGGCCCTCCTCCTTGCGCGACCAGACCACAGCCGCGCCGTTCCGCACCTCGAAGATCCCCCCTGTGCCGGGCATCAGGGTGACGCCACCCAGTTCGTCCTCGAAGGTGGTCAGAAGCTCCTGCGCCATCCAGGCGGCGCGCAGCATCCAGCGGCACTGGCGGCAATATTCGATCTGAAGGATGGGCCGGTCGGGGGCTTCGCTGGTCACGGTCCGCGCTCCTGTCGCTTGGGCTGTCGTCCGTAAGGGTGCTGCCGAACGGCCTGTCTTCCAAGCCCTTCGCGCGATTCCGTTCGAAGAGGGGGCGCTGCGGCCTCCCCACAGAGCGGTATCGCCAAAGACGCTTTGCCTCGTGGCCCTCTCAAGCGTTTTGCTGGAGCCGGAGAAACGAGGTGGGGCATGTCGGTCTACACAGCCAAGCGTTTGTGGAGCGAGGAGACGGGCTGCGGATTCTGTATGCGGTCGGAAACCGGCGCCCTGTGGTGCCGTGGCCTCTGCCGTGACATCTCCCTCGCCGAGCTGGTCCACCGCGTCCACGCGGTCCGTGACAACGCCATGCGGCTGGAGGTGTCCTCCCTGCTGGTGACGAAACCGACGCCGCTGCGCGCCGTGCCCGGCGACGAGGATGCTCCCGCCGCCCGCGCCGCCCAACGCCGCGGCGCGGCGGTGGACAGCATGGTCAGCAGCCTGCACTGCCTGCGCAGGAGCGCCAACGCCGTGGCGCGCTCCGCCGAACGGCTGGAGGCCACCCGCAACGCGCTGGCCGTCGGCAAGGAGGAATTCGCCCCCGTCGACCCTCCCTCCGCGGGGCGTCCCCTTTCCCTGAGCCGCCTCTATCGGGTATGACGCTCAAGACCGTCCGGAACGCCACCGTCACGCGGCTGTCATGGTTCTGGCGTAAACAAGGGCCTTCGTCCGCATACCGGGGCACTCCAATGGGGTTCCGGACCGGCGGAGACGACCAGAGAGGGAAACGGGAGACATGAAGGCCAAGCGCACACACCTCGCCGCGGCGTTCGCCGCCATCGGGACGACCATCGCCGCCGGCGCGCTTCTGCTGGCCTTGCCCGTCCAGGCCGCCGCCCAGGCCGCCACCGGCAAGCCGGCCGGCAAGCTGGTGCTCTACACCTCGCAGCTCGAAGCCGACGCGAAGCAGACGGTGGACGCCTTCAAGGCCAAGAACCCCGGCGTCGAGGTCGAGTGGGTCCGCAGCGGCACGACCGAGTTGATGAACAAGCTCCGTGCCGAGATCGCCGCGGGCAGCCCGCAGGCCGACCTGCTGCTGATCGCCGACGCGGTGACCATGGAGTCGCTGAAGGCGGAGAAGCGCCTGCTGGCTTACAAGGACGCGCCGGTCCAGGGCTACCGCCCCGGCACCCATGATCCGGACGGCACGTGGTTCGCCACCAAGCTGATCACCACCGGCATCGCCTACAACACGGCGGCGCCGATGAAACCCTCCTCCTGGCTCGACCTGCTGAAGCCGGAGGCCAAGGGCACCACCGTGATGCCCAGCCCGCTCTATTCCGGCGCCGCGGCCATCCACATGGCCGCCGTGAAGGAGCAGCCGGACCTCGGCATGGCCTTCTACGAGAAGCTCCAGGCCAACGGCACCACCGCGGCCAAGGGCAACGGCGGCATCCTGAAGTCGGTGGCCAGCGGCGAGAAGCTGTACGGCGTCATCGTCGACTATCTGCCGATCCGCGAGCAGGCCAAGGGCGCCCCCGTCGCCTTCGTTTTCCCCAAGGAGGGCGTCAGCGCGGTGACCGAGCCGGTCGCCATCCTGAACACCAGCAAGAATCCCGACGCCGCCAAGGCCTTCATCGCCTTTCTGCTGAGCAAGGAGGGTCAGGAGCTGGCCTCCCGCCAGGGCTTCCTGCCGGCGCTGCCGGGGGTGGCGCCGCCGGCCGGCTTCCCGGACACCTCCTTCATCTCGCTGATGCCCTATGACCCGGCCAAGGCCCTGAAGGACGACGAGGCCAACAAGAAGGACTTCGCCGACCTGTTCGGCGGATAAGAATGAGTCTTGCCACACTCAGCGACCGGCGGCCCTTCCGCGCCGCCGGTCGTTTTTCCGTTTCCGGGGCGCCGCTGCTGTTCGCGCTGGCCGGGCTGATCGTCCTGCTGCCGATCCTGCGGCTGGTGTGGGAGGTCGCCGGGCCGATGGCGGCGGGCGACCTGACGGCGCTGACCCGCGTGCTGGCGTCCAAGATGACGTGGCGCGCCACCGGGAACAGCGTCGCCATCGCGGCCGGGGCCACGGTCGTGGCGGCGGCGCTCGGCGTGCCCTTCGCGCTGCTCTGCGGCATGACCGACCTCCGGGGCAAGACGGCGCTGGCCTTCTGCCTGATCCTGCCGCTGATGATTCCGGCGCAGATCGTGGCCTTGTCGTGGATTCACCTCGCCGGGTCGGGCAGCCCGCTGCTGAAGCCGCTGGGCCTCGCCCCGGCGCCGGGCACGCCGAACCCGGTCTATTCCTCCGCCGGGATGATCCTGGTGATGGGGATCGAGCACGCGCCGCTGGTCTTCCTGGCGCTGCGCGCCGCCCTGCGCGCCGTGCCGCGCGATCTGGTCGAGGCGGCGCAGGCGGCCGGTGCCCGGCGCGGGCGGGTGCTGCGCACCATCGTCCTGCCGCTCAGCCTGCCGGGGTTGGCCGCCGGGCTGGCCTTGTCCTTCGTCGCGGCGCTGGGCAATTTCGGGGTTCCGGCGCTGCTCGGCATCCCGGCGGGAATTCCGGTGCTGCCGACGCTGATCTACCGGCGGCTGGCGGGCTTCGGGCCGTCGGTCCTGCCGGAGGTCGCGGTTCTGGCCGTGCTGATCGGCGCCATCGCCTGCGTCGGCATCGCCGCGCAGATGGCCCTCCAGGCGCGGGTGGACGCGCGGGTGATCGGCGGTTCGGCGCCCGCGGCGGTGCTGCGGCTGGGCCGGGCGCGGCGCCCCTTGGAGATCCTCTGCTGGACCGTGGTGGCGCTGATCCTGGCGGCGCCGCTGGCGGCGCTGGCCTCGACCAGCCTGATCCGTGTCTACGGCCTGCCGTTGGGGCCGGAGACGGCGACGCTGGCGCATTATGCGACGGTGCTGGGGCTCGATCAGGTGGGGCGGGCCTTCACCAACTCGTTCGTCCTGTCGGGGGTGGCGGCGCTGCTGCTGATCCTGCTGGCGATTCCGCTGGCCCATGCGATGGCCGGGCCGGGAAAGGGCGGGCGGCTGGTCCGCGCCGTCGGCGTGCTGATCGAGCTGCCGCACGCGGTGCCCGGCGTGGTGCTGGCCATCGGCTGCATCCTGGTCTTCCTGAAGCCGCTGCCGCTGCTGGGCGTCAGCCTTTACGGCACGCTGGGGATCATCCTGGCGGCTTATCTGGCGCGCTTCCTGTCGCTGGCCCTGCGCCCGGCCCAGGCCGCCTGCGCCGCGCTGGACCCGGCGATGGAGGAGGCGGCGCGCGCCTGCGGCGCCGGCCCGCTGCGCCGCCTGCGCACCAT
>NZ_JBFUHT010000059.1:0-29093 GCF_056402275.1 Azospirillum sp. P4_B5
ATGCAGACGATGAGTTTCTCGGTCGCACCCCTGGATCAGGGGATGAGCTTCAAGGCCAAGGCCTACCAGTCGCTGCGCCAAGCCATCACCCAGATGGACATCTACGGCGGGCCGAGCGAGATCCGCCTCGACGAGCGCCAGCTCTGCGAGGCGCTGGGCGTCAGCCGCACCCCGGTGCGCGAAGCCATGGCGCTGCTGGAGCAGGAGGGYTTCATCCGCTCCATGCCCCGGCGCGGCATCTTCGTSGTGCGCAAGACCAAGGCGGAGATCATCGAGATGATCACCGTCTGCGCGGCGCTGGAGGGCATGGCCGCCCGCCTCTTCGTCGAGCGCGCCGACGAGCGCGGCATGGCCGACCTGCRCGMGACCTTCGACCGCTTCGCCGAAGAMGGCGAKCTGGCCGAYCACGTGCTGGAGTATTCCGACGCCAACGTCGCCTTCCACCAGTCGATCATCCAGGCCTCGGGCTGCACGCTCATCGCCGACCTGACCGACCGCTTCTTCATCCACATGCGGGCCATCCGCCGCGTCACCATGCGCCGCGGCGGCCGGGCCGAGACGTCCATCGTCGAGCACCGCGACATCATCGACGCCCTGACCCGGCGCGACGCYGACCTGGCCGAGCGGCGGGTGCGCGAGCACACGCTGGGGCTGGCCCGCCATGTCGAACAGCACTGCGATTTTCTCGATTGACCGATCGTGAACCGAATAAGAGTCGGGGAGGAGTAACCCTTATGTCAGCCGTCACAGTCCTCAACAACCAAGCCACGGCCGCCACCGATGCGGAACCGGCGCTGACGGATGGTTTCCAGCTCGTCATCGATGCCCTCAAGCTCAACGGCATCGAGAACCTCTACGTCGTGCCGGGCATCCCGATTTCCGACCTGCTGCGCATGGCCCAGGGCGAGGGGCTGCGGGTCATCTCCTTCCGCCACGAGCAGAACGCCGGCAACGCCGCCGCCATCGCCGGCTTCCTGACCAAGAAGCCGGGCGTGTGCATGACCGTCTCGGCGCCGGGCTTCCTCAACGGCCTGACCGCGCTGGCCAACGCCACCACCAACTGCTTCCCGATGATCCTGATCTCCGGCTCGTCGGAGCGCGAGATCGTCGAYCTCCAGCAGGGCGACTACGAGGAGATGGACCAGCTGGCCATCGCCAAGCCGCTGTGCAAGGCGGCCTTCCGCGTGCTGCACGCCCAGGACATCGGCATCGCGGTGGCCCGCGCGATCCGCGCCGCGGTGTCGGGCCGTCCGGGCGGCGTCTACCTCGACCTGCCGGCCAAGCTGTTCTCGCAGGTGATGGACGCCGCCGAGGGGGCGCGCTCGCTGGTCAAGGTGGTCGACGCCGCCCCGGCGCAGCTGCCCTCGCCGGACTCGGTCTCGCGCGCGCTGGAGGTGCTGAAGGGCGCCAAGCGACCGCTGATCATCCTCGGCAAGGGCGCGGCCTACGCCCAGGCCGACGAGGCGGTGCGCGAGCTGGTCGAGAAGAGCGGCATCCCGTTCCTGCCGATGAGCATGGCCAAGGGTCTGCTTCCCGACACCCACCCGCAGTCGGCGGGCGCGGCGCGCTCGATGGTKCTGAAGGACGCCGACGTGGTGGTGCTGGTCGGCGCGCGCCTGAACTGGCTGTTGTCGCACGGCAAGGGCAAGACCTGGGGCGAGCCGGGGTCGAAGACCTTCATCCAGATCGACATCGAGCCGCGCGAGATGGACAGCAACGTGGCGATCGTGGCGCCGCTGGTTGGCGACATCGGGTCCTGCGTGTCGGCCCTGACSGCSGGCATGGSGAAGGGCTGGACGCCGCCGCCGGCGGAGTGGACGGGGGCKGTGTCGGCGCGCAAGGAGGCGAACATCGCTAAGATGGCGCCCCGGCTGATGAGCAACGCCTCGCCGATGAACTTCCACGGCGCTCTGGGCGCGCTGCGCCGGGTGGTGCAGGARCGGCCCGAGGCGCTGCTGGTGAACGAGGGGGCGAACACGCTGGACCTGGCGCGCGGGATCATCGACATGCACCAGCCGCGCAAGCGCCTGGACGTCGGGACCTGGGGCGTGATGGGCATCGGGATGGGCTTCGCGGTGGCGGCTGCGGTGGAGTCGGGCAAGCCGGTTCTGGCGGTGGAGGGCGACAGCGCSTTCGGCTTCTCGGGCATGGAGGTGGAGACGATCTGCCGCTACAACCTGCCGGTGTGCATCGTGGTGTTCAACAACAACGGCATCTACAAGGGGACGGACGTGAACCCGACGGGCGGGTCGGACCCGTCGCCGATGGTCTTCGTTCCGGACTCGCGCTACGACAAGATGATGGAGGCCTTCGGCGGCGMSGGCGTCAACGTGACGACGCCGGACGAGCTGTACCGCGCGGTCAGCGCGGCGATGGACAGCGGCCGGCCGACGCTGATCAACGCGGTGATCGACCCCAACGCCGGGTCGGAGAGCGGCAACATCGGCAGCCTCAACCCCACCAGCGCCGTCCGCAAGGGGGTCGATCCGGCGGCCCTGGCGGAGGTGCAGGACCTTCTCGGCGACCGGTCCCGGCAGCGGGATCTGCTGATCGAGCATCTGCACCTGTTGCAGGACACTTATCACGGGCTGCACGCCCGCCATCTCGCGGCGCTGGCCCACGAGATGCGGCTGTCCCTGGTGGAAGTGTACGAGGTGGCGTCCTTCTACGCCCACTTCGACATCGTGATGGACGGGGAGGAAGCCCCTCCGCCCGTGACCGTCCGGGTCTGCGACAGCCTGTCCTGCTGCATGGCCGGCGGCGAGAAGCTGCTGGACGAGCTGAAAGCCGCCGACATGGGGCCGGACGTCCGGGTGGTGCGCGCCCCCTGCATGGGCGCCTGCCACAACGCCCCGGCGGTGGCCATCGGCCACGCCCTGCACGAGAACGCTACGGTCGAGAGCGTGGTCACCGCCGTGAAGAACGGCGAGACGCACCCGCAGCTCCCCACCTATGTCAGCCTGGAGCAGTACAAGGCGGAGGGCGGCTACCGCCTGCTCGCCGACTGTCTCGCCGGCAACGTCCCGGTGGACGACATCCTCGGCAAGCTGGAGGGCGCCAACCTGCGCGGCCTCGGCGGCGCCGGCTTCCCGACCGGCCGCAAGTGGCGCTTCGTCCGCCACGAACCCGGCCCCCGCCTGATGGCGGTGAACGGGGACGAGGGCGAGCCGGGCACCTTCAAGGACCGCTACTATCTGGAGAACGATCCGCACCGATTCCTGGAAGGGATGCTGATCGGCGCCTGGGTGGTCGAGGCGACCGACGTCTACATCTACCTGCGCGACGAGTACCCGCACATCCGCGAGGTGCTGGAGCACGAGATCGCCGCCGTGGAGAAGGCCGGCCTCGCCGGTCACACCCGCATCCATCTGCGGCGCGGCGCCGGGGCCTACATCTGCGGCGAGGAGTCCGCGATGCTGGAGAGCATCGAGGGCAAGCGCGGCCTGCCGCGGCACAAGCCGCCCTTCCCGTCGGTCGTCGGCCTGTTCGGCCGCCCGACCCTCATCAACAACGTCGAGACGCTGTTCTGGATCAGGGACATCCTTGAGAAGGGCGCCGACTGGTGGGGCAGCCACGGGCGCAACGGCCGCAAGGGCCTGCGCAGCTACTCCGTCTCCGGTCACGTGAAGGACCCGGGCGTGAAGCTGGCCCCCGCCGGCGTCACCATCCGCGAGCTGATCGACGAGTATTGCGGCGGCATGGCCGACGGCCACACGCTGAAGGGCTACCTGCCCGGCGGCGCGTCGGGCGGCATCCTGCCCGCCAGCATGGACGACATCCCGCTGGACTTCGGCACGCTGGAGCAGCACGGCTGCTTCATCGGCTCCGCCGCGGTGGTCGTGCTGTCGGACCAGGACGACATGCGCAAGGTCGTGCGCAACCTGCTGGACTTCTTCGAGGACGAGAGCTGCGGCCAGTGTACGCCCTGCCGCGTCGGAACGGAGAAGGCGGTGGCGCTCATCAAGCAGCCGGTGTGGGACGAGCCGCTTTTGACGGAACTCGCCCGGCTGATGGGCACGGCGTCGATCTGCGGCCTGGGTCAGGCCGCGATGAACCCACTCAAGAGTGCGCTGAAGCACTTCCGCGATGATCTGCGCGGGGAGGTCCGGTGATATGAGCGACCGCATCCTGTTCCACCTCGACGACGAACTCGTCGAAGCCCACCCCGGCGAGACGATCTGGCAGGTCGCCAACCGCCTGGGCACCGAGATCCCGCATCTCTGCTACGCCGACGAGCCGGGCTACCGCGCGGACGGCAACTGCCGGGCCTGCATGGTCGAGGTCGACGGCGAGCGCGCCATGTCGGCCTCCTGCGTGCGCCACCCGACGCCGGGCATGCGCGTCCGCTCGGCCAGCGAGAACGCCAAGTTCGCCCGCAAGATGGTCATCGAGATGCTGGTCGCTGACCAGCCGAAGCGGGAGGAGGCCCACGACCCCGACAGCAAGTTCTGGCGCTGGGCCGACCGCCTGGAGGTCTCGGACAGCCGCTTCCCGACCCGCGAGCATGCGCCGAAGCCCGACTTCAGCCACCCGGCCATGGCGGTGCAGCTCGACGCCTGCATCCAGTGCAACCTGTGCGTCCGCGCCTGCCGAGAGGTCCAGGTCAACGACGTGATCGGCATGGCGCTGCGCGGCCACAAGGAGACGATCGTCTTCGACTTCGCCGACCCGATGGGCGACAGCACCTGCGTCGCCTGCGGCGAGTGCGTCCAGGCCTGCCCGACCGGCGCGCTGATGCCGAAGACTCAGGTGGACCTGAACAGCGGCGTCTTCGCCGCCGCCCCGGACCGCAAGGTGGACAGCGTCTGCCCCTATTGCGGCGTCGGTTGCCAGCTGACCTACAACATCAAGGACGAGAAGCTGCTGTCGGTGACGGGCGGCGACGGCCCGGCCAACAAGAACCGGCTGTGCGTGAAGGGCCGCTTCGGCTTCGACTACATCCACCACCCGCACCGCCTGACCAAGCCGCTGATCCGCAAGGAGGGCGTGTCCAAGCACGACGTGGACATCGACCCGCTCAACCCGCTGACCCATTTCCGCGAGGCGAGCTGGGAGGAGGCACTGGAGGTCGCCACCGCCGGCCTGCGCAAGATCCGCGACGAGCGGGGCGGCTCGGCGCTCGCCGGCTTCGGTTCGGCCAAGGGCTCCAACGAGGAAGCCTACCTGTTCCAGAAGCTGGTGCGCGTCGGCTTCGGCACCAACAACGTCGACCATTGCACCCGCCTGTGCCACGCCTCCTCGGTGGCGGCGCTGATCGAGGGCATCGGGTCGGGCGCGGTGACGGCGCCCTTCATGGCGGCCAAGGACGCCGAGGTGATCGTCGTCATCGGCTCCAACCCGACGGAGAACCACCCGGTCGCCGCGACCTTCTTCAAGAACGCGGCCAAGCGCGGCGCCAAACTGGTCATCATGGACCCGCGCGGCCAGGTGCTGAAGCGCCACGCCAGCCACATGCTCCAGTTCAAGCCGGGCCGTGACGTGCCCATGCTGAACGCGATGCTGAACGTCATCATCAGCGAAGGGCTGTACGACGCTCAGTATGTGGCCGAGCACACCCAGGACTTCGAGGAGCTGCGCGCCCACATCGCCAGCTTCACCCCGGAGGCCATGGAACCGGTCTGCGGCATCCCGGCGGAGCAGCTCCGCGAGGTCGCGCGCCTTTACGCCACCTCCAAGGGCTCGATCATCTTCTGGGGCATGGGCGTGTCGCAGCACACCCACGGCACCGACAACGTGCGCTGCCTGATCGCCCTGTCGCTGGTCACCGGCCAGATCGGGCGCCCCGGCACCGGCCTGCACCCGCTGCGCGGCCAGAACAACGTCCAGGGCGCCTCCGACGCCGGCCTGATCCCGATGATGTTCCCGGACTACCGTCCAGTGGACGATCCCGAGGTCCACGCCTTCTACGAGGATTTCTGGGACACCAAGCTCGACTCCAAGCGCGGCCTGACGGTCGTCGAGATCATGGACGCGATCCACGCCGGCTCGCTGCACGGCATGTACGTGATGGGCGAGAACCCGGCCATGTCCGACCCGGACGTGGAGCACGCCCGCGACGCGCTGGCCAAGCTCGACCATCTGGTGGTGCAGGACCTGTTCCTGACCGAGACGGCCAAATACGCCGACGTGGTGCTGCCCGCCTCGGCCTGGCCGGAGAAGACCGGCACGGTGACCAACACCAACCGCCAGGTTCAGCTCGGCCGTCAGGCCCTGCCGCCGCCGGGCGAGGCCCGGCAGGACCTGTGGATCGTCAACGCCATGGCCCGCGGCCTGGGTCTCGACTGGACCTACGAGCATCCGCGCGACGTGTTCCGGGAGATGAAGGGGGCGATGCCGTCGCTCGACAACATCACCTGGGAACGTCTGGAGCGCGAGCGCTCGGTGACCTACCCCAGCCTGTCCGCGGACGATCCGGGCCAGGAGATCGTGTTCGGCGACGGCTTCCCCACGGCCACCGGCCGCGGGCGTCTGGTCCCCGCCGACGTGATCCCGCCGGCCGAGGAGCCGGACGCCGAGTTCCCGATGGTGCTGACCACCGGGCGCCAGCTGGAGCATTGGCACACCGGATCGATGACCCGGCGCGCCCAGGTTCTGGACGATCTGGAGCCGGAGGCGGTGGCCTACATGAGCCCGGCGGACCTGCGGCGGATGGGCGCCAAGGGCGGCGACCGCATGAAGGTCACCACCCGGCGCGGCACCATCGAGCTGAAGGCGCGGTCGGACTACAACGTCCCGTCCGGGCTGGTGTTCGTGCCCTTCTGCTACGCCGAGGCGGCGGCCAACGTGCTGACCAACCCGAAGCTGGACCCCTACGGGAAGATTCCCGAGTTCAAGTTCGCCGCGGCCCGCATCGAGCCGGCGGCATAGCCAACCGGCGGCCCCCGATCCCCGGCAAGGGGAGACGCGGGGGCCGCCACACCCGAGGACGACAACGGCGCGGCTGCAACAGCGCCGGACGATTTCGAGAGGGATGGGACGATGAAGACGCAAGCGCTGATGATGGCACCCCCGGTCCCGCGAGCCGAAAGCCGCGCGGAAACCGTGGACCGTGCGGCGAAGGGCAATCTGGTGCAGTCGCTGTCGCGGGCACTGAGCATCATGACCATCCTCGGCCAGTCGGACAGCCCGATGAGCCTGACCGCGGTGGCCGAAGCGGCGCATCTCTCGCCCTCCACGGCGCACCGCCTGCTGACCACCCTGCAGGAGGAGCGCTACGTGCGCTTCGACCAGGGCAAGCGCGGCTGGGCGGTCGGGGTGCAGGCCTACATGACCGGCACCGGCTTCCTGAAGACGCGCAGCCTGCTCGACGTCGCCCGTCCGCGCATGCGCCGGCTGATGGAGGAGACCAGCGAGGTCGTCAATCTGGCCATCGAGGAGAACGGCGAGGCCATCTATCTGCACCGCGTCGGCGGCCCGCGCGTCGCCCAGGCGGCGCTGCCCGTCACCGACCGCACGCTGCTGCACTGTTCCGCGGTGGGCAAGGCGCTGCTCGCCGGTATGCCCGACACGCGGGTGCAGAGCATCGTGACCCAGCGCGGCATGCGCCAGTTCACCCGGACCACCGTGTCGTCGATCCCGGCGCTGCACCGGGAGCTGATCCTGACGCGGGACCGCGGCTACGCCGTGGACCAGGAGGAGCGGGTCAGCGGTCTGCACTGCGTCGCCGCGGCGATCTACGACGAGCAGGCCCGAGTCATCGGCGCCCTGTCGCTGTCGAGCACCAACCGGCGCCTGGACGACGCCCGCGTCGTGGCCTTCGGTGAGATGGTCAAGCGCACCGCCGCGGCGGTCACCGCCGAGATCGGCGGGCGTTTCCCGACCTGATCCCTGGGCCTGATCCCTGGGCCTGATCCGGAACACCCTTACGGAATTCGAATTCGCGCCGGCCGGGAGGCGCGATCCGCCCCGATCCGCAAATCCTTCGGATTGGGTCGAGGCGGCTGTTACCCCGGTTTTCCTTCCTGTCACGTAGTGCTGCCCTGAAGAAACTGACCGCGCCCGCAACGGCGCGGTCTTTTTTTGGAAAAATACTTTGTTTCCGCAATGTGGAAACTTGGGATTCCTTGTTGCGTCCCGGAGAAGACTCGGGCATCATTCTTCTTACACAGGGTTCTTCACCCTTTGTATCGGGCGGGTTGTTGCTCCGCATTATATGCGAGCCTCTCGGATACTGGCCGTGCTGGAAACAGCACGGCCTTTTTATTGCCGGGACGGCTCCGGATGAGGAGGCTATGCTGCGGTGCGGCAAAACAGCGCGGATGTCACCGCGGATCGAGCAGGCGCGGGCCGGGACCGTCCTCCGACAGCTCGTCCCAGGGGTTGCGCAGCGGGCATTCCCCGAGCGACAGGCAGCCGCAGCCGATGCACCCCTCCAGCCCGTCGCGCAGCCTGGTGAGCACGGCGATGCGCTCGTCCAGGTCCGCCTTCCAGGCCGCGGACAAGCGTTTCCAGTCCTCTGCGGTGGGCGTGCGGCCGTCCGGCAAGGTCTTCAGCGCCTGCGCGATGGTGGCCAGCGGGACGCCCAGGCGCTGGGCAACCTTGATGACGGCAATGCGCCGGAGCACGTCGCGGGGGAAGCGGCGCTGGTTCCCGCTGCTCCGCCAGCTTGTGATCAGCCCCTTTGATTCGTAGAAGTGGATGGTGGACACTGCCACTCCGGAGCGTTCCGCGACCTCGCCCACGGAAAGATCCTTGTCCATGTCGGCGGGATCGAGAATCGCCATCGCCGGGCCTCCCCTGGGGTTCGGAACCTCTTGACCTCAAGTGAAGTTGAGGTCGTATCGAGAGAGAGTCAACAGCGCGCCGCATCGAGGGTAGCCGATGATTTCACCAACCTCCGTCGATTGGACTTCGCTCAACACCCTGCGCGCCACGCCGGGGCCGGAGGTGACGGCTCTGCCGGCCTCGTTCCTGACGATCACCAAGGCCGCGAACCTGAAGCCGGCCATCGTCCGCCCGGTGCTGGACGGGCTGCTGCGCCAGGGCTTCGTGCGCGAGTATGAGACCCAGTACGGCAAGGCCTACGCCCGCACGCCGGAGGGCAACCAGCGCATCCGTGAAGTGAGGGAGTGGCTGCGCTGAAAGCGCCCTCTCTCCATGGAGAGAGCGGGCCCTGGAGAGAACAGGGGGCCGGACGCACAAAAAGGAACGGCGCCCCTTTTGGGGGCGCCGTCTTCGCGAGGTGTGCCGTCAGACTGTCGGGAAGCGATCAGACAACCTTGTTGGCGTGCAGCTCGGCGATCTGCTCCGGCGTGTAGCCGAGGCTGGCCAGAACCTCGTCGGAGTGCTCGCCGAGGAGCGGCGAACCGGTCACTTCGACGGTCATGTCCGAGAACTTGATCGGGCTGCCGACGGTCAGGTACTTGCCGCGGGCCTTGTGATCGACCTCGACGATCGTGCCGCTCTTGCGGAGCGACGGGCAATCGGCGATCTCCTTCATGGTCAGCACCGGGGCGCACGGGATGTCGAACTTGCGCAGGATGTCGACCGCCTCGTACTTCGTCTTGTCGGCCAGCCAGCCTTCGATGAAGGCGAAGATGTCGAAGATCTTGTCCTGGCGCGCCAGGGGGGTGTTGTAGGCCGGATCGTCGATCCACTCCGGCTTGCCGAGAGCCTTACAAATCGGCGCCCAGGCGTGGCCCTGGATGGTGAAGTAGATGTAGGCGTTCGGGTCGGTTTCGGCGCCCTTGCACTTCAGGACCCAGCCCGGCTGGCCACCACCGCCGGCGTTGCCGCCACGCGGAACGACGTCGGAGAACTCCCCGTGCGGGTACTGCGGGTACTCTTCCAGGTAGCCGACGCGGTCGAGACGCTGCTGGTCGCGCAGCTTGACGCGGCAGAGGTTGATGACCGAGTCCTGCATCGACACGGCGACCTTCTGGCCCTTGCCGGTCTTCGAACGGCCCATGAGGGCGGTCAGGATGCCGATGGCGAGGTGCATGCCGGTGTTGCTGTCGCCGAGAGCGGCGGCGCTGACGGTCGGCGGGCCGTCCCAGAAGCCGGTGGTCGACGCCGCACCGCCGGCGCACTGGGCGACGTTCTCGTAGACCTTCAGGTCTTCGTAATGGTGGCCGTCGCTGAAGCCCTTCACCGAGGCGACGATCATGCCCGGGTTCAGCTCGTTGATGCGCTCCCAGGTGAAGCCCATGCGGTCGAGCGCGCCCGGCCCGAAATTCTCCACGAGGACGTCGGATTCCTTGATCAGCTTCTCAAGGATTTCCTTGCCCGCCGGGGTCTTGGTGTCCAGCGTCAGCGAGCGCTTGTTGCTGTTCAGCATCGTGAAGTAGAGCGCGTCCGCGTCGGGAATGTCACGGAGCTGGTTGCGGGTGACGTCGCCGGAACCCGGCCGCTCCACCTTGATGACGTCCGCGCCGTACCAGGCGAGGAGCTGCGTGCAGGCAGGGCCGGCCTGAACGTGGGTGAAGTCGATGATCTTGATTCCTTCGAGCGGCTTGCTCATGGCTCGTTTACTCCCTCTCACTTATTGCGATGCCGTTGTTGAGCACTGGACAACACGGACAAACTGGCGGGATGGGTTGTGGGTTACTGGCTTGCGGACTCCAACTCCGACAGGCGTCGGCGGAGCTTGCGCTCCTCGGCCCAGCGGCTGCTCTCGTCGCGGATGATGGCGACGATTCCGGTCACCGTGCCGTCCGGCGCGGTCAGCAGGGCGACCGTGAAGGCGATGGACAGGGCGTGCCCGTCCTTGTGCAGGGCCGGGACGCGCAGCACATCGCTGCCGTAGCGCGTCTGGCCCGTGCGCATGGTGTTGGCGTAGCCGTCCCAATGGCGCTGGCGCTGGCGTTCCGGGATGATGATGTCGAGCGATTGCCCCAGCGCTTCGCCCTCCGCGAAGCCGAACATCCGCTCGGCCGCTGGATTCCACAGCGTGATGGCGCCCTGCGCGTCGGACACGACGATCGCGTCCCCGGCGGCCATGACCAGCTGTGCGAAATCGACTGTTGCGCTCATGAAAGCATTCGCTCCGACACCGGACCCGAAACCTTCGGGCGCCGTCATGTTTTCTTCAAAACACGCCCGCGCCGCTGGTTTTGCACTTCGTTTCCGAAGCGCGATGGGATGTGAGATACCGTATACCAGATGCGAAATGCCTGGCAAGCCCTTTTGTGCGTTAGGCGAACTAATCGCCCTTCGGACCTTTCGCGGCAAATGCCGGAGAGTGGGAACGGGGGCAGCCCGATGCGCGCACTCGCCATCGTTGAGCCGGCGGATGATCCGTGACCGGCAGATATGGCCGTCCGGTTTTCGGTGTGCCAAGATGGCCGACCGCCCCTGATCCGGGGCGGCGGCATGGACAGGGTAGGGGCATGACGGGGCGTTTCAGAACCAAGATCATCATCGGCATGACCGCTGTCCTGGCCGTGGGAGCGGCGGCGGTCACCTCGGTTTCCCTGTTCCTGTCGCGCGACGCCGCGGAGCGGGCGGTCACGACCCTGGTGGCCGAAACCGCCGACCACCACGGCGCGCGGGTGGCCGCAGACATCTCCGCCGCCCTGGCCGACGCCCGTTCCGCCGCCGCGCTGGTGGAGGTGGAACGCTCCACCGGCGCCCCACGCCGGGAGACGGTCAACCGCTACCTCAACCGCCTGATGGCGGTCGGCCCGCTCTACGCCGGCGTGTGGGTGGACATGGCTGACGACGGGTTCGACGGGCGCGACCGCGACGTCGCCGGGCGGGACCGCGCCGGCGAGATCCTGGGGCTGCCCGGCACCGGGCGGATGAGCCTGCTGTGGCTGCCCGGCCCCAAGGCCGACGACAGCGAGGGCTATCCCTTCTCCGACGTGAAGGAGAAGGAATATTACCGGGCGGCCGCCGCGGCCGGGAAGCCGGTGCTGACCGAACCCTATCTGGACGATCTGACCAAGACGTTGATGACCAGCGCCGCAGCACCGGTGAAGGACGGCGACCGGGTGATCGGCGTCGCCGGCGTCGACCTGACGCTGAGCGGCCTGACCGATCTGGTCCGCCGGGTGAAGCCCTACGGCGACGGCCACGCGGCGGTCCTCACCGGCGCCGGGGTCTATGTGGCCCATCCCGACGCCGGCCGCCTGTCCCATCCCGCCGACGACCTGCCGGAGGAGGCGCGCCGCGCCATCGCCGAGGGGCGGGCCTACGACGGCGTCGTCACGCTTGGCGGCGCCCCCTATTACCTGCGCCTGTCGCCGGTGCGCTTCACCGGCGCCGACGGCGCGTGGTCGTTCCTGGTCGCCGCGCCGCAGGCCAGCGTGATGGCCGACGCCAACCGGCTGACCCTGCTGACCGTTCTGGTCGGGGCGGGCTGCATCCTGCTCGGCGGTCTGGTGGCGTGGCGGGTGGGCGACGGCATCGCCCGGCCGATTGCCGGGCTGACCGTCACCATGGACCGGCTGGCCGCCGGCGATCTGGACGCCGCGATTCCCGGCGCCGACCGCAAGGACGAGGCGGGCGCCATGGCCCGCGCGGTCGGGGTGTTCAAGCAGGGGTTGGTGCAGGCCCGCGACCTGGGCCGCCAGCAGGAGGCGGAGTGGCGCGCCAGGGAGGCGCGGACCGCCGCCCTGCTCGACCTGCAAAACGGGTTCGAGGAGCGGGCGGGCGGCCTGACTGGGGCGCTGGCGTCGGCGGCGCAGCAGCTCGAATCCACCGCCCGCGCCCTCACCGGCATCGCCGAGCAGACCCATGGCCGGTCGGAGCGGATGACGCTCTCCGCCCATTCCGCCGCCGACAACGTGCAGACCGCCGCCGCCGCGACCGAGGAGCTGTCGGCCTCGGTGGAGGAGATCGGGCAGCAGGTGGGCGAGTCCGCACGCATCGCCGAGGCGGCGGTGGCCGACGTGAAGCGGGCCGACGCGGCCGTTGTCGTGCTGGCCGACAGCGCGGAGCGGATCGGCGCCGTCGTCGGCCTGATCAACGACATCGCCGGCCAGACCAACCTGCTGGCGCTCAACGCCACCATCGAGGCGGCCCGCGCCGGCGAGGCCGGCAAGGGCTTCGCGGTGGTCGCCGGAGAGGTCAAGAGCCTGGCGAACCAGACCGCCCGCGCGACCGAGGACATCGTCGGCCAGATCAAGGGCATCCGCGACGCGACGGGCGAGGCGGTGGAGGCGGTGCGGAGCATCAGCCAGACCATCGCCCAGGTCAGCCGCATCGCGTCCGGCATCGCGGCGGCGGTGGACCAGCAGTCCGCCGCCACCCGCGACATCGCCCGCAGCGTCCTGCAGGCCGCCGACGGCGCCCGCGAGGTCAGCGGCGGCATGGGCGAGATCCGGGCCGGAGCGGGCGACACGGGCGCCGCCGCCGACCAGCTCCTCGCCGCCGCCGCCGGGGTGGCCGGTCAGTCCAAGGAACTGGCCCGCGAAATCGACCGCTTCATCGCCGGGGTCCACAAAGCATGATCTGCGGAACGGTTACGTCGCCCGCGCCGTGGGCAGAGTGAAGGACACCGACTCCGGGCGGCCGGGCAGGGAGAGCCGCGCCTCCACCGGGGCGCAGCGGCTGACCACGGCGCCGCGGCGCAGGACGAACAGGCGGGTGGCGCGGGTTCGGATCGCCTCCACCGGGTCGGCGGCCTGGAGCACCACCAGATCGGCGTGGCAGCCCACCTCCAGCCCATAGCCGTCGAGGTGGAGCAGCCTGGCCGGGGCCTCCGTCACCGCGCGGAAACAGGCCAACATCCCGTCGTAACCGGTCATCTGCCCGACATGCAGGCCCATGTGCGCGACCTCCAGCATGTCGCCGGAGCCGAGCGGGTACCAGGGGTCCATCACGCAGTCGTGGCCCAGCGCCACCGTCAGGCCGGCGCCCATCAGCTCCGGCACGCGGGTCATGCCACGGCGTTTGGGGTAGCTGTCGTGGCGGCCCTGGAGCGTGATGTTGATGAGCGGGTTGGCGATGACGCCGAGGTTCGCCTCGACCATCAGCGGGATCAGCTTGGAGACGTAGTAGTTGTCCATGGAATGCATGGAGGTGAGGTGAGAGCCGGTCACCCGGCCCTGCATCCCCAACCGCTGCGTCTCGTAGGCCAGCGTCTCGACATGGCGGGACAGCGGGTCATCCGACTCGTCGCAATGCATGTCGACCAGCAGCCCGCGCTCCGCCGCGATCTCGCAGAGCAGTTTCACGGAGGCCGCACCGTCGGCCATGGTCCGCTCGAAATGCGGGATGCCGCCGACCACGTCCACGCCCATGTCGAGCGCACGGCGAAGCAGGTCCACCGCGCCGGGGGCGCGCAGGACGCCGTCCTGCGGGAAGGCGACCAGTTGCAGGTCGAGGTAGGGGGCGACCCGCCGCTTGACCTCCAGCAGCGATTCCACGGCCAGCAGGCGCGGGTCGCAGATATCGACATGGCTGCGGATCGCCAGCAACCCGCGCGCCACCGCCCAGTCGCAATAGGCCAGCGCCCGCTCGACGATGGCGTCCTGGACGAGCTGCGGCTTCAACTCGCCCCACAGCGCGATGCCCTCCAGCAGCGTGCCGGAGCGGTTGACCCGTGGCAGGCCGTAACTGAGCGTCGAATCCATGTGGAAGTGCGAATCGACGAAGGGCGGCGTGACCAGCCGGCCCGTGGCGTCGATCTCCTCCCCGGCGGGACCGGGCAGGTCCTTTTCCACGGCGGCGATGCGGCCCTCGCGGACGCCGATGTCCATGCCGGTGCGGCCGTCGGGCAGCGTGGCGCGGCGCAGGATCAGATCGAACATCAGCGTTCTCCTTTGCGGTACGGGATCATCAGCGCCCGCGGGTAGGAGGCGCGGCGCGCCACCAGCACCAGCGCCAGGATGCTCAACAGGTAGGGCATCATCAGGAACAGCTGGTAGGGCAGGACGCCCCCCGCCACCTGCTGGAGCCGCAATTGCAGCGCGTCGAAGGCGGCGAACAGCACCGCCCCCAGAAGCGCCTTGCCGGGCCGCCAGGAGGCGAAGACGACCAGCGCGATGCAGATCCAGCCGCGCCCGTTGACCATGTTGAAGAAGAAGGCGTTGAAGGCCGACAGGGTGAGGAAGGCCCCGGCCAGCGCCATCAGCGCGCTTCCCGCCACCACCGCGCCGATGCGCACCGCGGTGACGCTCAGGCCCTGGGCCTCCGCCGCCGCCGGATTCTCGCCGACCATGCGCACCGCCAGCCCGACCGGCGTGCGGTAGAGGACGTAGGCGACCACGGCCACCAGGATCAGCGCCATGTAGGTCATCGGCGTCTGGGCCAGCGCGCCCGGCAGGGCCAGCGGCTGGAACGGCTCGATGGTCGGCGGGGTGCTCGCCTGCGGCAGGACGAGGCGGTAGACGAAGTAGGACAGGCTGGTGCCGAGCAGCGTCACGCCGATGCCCGCCACATGCTGCGACAGGCCCAGCGGCACCGTCAGGGTGGCGTGCAGCAGACCCATCAGCCCGCCGCAGAGTGCCGCCACCAGCACGCCGGTCCACAGGTCGGCCCCCTGGTAGACGGCCATCCAGCCGGCCATGGCGCCCATCGTCATGATGCCCTCGATGCCGAGGTTCAGCACGCCGGCCCGCTCGCACAGGAGTTCGCCCAGCGTGCCGAGGATGTAGGGGGTGGCGATGCGCAGCACCGCCGTCCAGAAGGCGGCGGAGACCAGGATGTCGAGGATCGTTTGGAACAGCTCCATGGCGCTCACCCCCGCCGCAGCCGGTAGCGCGTCAGCAGCCCGGCGACCAGCATGCACAGCAGGCTGGTGGCGACGAGCACGTCGGCGATGTAGTTGGGCACCGGCATGGCGCGGCTCATGGCGTCGGCGCCGACGAAGATGCCGGCGATGAAGACCGCCGCCCCGACCACGCCCACCGGGTGAAGCTGCGCCAGCATGGCGACGACGATGCCGCTGTAGCCGAAGCCCGGCGACAGGTCGAGCGTCAGGTAGCCCTTCAGCCCGCAGACCTCGATCACCCCGGCCAGCCCGGCCAGCCCACCGGACAGCAGGGCGGTGCGCAGCATGACGCGGGTCACCGGCATGCCGGCGAATGCCGCGGCGCGCGGGTTGGCGCCGACCGCCCGGTTCTCGTAGCCCCAGATGGTCCGGGTGTCGATCAGCCAGAGCAGGGCCGACAGGCCGAGCGCGACCAGCAGGCCGGTGTGCAGCCGCGTGCGCTCGACCAGCTTGGGCAGCTCGGCCGCCTCGACGACGGGGGCGGATTGCGGCCAGCCCATGCCCATGGGGTCCTTCAGCGCGCCCTCCAGCAGCATGGAGACGAGCAGCAGGACGATGAAGTTCAGCAGCAGCGTCGTCACCACCTCGTCCACACCGAAGCGCACCTTCAGCACGGCGGGGCCGAGCAGCGTGGCGCCCCCTGCGGCGGCCCCGGCGATCATCACCGTGGGCAGCAGCAGCCAGGCCGGCAGGTCCAGCATCCCGCCGCCCAGCACGACGGCGGCGAGCGCGCCCATGTAGAGCTGCCCCTCCGCCCCGATGTTCCACAGCTTGGCGCGGAAGGCGACGGCGGCGGCGAGGCCGGTGAGGATCAACGGGGTGGCGCGGGTCAGCGTCTCGGTCAGGGCGAAGCGGGAGCCGGCGGCCCCCTCCAGCAGCAGGCCGTAGGCGCGCAGCACCGGCGCGCCGGTCCAGGCGACCAGCAGCGCGCAGAGCGCCAGCGCCGCCGCCACCGCCGCCACGGGTGCCAGCAGGCGGGCGGCCAGCGGGGTATGCTCTCGCGGTTCAAGCCGCATCGACGATCTCCGGCAAAATCTCCCAATGCCCGGCCATCAGCAGACCGAGTTGGCGGACCGACACGCGGCCGTGCGGCAGAACGGGGGTGAGGCGCCCGTGATAGGCGACGGTGATGCCGTCGGCCAGCGCCAGGATCTCGTCCAGATCCTCGGAGATCACCAGCACCCCGGCCCCGGCGGCGCGGGCTTCCAGCAACCGCCCGTGGACGTAGGACACGGCGCCGACGTCGAGGCCGCGGGTCGGCTGGCTCGCCAGGATCAGGTCCGGACCGTGGGCCAGCGTGCGGCCCAGGATCAGCTTCTGCATGTTGCCGCCGGACAGCAGCTGCGTGCGGGCGTCCGGTCCCGGACAGCGCACGTCGAACGCTTCGATCACCTCCTCGGCGTAGGCGCGGGCGGCCCCCCGGCGGATCAGGCCGAAGCGCTGGAAGGCGGGGTCGTTGTAGCGCTCGGCGATCAGGTTCTCCCACACCGCCATGGCGCCGACGAGGCCGGCGGCGTGCCGGTCCTCCGGAATGCGGGCGACGCCGCGCCGGACCATTTCGGCCGGGCCGGCGTCGCCGGCGGGCTCGCCCTTCAGCGCCATGGTGCCGGAGTCGGGGTGGATCAGGCCGCTGACCAGCTCGGCCAGCGCGGTCTGCCCGTTGCCCGACACGCCGGCGATGCCGACGATCTGGCGGCGGCGCACGGTCAGGTCCACGCCGTCGAGCAGCGGGCGCCCGTGGCCGGAGGCGACGGTGACGCCGGACAGCGTCAGCACCGGCTCGCCCGGCTCCAGCGGGGTCGGGGTGGGCGGCTTCAGGGCGCGGCCGACCATCAGCTCGGCCAGCTCCTCGCGGTCGGTCTCGGCGGTCCTGCGGGTGGCGACGAGGCGACCGCCGCGCAGGACTGCGACCGTGTCGCTGGCCGCGAAGACCTCGTTCATCTTGTGGCTGATGAAGACCACGGCCAGACCGTCGGCGGTCAGGCGGCGCAGCGTGTCGAACAGGCTGGCGGATTCCTGCGGGGTCAGCACCGCGGTCGGCTCGTCCAGGATCAGGACGCGGGCGTCGCGGTAGAGCGCCTTCAGGATCTCGGCCCGCTGCCGCTCGCCCACCGACAGATCGCCGACCAGCGCGTCGGGTCGCACCTCCAGCCCGAAGCGGCGGGCGAGGTCGAGCAGCTTCGCCTTGGCGGCGGCGCGGTCGGAGCGCGGGCGCCACAGCGATTCCGTACCCACGGCGATGTTGTCGAGCACCGACAGGTTGTCGGCCAGCGTGAAGTGCTGGTGGACCATGCCGATCCCGGCGGCCAGCGCCGCGCGGGGGGAGCCGGGGGGAAGCGGCCGGCCGAACGCCTCGATGGTTCCTTCATCGGCCACGTAATGGCCGAATAGGATGTTCATCAGGGTCGTCTTGCCGGCGCCGTTCTCGCCCAGCAGGGCCAGCACCTCGCCCTTGTGGAGCGTCAGCGAGATCGAATCGTTGGCGACGAGCGGCCCGAACCGCTTCGTGATGCCGGAGAGGCGGAGGACGATGGGGGGTGATGTCATGGATGTCCGCGGGGTGCCGGGAAGGCAGCAAAGAACGCAACAAAATTCCCTCTCCCCTCTGGGGAGAGGTTGGGGTGAGGGGGCGCCCGTCAGGGCGTCCACGCGCTGCAATGAGCTTGCGTGTCCGGCCTGCGGCCGCCCCTCATCCCGACCTTCTCCCCAGGGGGGAGAAGGGGTATGGGATCACATCGTCGACTTGGGCTCGTTGTCGTTCACCTTCACGGTGAACTTGCCGTCGAGGATCTCCTGTTGGCGGGCCTTCACCTTGGCCACGACGTCGGCGGGAACCTTGCCCTCGAAGGTGCCGAGCGGGGCGAGGCTGGAGCCCTTGTGGACCATCTGGCTGTAGGGGCCGTAATCCTCGGCCTTGTAGCTGCCGGCCTTCACCGCGGCGATGGCGCGGTCCACCGACGGCTCCATGTGCCAGAGCGCGCTGGCGACCACGGTCTCCGGGTACTGCGGCTGGGTGTCGATGACGTTGCCGATGGCCAGGACCTTGCGCTCCTTGGCGGCGTCGGACACGCCGAAACGCTCGGCGTACATCACGTCGGCGCCGCGGTCGATCATGGCGAAGGCGGCTTCCTTGGCCTTGGGCGGGTCGAACCAGGAGCCGATGAAGCTGACCATGAACTTCACGTTCGGGTTCACCTCCTTGGCGCCTTCCATGAAGGCGTTCATCAGGCGGTTCACCTCCGGGATCGGATAGCCGCCGACCATGCCGATGACGTTCGACTTGGACACCGCACCCGCAATCATGCCGGTCAGATAGGCCGGCTCCTGGATGTAGTTGTCGAAGACCGAGAAGTTCGGCTCCTGCGGCTTGAAGCTGGAACCCATGACGAAGGCGGTCTTGGGATAGTCCTTCGCGACGGCGCGGGCCGCGCGCTCGACGCCGAAGACCTCGCCGAAGACGAGCTGCTGGCCGCCCTCGGCGTACTGGCGCATCACGCGCTCATAATCGGTGTTGGCGACCGACTCGGCCCAGACATACTCGATCTCGCCGCGGGCCTCGGCGGCCTTCAGGGCGGTGTGGATGCGGCTGACCCACTGCTGCTCGATCGGCACGGTGTAGATGCCGGCGACCTTGACCTTCGACTGGGCCCAGGCGGGCAGAGCCATCGCCGCGACGGCGACCGCCGCCGCACCGCACAGGACGGCGCGCCGCGCCACGCCCAACAGATTCCCCATTTTGCAACCCCCTCCGTCTGCTTTGCTGTTTCAGCTCAGAAATGCAGCAGAGGCGTTGCAACGGCAATGCCATTCCGTGCGCGTCAGCCCTGCTGCGGCTCTCACGGGTCGGCAGGGTGGCATGTGACCAAAAGGGCGGCAACGATTCTCAGCGGGTGCCGTAAAGCCGGTCGCCGGCGTCGCCCAGGCCGGGCAGGATGTAGCCATTCCCGTCCAGCCGCTCGTCCACCGCGGCGGTGAAGACCGCCACGTCGGGGTGCGCGTCGTGGAAGGTGCGCAAGCCCTCCGGGGCGGCCACCAGCACCGCCAGCTTGATCGAGGCGGCACCCGCGTCCTTCAGCCGGTGCACCGCCGCGACGGCCGTGTGGCCGGTGGCGAGCATGGGATCGACCAGGATGACCAGCCGTTCCTCGATGTCCTCCGGCACCTTGAAGAAATACTCGACGGGGGTCAGCGTCTCCTGGTCGCGGTAGAGGCCGATGTGTCCGATGCGGGCCGACGGCAGCAGCGTGCGCATGCCGTCGAGCAGCCCTTGCCCGGCCCGCAGGATGGAGACGAGGCATAGCTTCTTGCCGGTCAGCAGCGGCGCGTCGAAGCTGGCCAGCGGCGTTTCCACCGGGCGGTCCTCCAGGGGAAGGTCGCGCGTCAGCTCGTAGCCCATCAGCTGCGACACCTCCCGCATCACCTCGTGGAACCGGGCGGTGGGGGTTTCCCGCCGCCGCAGAAGGGTCAGCTTGTGCTGGACCAGAGGGTGGTCGATGACCGTCAACGTCGGGATGGGCAGCGTCGGGATGGGCATGGGCGACCCTTCGGGTGGTTGGCGTCACATCAGAAGACGGTGCCGTCGCTGCGGATGCGGATCGGCGGGCCGCCGCCGGGGCGGCGCTCGCGGGCGATCCGGCGGCCGGCGGTCCAGGTGCCGCCCTGGAGAACCTTGGCGAGCGGGAAGGACTCCCTGGGCACGCCCAGCCGGGCGCGCACATCGTCGGCGAGACGGTCGAGCAGGGCGACGGTCAGGGCGCGCCACTCCACCACCGCCTCGTCCCCCACCTCCAACTCGTCGGTGAGGAGGCGCGGGTCCTTCGGCACCAGAACGCCGCTGTCCACCAACAGCCCGCCGTTGCGGTATTCCGGCAGGCCGGTCAGCCGGTCCAGCCCGGTGACGGCGATGCCGGCCTCCTCCAGCGGCTCGACCAGCGAGTAGCTGAGCCATTGCGACAGCTTGTGGAAGGGGACGAGGCCGACCGCCGAATGGGTCCAGCTGTCGCCGAGATTGATGCCGCCGCGCTCGATCCGGCCCGGCCAGATCGGCCCCAGCCCGCGCAGCACCGCATCGAGGATGGCGGAGGCGGGAAGCGTCCCATCCACGGCCTGCGCCTTCAGCGCGTCGTAGAGGGTGCCGACCCGCCCCGGCGTGCCGAACAGGTCGTGCGCGGCGGTCAGTGCGCTCCCCAGCCGGCGCAGCAGCGCCGCGCGCCCCTCCAACCCGACCAGCGGGTTGTCCGGCCCGGCCTGGAAGCTGCGGGCGAGCGCCGTCCCGGTCATGGCCGAGAGGGTGGCCGCGTCGGCGCGCAAAGGGGCGTGGACCGGATCGTCGGCGAAGCCGCCGGACCGGAACAGGTCGAAGCTGGCGATCGCTAACCCCTCGGAGCGGGCCAACTCGACGCCGTCCTTGTCGCGGTAGCGCCAGCGGTCGCCGGCACCGGCGTCCAGCAGAACGCTGGTCACCGCGAGGTCGAAGCGGATGCGTGCGATCTCGTCGGCGTCCGCCCTCAGCCCGGCGGCAAGCGTCGCCCAGCGGTCGTCGCCGTTCACCACGAAGTGCCGCCAGCGGCTGTGATAGGGTACGTCCAGGTCCGGGTAGGACTCCCGCGTCACCGCGGCGACCAGGGCGGCGGCATCAAGCAGCCGGTCCGGGCGAAGCTCGAAATGGGCGAGGTCGCCGCGTTCGGCCTTCGCCAGGATCGCGTGGGCGCGCTGGCGCACCGCGTCGGCGGAGAGCAGCCACCCCACATCATCGTCGCCGACGGCGCTCAATCGGTCAGCCCCCGGCCCTTGGCGACGGTCAGCTCCTCCGCGGTCGGCACGGCGGGGGTGAAGTAACCGGCGGCCTTCTTGGCGTCCATCTCCACCTTGGCGTCGTCGGGGATCAGCTCCTCGGGGATCGGGATCTGCTCGACGATCTCGATGCCGGCGCGGCGGATGGCGTCGGACTTCATGTTGCTCATCGACACCATGCGGTCGATGCGGGTGACGCCCAGCCAGTGGAAGACGTCGGGCATCAGCTCCTGGAAGCGCATGTCCTGGACGCCGGCCACGCACTCCGTCCGCTCGAAATAGGCCTCCGCCCGGTCGCCGCCGGGCTGGCGCTTGCGCGCGTTGTAGACCAGGAACTTGGTCACCTCGCCGAGCGCCCGCCCTTCCTTGCGGTTGTAGATGACAAGGCCGGCGCCATTCTCCTGCGCGGTGCGGATGCACTCCTCGACGCCGTGGGTCAGGTAGGGGCGGCAGGTGCAGATGTCGGAACCGAAGACGTCCGACCCGTTGCACTCGTCATGGACCCGGCAGGCCACCTTGCGCGCCGGGTCGGTCAGCGCCGCCACGTCGCCCAGGATGTAGACGGTCAGCCCGTTGATCGGCGGCAGGAAGACCTTCAGGTCGGGGCGGGTCACCAGCTCCGGGAACATGCTGCCGGTGTGCTCGAACAGGCCGCGGCGCAGCGCGCTCTCGGTGATGCCGAAACGTTTGGCAATGCCGGGCAGGAACCACACCGGCTCGATGGCGACCTTGGTCACGCGGGCATCGCCGCTGGGCAGCAGGATCTGGCCGTCCGCCGCCAGCCGTCCGGCCCGCATGGCGTCCACCAGCTCCGGCATCTTGATGCGCGCCTTGGTCACGGCGATGGTCGGGCGCACGTCGACGCCGCGCGCCAGATGCTCGCCGAACGCCTCGCTGACCATGTGGCCGAAGGGGTCGATGGAGACGATCGTCTCCGGGTCGCCCCATTGCGGGTGCGGGCCGATGGGCTCCGCCGGGGCGGTGTTGGTCAGGTCCGGCACGTGATAGGCGCTGAGCTGCCCCGCCGCGACGGCGAGCGCCCGGTAGACCGCGTAGCTGCCGGCGTGGGCGCCGATGGAATTGCGCTGCGCCGGGTCGGAGAGGGAGGCGACGACCGGCCCGCGCTCCGCGGCGGTGGGGGCGCCCCAATGGACCGGGGTGTGGCGCGGCTTGGCGCCGCCGGTCGGGTGCGAGGCGAGAACGATGTGACGTTGCGGCTGGTTGCGGCGGCTTTCCATACGGACGCTCCCGATGCCATTCACCATGCGACAGTGTGACACAGTTTCGGCGCCTGCGAACACCAAATCGAATGGCCGAAACCCCTGACGTTCGTTCAGTTTTCGACCCGCCATTTCCGCCGGGGAGCACCCCCTTCGGGGAATAGGGGGTGCCCGAAATTTGTCCCAGGGCGGATGGTTGGAGCCAGAGCTTGGGCACACGATCTGCTGTTAGTATCGGGTCGACCGATCGCAGAAAAAGGATGCTGGAAATGTCCGTCCACTCAGGTGCGGGCCAATCGGGCGAGGGTGGGTTTGGCAAGCGTGGATGGGGCGTGGCGCTGGGAAGCCTGGTGTTGACGTTCGTCCTTGCCGCTCCGGCCATGGCCGACGATCATGGCCGCTGGAAGAAGCACAAGCACAAACATCACCACCGTGGGCACGGACCCGTGGTGATCTACGAACCGCCCCCGCCGGTCGTGGTGATGCGCCGTCCGCCGCCTGTCTACTACGCCCCGGCACCGCGCGTGGTCTACGCACCACCGCCGCCTGTCTACTACGCGCCCGCACCGGGCCTCAGCGTCCAGATGAACATCCCGCTGCGTTGAGCGCCTTGTCCTGCGGAAGGTGGCCCGCGACCGGGCGCACCTTCACCGCAGGACGCGGCACGGGTCCACGATCAGCATGTCCACCGGCTCGCTCTCGCCCTTGGCGGGCATATCCTCGTGCTTGGGGATGAGCAGGCAGCGTCCGTCCTGAAGCAGGACCGCCTTGACCCGGAACCACATCGTCTTCGGGTTGCTGCCGAAGGTGATTTCAAACGAATCGCCCGCCGCGATGCGCGCGGGCACCGGCACGTTGCCGTACTCGCGGCAGGTGTGGGTGAACACCCAGTTGCGGCACAGCTTGAAGGTGGCCGATCCGCTGGTGGTCACCAGCGACACGCTCTGCCCCACGGCGGGAGCCGGAGACGCCTGAACCGGCGCGCCGGCAAACGCGGTTGCCAAGGCCGTCGCCAAAGCCGCCGTCCAAAGCGCCGCCACAATCCTCATGCCCGTCATCATCCACCATCCGTCATGGCGCGCAGTGTAGCACGTGCGGCTTCGCCCGCGGGTTGACACTTCGGAAGAGCGGGCTCCGCGCCGGCTCGCACCACGCTGTCCACACCGGGACGATGGCGGCATCCCGGATGTGAACCGATTGGCCTCCCGCCTGTGACCAGGCTGGGGCACGGGCGCCGAACGGTCCGGCGCGAGGGCGGCGGCGGTGTCCGCGGCGCGTCCCCCGCAAACCCAGAGCGGGCCTGCTGTTGCGCCGCCGCATCAGACAAAGCCAACCGCCGGCCGCTCCTATTTGCCACAAATGGTTAATTCATTTTAAAGAAATTATTAGTATCTCATTAACCATCTGGAGCCACGGTCTAGCCATCGAAACCGCAATGGAATAGACAAATGGCGACGACCTCCACTGGTTTGACCAAATCCAAAATCGTCGTGAACGCTTATGGCACCTCTTCGGACGCTGTGAATCCTCACTTTCGTCTGATGATCGACGGCAAGGATGTTGGTCAGGCGTCGGTGGGCTCGGCCGAGCCGAAAGCCTATACATTCGACGTTGACGTTTCCTCTGGTCAGGCACACAAAGTCCAGGTTGTCTATGACAACGACGACGTGAACGCAGGGTCGAGCCGCGACCTGGGCATCAAATCCATCGTCATCAACGGCCATACGCTGAGCCCGACTGACGCGAGCTACGAGCGGCACGACGACGCTGGCGGGACCGTGGCCGGCCAGGAAGGCCTGTGGTGGAACGGGGCGTTGAGCTTCTCTACCCCGGCGTCGCTCTATGGTGCCACGCCCGACACGGCCGCTTCCGGCAGCACCCCCGCCGCGCCGGAGGCCGACAGCGCCGCTACGGGCGGCAGCGACGCCTCCGCCGCCACCGGCTCCTCGACCATCACCATCAACGCCCGCGGCACCGCCGCGGCGGGCCAGAACGCGCACTTCACGGTGCTGGCGGACGGCAAGACGATCGGCGAGGGCACGGCCGGCACGGAGTCCAAGGACTTCTCCTTCAAGACCGATCTGGCCGCCGATCAGGCGCACAAGATCCAGGTCCAGTACGACAACGACGCCACCGTTAACGGTCAGGACCGCAACCTGCATGTCGGCAGCGTGACCATCAACGGCCACGAATACGCCCCGACCGACTCCGCGGTCGGCTACGACAAGGGCGCACTCGACGGCAAGGACGTCATCAAGGGGCAGGCCGACCTGTGGTGGAACGGCACGCTGGTGGTCGAGGCCGACAAGGGCCTGTTCACCTCCGGCTCCGCCACCGCGCCCTCCACGACGCCGACCACCCCGACCGCCCCGGTGACGACCCCCTCCACCGACAGCGGCGCCGGGTCCAGCGGCGGCTACCTGCACACCGAGGGCAGCCAGATCGTCGACAGCGCCGGCAACAACGTGAAGCTGACCGGCGTCAACTGGTTCGGCGCGGAGGGCTATGCTTTCGCCCCGCAGGGCCTGTGGCAGGACAGCTACAAGAACATCATGAACCAGATGCAGGACCAGGGGTTCAACACCATCCGCCTGCCCTGGTCGGACGCCATGCTGGACAACGGCCGCATGCCGACCGGCATCGACTATTCGAAGAACCCGGAGCTTCAGGGCAAGACCAGCCTTGAGGTGTTCGACAAGATCATCGAACACGCCGATCAGACCGGCATGAAGATCATCCTCGACCACCATCGCTCCGGCGACGGTGCCTCGGCCAACGAGAACGGGCTCTGGTACACCAGCCAGTATCCGGAATCGAAGATGATCGAGAATTGGAAGATGCTGGCCCAGCGCTACGCCGACAACCCGTCGGTCGTCGCCGCCGACCTGCACAACGAGCCGCACGGCCAGGCCACCTGGGGTGATGGCAACCAGGCCACCGACTGGAAGGCCGCGGCGGAGCGCATCGGCAACGCCGTCCAGTCGGTCAACCCGAACTGGCTGCTGATCGTCGAGGGCGTCGAGAACTCGTCCGAGGGCACCTACTGGTGGGGTGGCAACCTGGACGGCGTGAAGACCGACCCGGTCGACTTCAACATCGACAACAAGCTGGTCTATTCCGTCCACGACTACCCGCCGTCGATGGCCGGCTTCGGCTGGTTCAACGATCCCGCCTATCCGAACAACATGAAGGACATCTGGACGGACGCCTGGGGCTGGATCGTTCAGAAGGACATCGCGCCGGTCCTGGTCGGCGAGTTCGGGACCAAGCTGGAGACCGGCCAGGACAAGCAGTGGCTCGACGCCATGGTCAAATACATGGACGGTGACTACAACGGAGACGGCAAGTCCGATCTGGCGGCGGGCGACCAGGGCGTCAGCTTCACCTATTGGGCCTGGAGCCCCGGCTCGGGCGACACCGGCGGTATCATGACCGACGACTGGGCGGTAAACACGGCAAAGATGAACGCCATCGAACCGGCCCTGTTCGACGGCACCATCGCCTGATCGCTGTCTCTGATCGCGGATAGACTGCCCGGCACCGGACGATCTCCGGCGCCGGGTCTTTCCTGTTTACCGGTGCCTTCGTTACACCGAGGCTGCCCCACGCGGGCGGAACAGCGCTTCCGCCTCGGCCCGCGGGTCGCGGAGCAAGGTGGTCGGCTGTCCCGGACGCCCACCGCCGGCCAGGATGGCAACCGTCTCGGCCAGCCACAGATAGGGGCCGCTGCGCCCGGCTTCGGGAAGACGGGACAGGTCGCGCAGGTAATTGCCGACCGCCTGAGTCAGCGCCTGCTCGCCCGTGGCGCCCTGCACCCGTCCGGCGGCGGCGGCGAAGCGGCGGCGTTCCTCCGCATCCGTCTTCACCCGTTCCTCCACGGCCTTGAGAAGCGCCCCCCGGGTGCGGGGACCGTTCAGCAGGTTCAGGGCCATTACGACGGGATCGACCGGCCTCGCGGGGCGCGAAGCGGAGTCCCCCACCGTACGCCGCGGCTCGACCCCGCGGCGCGTCGAATGTCCGTGCTGCATGGGATGTCTGGCTTTCTTTCCCCGGAAGGGCCGAGCAGCCCTTCAGATGGTGTAGGTTCCCTCGAACAGATCGCCGAGCGCAAGGCGCATCAGGGACCGGGTCCGGGTGACGCGCCGATGCTCGTCGCGCGCGGTGACCATATGACAACGCCGGCACAGCCACCGCCGTTCCATCGCCTTCTCGGCGCGGCGGCGGTACAGCCCGACGATGCTCCGCGAGGTCCTGACCCCGGCATATTCGACCACGTCCGGCCAGGGCGCCGGGTCACCCTCGTCGCTGAACCAGAGTCCGTCGGGCGACAGCCAGCGGCCGTCGGGCAGGCAGCGCAACGTATGGCCGTGCGGACGCCCACAATGCTCGCACCGCGGAGCGGCCGGGCTGGGGGCTATGGAACGGTCCTGATGTTCGGCGGGACGGTCGATGAGGCGGGCCATTCTGACCAGGGATGGTGGCTGCGAACAAAACCAAAACTGAATCTAGCGCATCCTACGGTCCGTGGGAATCCCCAACGATGGCCCGGCCGCGGTAATTCTTCGATCGCAGGTTATGACGAAAGCCGTGTGCGCCACCGCCCCGGCATCTTCCGCGGGACCCGGTCGCCGCTTTTGCAAGCCGGCGGGGCCGGTCGGAGCATTTTGCCTCTGGTTCCTGTGCGCCACTGCCTATACGCTGTCAGACAAATCGGAGCTATAGGTCATGGAAAAGGTAACAGTGCCGCAGACTTCGGCCGTGTCCGTCCCCAGCAATTCCACCGACGGTGGTGTGAAACAGCGCGTGGACTTCGAACTGAATGGCGCCCGCATCGTCGCTTTCCTGGACAGCGACCAGCCCACCCAGCCCGGGGGTATCATGTGGCCGCAGGTTGCCGAGTCCTACGCCGCGGAGCAGGGGATCGGCATGAGCGACGCCCGCTGGTACAGCGTGCAGCCCTACCGCTTCGCGAACGGGCGCCCCAACGTCAATGAATACCGCCCCAACGGCCAGACCTGGAAGTTCGAGACCAACCTGAACACGGCGGCGGAGATCGTCCGCCGCCTGGGCCTGAACCTCGATTCCCTGCCGCTCGACATCTGAACCCGCGCCCAGCTCGGTGATGCCAAGCGCTCACGCGCTTATCATTGAAATGCCAGACGCTCACGCGCGTGTCATTGGAATACCGGGCGCTTACGCGCCCGGGGGCACCACGAAGCAGGCCATGCCCATGCCCGTCAGCCCGGCGCAGCTCTGCGCCGCGTCCTGTTGCGTCAGGCCGGTAAGCCGGGCGCGGTAGAGCGGTCCGCTCTGGGTGTCCACCGTCTGCACCACCCGCTCCGTGCGGCTCAGCGTGCCCGGCATGGACCGGCGCGCCCGGTCGATGATGCGGGCGCTGTCGTCGGGCGACCGGAAGGCGCCGAGCTGGACGGTCCAGCCGCCCGCCGAGGCGACCTTCACCGGCAACGGCGTGGCCGCGATGACTGGCGGGGGCAGGGGAGCGACCGGCGGGGCCGGCACCGGGGTCACCGGCACCGGGGCCGGAGCGGCGGAAATGGGCGGAGGCTGCGTGGCGGGTAGGCTGGCGACTTCCACCGTGCCGCCGGTGATGCCACCCTCCAGGCGCGGCGACACAGACGCGATGTAGCGCCGCGTCTCGCCGGGCAGGCGGCGGTTGCCGGCCAGATAGTCGGCGTAGCAGCCCGGCCCACAATTGTAGGCGCCAAGGAAGCCGGGCGACCCGAACAGGTCGTACATCTCCCTAAGATAGGCGGTGCCCGCCAGGATGTTGTCCCGCGGGTGGTAGGGGTCGGAACCCAGCCCGTGCTTGCGGCGCATCTCCGAATAGGTCACCGGCATCACCTGCATCAGACCCATGGCGCCGGCATGGCTGGTGATGGGGCGTCCGTTCATCATGGTGCGCCCGCCGCTCTCCTGGCGGATGACCTCACGAATCCACTGCTCCGGCATCCCGAAGCGGCGCGAGGCCTCCGATATGTGAGCGTCGATGTTGGTGTCGCGGGAGGAGGATGACGGATCGCTGGCGCACGCCGCGAGAAGGCCGGACAAAAGGGCCGCCGTCAGGAGCGATTTTCTGAAACGCACAGTGCCGTCCACCTGTTGTGACGATCGATCGGATGACCGGTGGGTGACCGGGACGGCAAGATTGCACATTTCTCTCAAATCCTGAATGGCCCTGTCTGTGACCAATGGTTCTGTGACCGCGGTTCTGTGGCCTATGGCTCATTGTGACGCTGGCGTTTCAGAAAAAATGCTGGTCGATGGAAAAAAGCTCTTGCCGGGTTTGGCCGACCCGCCTATAACCCGGCTCCCACGACGCCGGGGCCGCTGAGAAGCGCGACGGCGGCAAGGGAACAGAAGATAAGGCGAAGTAATGTCGGGCCAGTGTGAAAACAAAGGCTTGA
>NZ_JBFUHT010000060.1:0-26628 GCF_056402275.1 Azospirillum sp. P4_B5
CACGCACGCCGGACGGCCGCTCCCTGGCGGCGTCGACACCCGAAGCCGATCCGCTGTGGCGGCCCGCGGACAGGCCGACGGCGGACCGCCCGTCCTACGCGGCCCCGGCGCCGCACAGCCCGACACCGCACGGGCCGGCGCCGGCGGTCGCCGTCATCGAGCGCGACGCCGCGCCGAGGGTCCAGGCCATGCCGCCGCTCGACCCGCGCTCCACCCCCCTGAGCGGTGCGGACCGGCGGAACCAGGGCCAGCCGCCCGATGCCCTGATGCAGCGCATCGCCAACGCCCAGGCGGCGGTCCAGCCCCGCGCCTTCCTCGACGTCGAGGCCGGACAGCGGCAACAGGCCGTGACGATGGGCGGCCGTATCGACCCCCGCACCGGCATGGTCTACGTGCCCCAGGACCTGTCCTCCGACCGGGCTGCCATGCTTCACGCGCGGTTCGATCTGTACGAGGAAGCGCTCGCCCGCCGGCAATGGCTGGCCGTGCCGCCGCACGAGGCCCGCGAGGCGCGGGCCGCCGGCGCGCTCCACGATCCCGTGGTGAACGGCTGGTACGTCGACCCACGCCTGGATGAGCGGGCGATCGAGCAACTGGAGCGGCGCTTCCCGGCCACCGGACGTCTGGACTCCGCGGCGGCCGCCCAGGCTCTGGACGAGCGCCGCGGCGCGGTCCTCTATTCCCTCGGGCGCCGGGAAGAGGAGCGGACGGAACCGCGACGCGGGGCGCCGCGCCGCGAGCCGGCGTCCGCGGAAACCGGGGAAGCCCCGGCTTTGCAGGACCGCGCCGTGGTCGAGGTGCGGTTCGACCCGGTCAAGGTCGCGGCGGCGGGGTCGGACGGCCTCCCGTCGAGCCGCCCGACCGCCGATTTCGTGTCGCAGGCCGAAGCGGTCGGGGTGCCGATCGCATCCGTCGTCACGACCGACCCGACCCGGTCCACCGTGACGATCCACGCCGCGGACGAGGGACAGGCCCGCGCGGTGGCCGACGCGCTGCGGGAGAACCAGGCGACCGTGGGGGCGACCCCGGCATCGGCCGCGGCGGCTCCACCCCCACCGCCGGCTCCGGCGCCGGTCCACGCCGCCGCCCAGCCCTTCTACGCCCCGGCGCCGGACGGGCCGGACCAGGAGGCGCGGACCAAGGCGATCCAGCGGGCGCGTGGCCTGCCGGCGGATCAGCTCGCGGCGCGCATCGCCGTCAACGAGGCGATGCTTCTGGCCCTGCCCGGCGGGCCGGGCGGCGCCGGCGATCCGGGCCGTGCCCGGCAACGCGCCGAACTGCGCGCCGGTCTCGACGTCCTGACCGCCGAAACGGCACGGCGCGAACGGGCCGCCCGTGGGCGGGCGCTCGGCCAGGGGATGGGCTGACATGGAGACCAGGACGGCGCCGGGCGCTGCGGCGGCGCGGTGGCGGCCGGCGCCGGCGGTCCGCTTCACCACGCCGGAGGGGCGCACCGAGGAGGCCGCCGGCATGGTGATGGAGGGCACCCCCCTGGCCGTCACCCGACGGGCCGGGCTGAAGCGCAACGGCCTCCCCCTCGATCCCTGGATGGTGACGGCCGGGGGACGCGTCGTCGGCCGGCAGAAGACCCGGCAGGCCGCCCGCCTCTTCGCGGAGCGCGCGGCTCCGCTGGCCGACTGGACGTCGCTGCCGGACAGCCCGCCCGACCGCCTGTGGCTGGCCCGCGACGGGCAGCCGCTCGACCGTCTGCTGGCCCGCCTGTCCGTCGCCGTCGCGGCCGGCGACCTCGCCGCCTTCGACGCGGACCAGCAGGAGCTGCGGGAAGCTCTGGAGAACGCCGCCGCTCTCCCCCCTGTGGATGAGGACGCCCCATGGGCGAGGCTCGTGGAGATTCCCGGCCCCCGCTGGCTTCTGGTCGGCCGCGACGTCGAGCGGCTCGACCGGGCTCTCGGCCTGCCGGACGGCGGCGGGCGCGGGGTGTGGCTCGCCGGCCGCCATGGGGACCTCGCCTTTCTCGGCGGCGACCGGGTTCCGGCGCTGGTCATGGACCGGTTCGGCGCGGCGGCGGCCTACGCCGCCCTCCGCAACAGCGGGGCAGCGGTGCGGCGCCTGCGCTGGAGTCACGGCGACCTGACCCCAGTCTTCCCCACCGAGCGGCGCGCCGTCATCGATGTCGCCGGGAGCCGGCTGACCGCCGTCCTCGATGCCGAGCACCGCACGGTGACCCTGCAGGCCGATCCCGACCGGCCCTCCCCCCTCTGCGACCCGCTGGCCCCGGACTGCCGCCGCGACGATTGGACCGTCGGCGGCCTCGCGGTGCCCGACCGGCCGGAGACCGGGCGCGACGCGGCGCAGGCCGCGCTGAGCGCGCCGCTGCGCTTCCCGATCACGGTCACCATCGGTGGCCGGCCGCAGGAATTGATCGCCCGCATCGCCAGTTCCGATCCGCCGCCGGCGGCCTGCCTGTGTTCGCCGCTCGACGAGCTGCGCCTCGAACGGCCCGACGGCCGGCCCTTCGAACGCGGCACGGAGTTCCGCCGGCTGTCCTCCGGCATCCGCTACCACCCCGACCCGCTGGCGCGGCTGGCCGAGGTCGCCCGCGACCGCGCCCAGGACGTGCTCGACGAGCGCTGGAGGCGGTCGCAGAGGGTGCTGAAGCGCATCGACAAGGCGGCGGGGTCGCGCAGCGCCTTCGCGCAGGCTCTGTCCCGCGCCCTCGGCGCCCGGACCGTCCTGGAACTGCGCAACGAGGCGGTCAGCCTCGCCGGCTTCTGGGGCGGGGAGACGTCCGCCGGCGCCGATCTCGCCAAGGCGGCCGGGCGTATGCAGAAGCGCATCGACGCGGCGGGAATCGCCGACACGCGGCTGGAGGAAGCGCGCGGAGCCGCCGCCCGCGCCGTCGCAAGGCGACCGCCGCTCGCGGAGAGGCCGGAGATCCGCGCGCTCTTCCATCCGGAGATGCCCGCCTACCCGGACCCGGACCGGGTGAACCGTGCCGTCGAAGCCCTGCGCCCGGTGATCGCGAAGCGCCGTCCGGAACGGCGGCAGGACGGCGGGACGGATGACCCCCAGTACAGTCTCGGATGGAGGAGTGCGCGGATCTCCGGGCCGTCAGTCGCATTCAGCCTGGGTGCCGTTCCACGCCTTCCGCCCCAACTCCTCTCCTACCGCCGCCAACCCGAACCGCCCGCTCCGGACCGCATTCCCGATCCTGGAGAGAGCATTCTCATCAAGGAGGCCGGGCAGGAATGGCTGTATCGTGCGGTGACCCCGGGTGCGGCGGTGGGACTGCGCGTCGATCCCGACCCAACATATCAGGCCCAGCAAAATCTGCTGACCACCGCGCTACGCCCCTTGGCGTCATCGTGCCTGCCGACGGACCTTGCCGAAGGCCGTGTCCATGTGGTCGGTGCGATCGTTGCCAAGGTCGGCGGTGCCGGCGGGCCGATCGAGCCGCTTTCCGGGCTCACCGCGCCGTTGCGATCCGGCGACGGTTCGGTCCATCATCACGCGTTCGTCGCGATGACGGACGCCAACCCCGCAAACGCCCTCTTTCATGAGTCCGTCCATGTCAACCTCCGGGAAGGCCGCCTCTCCGCCGACGAATTCCTTCCGTTCTGCGATCCCGAATCTTGCCGACTTGGAGCGGAGCGATTCGGATTCGCCGGATACCCCGTTCGAAGATTCGCTGAGGAACTTGCCGCACACGCGCATGCTGAAGCCGCAGCAGGGCCCGCTGGCCGCACCCCCGTTGCCTGGCGGTCCGCGGGTGACGACGTCCGTGCCGTCCGAGCTGCTGCCTTACTCGATCACCTTGTAGCGGATCTCGCCCTCCCGGATCGGGCATCCGCCGTCCTCCAGGCCCTGGCCGACGGGACCGGCGGTGCCCGCCCGGCGGTTCCGGAGGCCCGGGAACTCTGGCTGCGCGAGATGGGACGGCACGGCGGCGCGGCCGATCCCGTCATTTTCCGCGCTGAGGATTTCGAGTCGGTTCCTCCCCGGCAGTACAGCGTTGCCGCCGGCCGGGACGCGCCCCTGTCCCCCGCCGACCGCGACGCCCTCCAGGCGCTCTCGCGTCACCTCTCAGGTGCCGGCCTGTCCTGGGGTTTCGCCCTCCCCGGCGCCGATCCCCGCGGCCGCCGCATCTTCACCGATAAAACCTACAGCGCCGCGGTCGGCGAAGTGCGGCTCCGGCCCACAGCGGACGGCGCCTACGCGGCGGAGGCTCTGCCCTGGACCGCGCCGGCCGGCCGTCTCGAGCAGGGCGAGCCCGGCAAATGGCCCGCGCACCCGGTCATGGAGAAAGCCGTGGCCGCCGCCGCATCCTTCGCCGGCGGCACTGCGATGCCGCCGGTCCGCGTGCTCGATGAAGAAGACGCGCTCGGCGACGTTCCGCCCTGGCGGCTGTCCAGGGCCGAATACGTCACCCGCCGGTTGCCGGACTTGGCGGATCTCGATCTCCGGGCCATCGACCCGCGGTTGGTCAAGCCGCTCGCCCGCCGCCACGCCGCCGCCGTGTTCGACGCCGTCGCCCGGGGCGAGCCGGTTCCGGACCGCGTGCTCGCCGGGCACCCGGTGCTCGTGCAGATGGACGCCGCGGCGCGCGCGGTGGCCCCGGACGACCGCGCGCGGCCGGTCAACGAGCCGGAGCCCGGTGAGGACTGGACGGCCCGGCCCGCGGTCCTGGCGGTGTCCGGTCCGGACGGATGGGAGAAGGTGACCCTGACGGTCGAGGCCCGGGGGCCCTTCGCGGTCCATCGCCCCGTCGACCTCCGCATCGTCGGTTGGAGCCTGGCCGGCGGACCGGACCTGGACGCCGCCGCCTTGCGCAACGCCGCCGCGGCCGCCCGCGGACGGTCGGATGCGGTGGACGGCGCCATGCGCCGCTACGAGGCCACCGCGCTCGCCGAGGCTCTGGACCGCATCGCCGCGGACATGGAGGGGGGAACGGCTTATCGGTCCGCCGCCGCCCGGGAAATCGCCCGCGCGCGCGGTGCGATGCCGCGCGCCGACCTCGCGGCGGCGCTCGGTGGCCGCGCGGCGCCGCTGATCAAGACGCGGACGTCGGGCCGCGGCTGGGTGGTGTCCCATTTGCCGACCGGCCTGCCCCTCGTCACGGCCGCTCACGCCGTTCCGACGAAGAACGAATGCCGGAGGGTCGTGGACGCCATCGGGACGGGCTGGCCCTGGGCGGAGGTCACCTTCGGCCGCCTGCCCGATCTGCTGCGCAGCCCCGCCTACCGCGCCGCCGCCGACCGCTGGGGCGAGGCCGGTGCGGCGATCCATGCCGTCTGCCAGGCCCGCAAAGCCGTGCGGCAGGCCCAGGCCGCCGTGATCAAGGCGCAGGCCACCCTGGTCCAAGTTCAGGACAAGGAAACCGCCGCTATCGAGAAGCGGAACGGCATCCTGGGCTATGCCCCTTCTGCCGACATTCCTGCTGCGGGACTTCATCAATATGCTATGAGATCGGATGCTATGGACGCGCAAAGCGGTCCGGTGCGTGCTATCCGGCAGGATGAGGCCTGTGGTAAATTGCTGTCTGTCCGGGACCGAGACACGGGCGCCGGACTTGCCTTGGAGACTCATCGGATGTCCACACTGACCGCCGCCACCGTCGCGGAACCCTCGCCTTTGCCCGAGCCCTTGTCCGGCAAGAGCTTTCCCCTTTCCGATCCGGCCCTGCGCGCCGCCTACGCCGACGCGGCCCAGACGGCGGCTGATGGCGATGAAGGAGCGCTGACCGTCGCCCGTTTCGCGCAGGGCGACGACGTCGCATTGTTCGCCGCCGGGGTCGCGGCGGACGAACTGCGCGCCCTTGCGCGGATCGCCAACCTTCCCCTGACCGATCATGGGCCCGAGGGCGTCGCCGTCCCGGTCTCTGCCCTGCCCGTCCTGCGCGGGTTCAGCGCGGTCCCGATCGTCGAGGCCGATCTGACCGCCACCGCGGAGTCGCGGAACTGGTCGCGCGCCGCGCTTGCCGGCGCCGGTGCCGCCGTTGGAGTGGCGGCCGCGGCCGGAGCCGTCCACCTCGCCGGCCGCGACGATGTTCCGGTGGCGCTCGCCGCCGCCGAAGCCGTCGATGAACCGATCCGGAACGCGCGCGAGCTGGCCGAAGCCGCGCTCGCCGATGCCGGCCAGATCGCCGAACGGCTGACCCGGAACGCGGCCGACGTCGGCGCGTCCCTCGCCGAAACCCGCCGGATGATCGAGGAGGCGTTGGCCGGCACCGCGCCATCCGCTGCGGTCGGCCTGCCCGCCGTCACGGCCGAATCGCCCAAGGTCGATCCGTCTGACCTGGCCAGGGTCAGCGAGGCCGAAGCCGCGATCCGGGATGGCAGCGTCGGCGCGTTGCTGACTCCGGCCGACCCTGCTGAACCGCAGGCCGTCGCGGACATATTGGCCCGGATCGACGCGGTGCGGGCCGGGATCGCCGCTCCTGTCCAGGAAGTGTCCGAGTCCGCATCGGCTGCCGCACCGGTGGAAACCGGCCCACTCCTGGCCGGAGTGATCGCCGAGGTGGACGCCAAGGCCACTGAAACGATCCGCGCCACGCTTGAGGCGAACGGCAGCGGGGTGTGGTACGAGGGGGCCCTCGACGCCGCACGCGCCGTGGCGCAAAGCGTCGGCGATCTTCAGTTCTCCACCGGTGGCGGCACGGCGTCCGCGTCCGCCTCCACCCCGGCACCCGCGGCGATCCAGCCCTTTTACGCCCGCAACGATGAGCAAGGCCTTGCCGAGGCTCGCGTCCGCGCGCAGGGCATCCCGTCGGACGACCTTGCGAACCGGGCCGCCGTGACCGCGGCCCTGCTGGTCCGCCGCGAGGCCGACCCGGCCGCCAACCCGGCGACGCTGGAGGCGCTGCGCGCGGGCAAGGCGGTGCTCGGGGAAGAGGTCCGGCGCCGCGAGGCGGGGCTTCAGGCGATCCAGCCCTTCTTCGTCGCCGAGGGCGAGGCCGGCCGCAACGAAGCGGTTCTGCGCGCCAGCCGAATCCCGGCTCCCGATCTGGCGAACCGGCTGGCCATGACCAAGGCCATGCTGGCCGCCAAACCGTCGGAGGCGGGGGGCTCGGCCGGTGTGCGCGGCTCGCTGGAGCGCGGCGTGGCGGTCCTTGAAGGCGAAACGTCGCGCCGGGCCGCTCTCGACCGGCCTCAGGACATCACCAGGAAGCCGACGAGGCGTGGGGGGATGGAAAGATGATGCGTCATGCGACCTGACCAGCGATCCGGCGGCGGCCCGCCGCCTGCGGTCGACGCGAACGCGCTGCTGGAGCGGATGCGCCTCGAGGCTCCCTTCACCTACGGGTCCGGGCTCATCCACGCCTACACCGCCATCCGCAACCGCGGCGAGGACCCCTATCCGGTCCGCGAACGCCTCGCGGCGCATGTGCGCCAGTTGGAGGAGGAAGGCAAGATCCGCCCGAAGGGCCGCCGCCAGGACCCCACGCCGCTGGAGCAATACGCCGACACCGTCGACGCGATGCGCGCCCACGTCGACGCCATGGCGCGCCTTCCCAAAGGCTCCCAGGCCTACATCGACGAGGGCAAGCTGTTCCGGGCGGCGGAGATCAACCTGAAGCGCGTCCACATGACGATGCTCGAGGAGGCCAACCGGCGCGAAACCCCCGTTCAGGGGGCGGCGCCGGCGGCGCGGCAGAGGCGCTCGGCGCGCGGCGGCGCCGAGCGCTGAGAACGCCGGTGCTCGATTTCCCGACCATGCCGCCGTCACACTGGCGGCATGGTCGAAGAAATCGAACGTCAGAAAGCGATCGCCTGGTTCGTCATGAGCGCCCTGATCGGCCTTCTGGCCGCGGCGGCGCTCCTGACCTGCGCCTTCCCGCTCTACAAGCTGTTCAACGGGCTCGACTTCTCCCGGTCGACAGGGACCTGGCCGGCGCTGGGTGCGCTGCACGATCCGGGCTGGCGGCCCGGCTTCTCCCTCCGCTGGCTGCGCGACACCGGGGCCTACTACGCCATCGGGCTCTGGCAATACCCGACCCTCTGGGCCAAGCCCCTGTGGGTGCTGCTCGTGCAGGCGCCCCTGGAGGTCTGGGGCATGCCGCACTGGAGCGTGATGGTGTCCCTGGCCGCTGGGCTCCTCGTGGCGCTGCGCGTGGCCGAGCGTTGCCCCTACGAGCTGCAGCGCAAGAGTCACGGCAGCGCCCGTTTCGCCACCGACCGCGACATCCGGAAGGCCGCCTGGGATGCCAAGGACCGCTACGTCAAGAAGCGCGGGCTCTACTCGCCGACGGGCATCGTGCTGGGACGGGCGCCCAACGGTCGCCTGCTGCGGATGCCGGAGACGCTGTCGGCGATCCTCATCGCGCCGCCCGGCTCCGGCAAATCCGCCGGCATCATCCTCCCCAACCTGCTGGCCGACTGGCCCGAATACCAGCCGATCCTGGGCTTCGAGACCTTCGGCTGGGCGCTGGGGCGCAAGACCTACTGCCCGAAGCCCACCTTCGTGGTCAACGATCCTAAGGGGGAGCTGTACGCCAAGGCCCTCAAATGGCTGATCAAGGCCGGCTACAAGGTCATCAAGCTGAGCCTCGGATCGATGGACGGCGACCGCTGGAACCCGCTGGGGTTCGACAGCCTTCCCGGCGGCCGCGAGGTGCCGCGGACCCGCACCCGCATCCTCGACGCCCTGGGGCGGGTCTATGCCGATCCCATCCGCGCCCTGGAGATCCTGATGGTCGAGGTCCGCGACCGGACGGACTGGGTCGCCGCTCTGGGAGCCGACCCGACGCTCGGCGGCCGCCTGGTGATCCGCGATGAGGTGATCGCGCTCGAAGCCAACGCCCTTGCCACCTGGACGTCGCCGGCCCGCGCCACTCTGAAGGACGTGCTGGGCGACATCATGAAGCTGTTCACCTGGCAGGCGCAGCGCGAGCAGTACGTCAAGCGTCTGGCGACCATGGCCATCGACGAGAAGATCGAGCCGCATTGGCGCGACAAGGGCCGGGCGGCCCTCCAGGGCTTCTCGCTGTTCACCATCTACCGCTGCGAGGCCGATCCGCAGCTCGGCGAGCCGTCCTTCGGTCGCCTCATCGACTTCATGACGGAGGCGACGAAGAACTTCCAGCCCGATCCCACCGCCGGCGAGGACCAGGACGCGGTCGCCTCCATGCTCCAGGCCTGGATCGCCGAGGCCGAGCAGCGGGGCTACCCCGCGCGCGTCATCACCGAGCTGGCCTCGCTGTCCCGCACGCCGTCGAAGGAGCGCGGGTCCGTTCTGTCGACCATGGAAGGCGGCATCGACATCTTCAAGGTGGCCACCGTGCGCAGCCGCACGTCGGCCTCCGATTTCGGGCTGGACGAGCTGCGCTTCTCCAAGAAGCCCGTGGCCCTGTTCATCGTGACGCCGCTGGAAGACGCCGTGGCGCTCGGCAAGATCACCGGCATGTTCTTCGAGAGCAGCGCCGCGCGTTTCATCAGTCAGGACGAGAAGGACATCAAAACCAAGGGTCGCCCGATCATCTACCTCGCCGACGAGTTCTGGACCCTGCCAACCGGTATGGAGAGCTTCCTGCAGATCCCGGCGCTCGGTCGCGGCCAGTGGGTGCAGCTCCTGCTGGTCGGCCAGAGCTACGGCCAGATCGCGCTCAAGATCAACAAGGAGGCCGTCGGCATCCTCAAATCGGCGGTCGGCGCGCAGATCCTCCTGCAGCAGAACGACAGCGAGACCGCGGAAGCCGTCAGCAAGGCGGTCGGCAACTACACGGCGATCACCGCCAACGTCAGCCAGACGGAGGGCGCCGGCAAGGAGGTCAAGATGTTCCAGTGGAACACCTCGCGGTCGGCCACCGGGCTTCCGCTCCTGCCCGCGCAGCGTCTGCTCACCATGCGCAAGCTGGAAGAGCAGTACGTCCTCTATCAGGGCATGATGAGCCGGCCGATCGAATGTTCGTCGCCGGCGTGGTTCAACGACCCGGTGATGACCGAGCGGCTTACCGGCGAGCGGCCCGGCGGCCTCGCCCGGTTCGGCCGGTTCGTCGCGGCTATGCTGCCGCGCACCGCCTCTCCGGCCCCCCTGGTCGGCGCCGCGCGCACCGACGACGAGTTCGAGCGCGCCGCCGCCGCGGCGATCGCGGCCGCGGTGGCCGCCCAGGAGCAGAAGGTGGCCAACCAGAACGCCGTCCTGGGCCAGGCTCCGGCCGGCGCCGCGCCGCCCTCGCAGGGCTCGACCTTCCAACCCGCAAGCGGCGCCGACTTCGTCGCCGGCGACGATCAGAGCAAGGCCGCGTGACCCTGCTCATCCCACAACGCCGGCGTCACACCGGCACGCCACCTGAGGACCTCCCATGCTGCTGATGCCCCCTGTGACGGTTCCCCCTCCCGTCCCCGCCTACCACGCCGAAGCGCCGCCTCGCCCCCAGCTCATCCGCGTCGCCGGAGGGCAACTCTGCGTGCCGCCAGGGCAGGCGCTCACGCGTGACATGCTCGATGCTTCACAGAGCGACGCCGACCGGGCGAGCGCCACCCACATCAAGAGGCGCCTTGCGCAATTGCCGTCCGGAGCCGAGGTCGTGGCCGGCGCCGAGCGTACGGGGACCGCCGTCTACATCGATCGCTTTGCCATGCTCAAAGCCGCTGGTGTCGCAGCCGCCTATGTACCGTCGGTAAACGCGGTGCTGCTGGACCCCCAGACCCCGCCGGACGACGCGGTGCATTATCTCGGCCATGAATTCGATCACGCGCGCCGCCGTGGGCCGGCAACCGACCCACGGTTGGCGGCGTTCCCGACAGAAGATCGCGTCGTCGTCGGCATGCCCCGCGAGCGTTTCGCCGCGGAAATGGTCCGCGAGGAGTCTCAGGTGCACGCCCGCCAGGTTGCTCTGCTCGTCGAACTGGCCGAGCGTGGCCGCTCCGCCCCGCTCGCCGGTCTGGTCCGGAACGGCGCGGACGGTTCCCGTCCGCTGTGGGCTGAAGCCGTCGATACCTACAAGGCGGAGATGGCCAGGAGTCGCGACCCGGAGAGGGCGCGCGAAGTGACGGCCGACCGCATCGCTGCCGACCCGCATTTCACCGCAGCTTATTCTGAGTTCGCGCGCGTTCAGTGGGAAGGCGCCCAAACCCGTTGCGCGGCGATCGGCGCGCAGTCCATGAACGATGCCCCGGTCGGCGTCACGTCGGTCAGCTTCACCCCGCAGACCAGCTATGCCCAGCCTTCCGGCGGCCGCAGCCCCATCGGCGGCGGGCCCGTCCCAGAGTCGTACACACCCGTACCGCACCAGCCTTCACGCAGCTACACCGAGCTCCCCGGGATGGGGTTGCCCGAGGTCGCCCGCCTTCCGGTCGCCGCCGCATCGGCGGACGAGCGCCGTCGTCTTGCCGCCGAACTCAGCGTCAGTTCGGACGCCGTGCTGACCCAGCGAGCGCTTGTCACGCAGGCGACCCGCCGAGAGTTGATGTCCGGAAACGCCCGGCCCATCGATCAGATCGCCGCACTCGACGGCGGGTTGGACATACTGCGCCAGGTTGCCCGCGGCCGTGGCCTCGATGTCCCTGTTCTCCCTCCCGCGTCGCGTGACAATGTCCAGCGGACGGGGCCAGGTCTTCGAACCGGCGGCCTCGAACTCTGACCATAGCGTTCTAATTGAAGACGACGATGGTGCCGATCAGCCACTGCCGGAACCGGATGAGGACCGCGAACCAAGCGAACCTCCTGTCGGGGTTGCTGACCGAACGGAGTTCCCTAATGTGCGCAAGGTTGCCATCGCCGGCCCGCCCTGTGGCAACGACTTGGCCATCCGCTCCAGCTCGGCCGCGAACACGCCGCGATACGGTATGCTCCAGCATGAGATCGCGTGATGCCGATCATGATCGTTCATGTTCAGCAGCCTGACGGCTTCCAGCGTCCAAGGGTCCGTAGGAGCAACGCGCACAAATGCCGCCAGCCCTTCGGGAAGCCGGGAACTCGCGCGTCCATGCATTGGCCTGTCTCCGCTCCGGTCTGGCCGCGCGCTGCAGCGCGGCTTCACTCCGATCATTCTACGGGAAGGTTGGAACCGATTTCGCGCACCGGCGGAATTCACATACCGGGCGTTTTCTGGAGATCCGGCGGCCGGTACCCTCAGCGCACGGCGGGTGCGAGGTCGTCGAGGATCGCGGCCATCAGAGGCAGCAGTTCCGGCCCGCCCCCAACACTATAATCGAAGAGGCTTCGAGAGCAGGCCTCGATAACCGCTTCGTCCGTGAGGGCCGGGTCGGTCGCGTACTGCCACCACTGGGCAAACCGTTCCGCGCTCTTTCCTCCATTCGGCCAGCTCGGAAAGTTGAAGTACTCCGACGCTTCCGCCCAAGTGATCCGCCCAACACGTGCCTTTGCATAAAGAGCCGGCGCGTGGACGCTCATGAAAACTAGGCCGATCATGAGGGACGGAACGCGGAGGTGGCGCTTGTTCGTAGCGGCGTAGAGCAGCACGACCACGGAGGCGACGCGTTCGAGGGTGCGCAGAGAGACGGGGTGTACGGTGCTGAGCACGCTGATCAGTTCGCGTGCGTGGTTGTCATAGACATGGTCATCAGTGGACAGCGCCATCGATGTCCAGAGATGCTTCAGGTAACGCTGCTGGATAGACCTCCCGTGCTCCGCCTTGTTCGGCAGCTGGAGGCGCAGATGGAAGAATTTCTCCAGGTAGGTGCGGGCGTCCATCTCGGCGCCGTACTGGCCCCGCACAACGGTCTCGATCTGCGGCATATGCGTGACCAGGACGAAACACACGCCGTCCACGGAGAACAGGTGCTTGATCTGTTCTAGGAGGCTGAGGGCAAAGCTCGGGCGGCATCGGTCGAGCTCGTCGATGATGAAGACCAGAGGGCCGGCGGCAGGAGCTTCGCCCGCTGGACCTGGGGCGTCCGCATCGGCATCAGCCGATGCTCTCCGCAAGGCGGCGGCGAGCCTGGAGAGATCGTCGCGGAAGGCGTCGAGGGCAGCGCGATCGGCTTCCACGGCATTGAGACGCTTTTCGATCAGTTTCTCCGCAAGGGAGGCGGCATCGCCAGCTGCACCCTTGCCGACATCGCCCGCAACCTCCGTCAAGCTGTCGAGATCGGATGCCGAAACAACTCCAAGACTTGCGCCACGGACGGCCACCTTCGCCAACGTGGGCAGGAGTACCTTGCCAGCCTTTTTTGCTTTGTCAACGAAGGAGGTCAGCACCGTCTTCCTGTCCTCAGGCAGGTGCTGGCGGGCCAAGGCGGTGATCTCGGCGGCCAACGCAAGAAAGGCGTCAGGCTGGTGGTCGTTGGCGAAAGCATCGAAGACGATCACCGGCACCTTGCGCTGACGCAACAGGCCGGCCCACTGTCTGGCGAAGGTTGATTTGCCGCTTCCCCAAGGACCGTCGAGCGCGATCACCAACGGTTCATCGATGCGCTGCACGAGATTGGCAAAGTTCTCACCGAACGGCTGAAGGCCAAAAAGATCGTTCTTGGCGAATCCGTCGAGGTCGGCGATGTCAAGGGGCTTGGGCGTAAAACGCATGAAGCTGTCTTCCTCGCGTGGCGCTGCTTTTTGGGGCCGGCGTTTTTCAGAGATTATGAGAGCTGCCGTTTTCAAGGCGGTCGAGACGGACGTGAGCCTGATCCATCTCATACTGAGAAGGCCAGCCCAGCAGCTTACGCATGTCGTGCGCCAGAGCATTTCGACCGGCCTGCTTGCCCGAAGAGTAGCCGCTTTCCTTCGCTTCCTTCGCCAAGGCGATCACCGCGGCGATCTGATCGTTCGTCGCCATCCACGGCAGGCGGAATAGCTCACCATCCCAGTCATCATGGTGGACGATGGTGGTGTTGCCTTCGGTCGTGACGGGGTGGTTGGCAACGATGCGATCGGTGTTGGTGTCGGACATGGCGGCCCTCCGTGGCCGGGAAAGTGGGGTATTGCAGACGGGTTCAGATGCGCTCGCGGTCGCGCACGCGCTGCATGTCAGCAGCGGCTTCGGCTTCGGTATCAAAATGGCCGCCGATCCAGTCAGCGACCTCCCACGTCCATTTGCCCTTGTGCATGCCGGCACGAGCCTGGAAGACGCGGGCCTCGGCGTTGGCGGATTGTCCGACGGTGATCATGCTGGGGAACATGGCGGCCCTCCTGCGGCCGGGGTCAGATGGACAATCAGGCGGCGATGTCGGCAGGCCCGGCGGCGGCGATCAGCACGTCAGCGCCGGCCAAGTCGACGGGCGCTCCAGCGCTCCGGCAGCCCTCCAGGAAGGCACTCAGCGCTTCGCGCAGTGCCTGCCCCGACTGGCCCGGTGCATGGGCCGGATCGCTCGGGTCCTCGAAGGCGTCGCTGGCCGGGTGCTTGCCCTGCAGGTGGAACAGGGCGTCATTGAGCCCGTCGAACACCATCTCCTCTTTGACCCGCTGGTAGACCAGGCGGAGGATCTTGACCACGGACAGGTCGGGCGCGACACGCAGCTCCAGGGCAAACCCCTCGATGCCCCGGCCGTGGACGTTGAACCAGGCCAGCCCGTCGTCATGAATAACGAAATGGGGGAGAACGGTCTCGATCGCGGCGGCGATCCGGGACACATAGGAGACAGCAGCCTCTGGCTCCTTGGGATCGGCAACGCCGACCGAGACGACGGTCTGATCGATATCGGTCCACTTGCCACGGTGGCTCAGGCCCATCTTCTCCAGGAAGAAGGACTTCAGCATGTAGAGGTGGATCGCGGTCTCGGATCGGAGCAGGGCGGACCAGTCCGGCACGCCGCGCCAGGACTTGATGAGGTCCAGGGCGTCTTCCTCATCGAGGACGGCAAGCTGCCCCTCCAGATCCTCGACGTCGCTCTTGGCCCTCTTCAGGCGCACGCGGGCGTTCCGGAGGCGGCGCTCGACGTCTTTGCGTTCGTTCTCTCGGGACATGCCGCCCTCCTCTGGCCGGAATTTTATGGAATGAGCATATTACGGCCATTTCGACCAGGGTGCCGCGAACACTGGGTCGTGTTCACCAGGCGCTGTGTCAAAGCGCCGTGCTACCGAATGCGTTTTAGAACCGACCCTGCGCACAACCGCCATATCAATCGGATATCCGACGTTCTGTGGAAACTCCTGCTCCATCAAGGCGACTGTACGGGCAGCCCAGAGATCAAGCTGAAACTGGCGGTCGCCAAATCGATGCTGGTCGACAGCGACTCCTTGGGCGACCCTCGCCAACCGTGGCGTATCCGGCCCCATAAGAAAGGGAACGCCACCAGGTCGATACGATGTGGTGATGCCATCCGGGAGTGTCAGCATGTTGACGAAGCCGTGTCCCTTCATGGGATCAAAGCCAGCTCCGATAATTCGCATGTCTGGGACGGAGGTCACGCCCTCACGGGACGCGTGTTCAAGAGCCTCAGCATGAAGCTGGCGGCCATGGGGAATGGCGGTGCCGATCATGCGCTCCCATGATTGGCGGATAGCGGAGCGCTGTTCCACGATGCACGCTCGGAGGCGGTCGCCGTAGGTACCGAGCCCACCCTGTGCGAACAACAGATTTCCGATGGAGTGCAACTTAACGACAGGGGGCAGAACGCGGTTTTGCACCAAGTCCCAGCGCCGACTATCAGCGGCGAGGAACGCGCCTTTGCCCCAACAATATCCAAGTATGACCGTCACAATGTGGCTCCAACTCATTAGGCCAAAGTGATTTTATAACGTAAAGAGGTAACCGGCGGGACGCCCAGCCCGACGTCCCGCCGGTTGCTGAAGCGCCTTAGTAACTCTCGCCTTGAAATGTATCTGGCGCTGTGGCACCATGCAAGGGCTTTCGTCATGGGATACAATTTTTTCAATGGCAGTGAACCGCGGATACGCACGGCAAACCCGCAACGGTATACCCATCGCCCACCAGCTTGACGCGTTGCGCGCGGCCGGCGTGGAGGTGGACGGGAAATATGCGCCCGTCTATGTCGACCGCCTGCCCGACCGACGGGCGCATCGGACGGTGACCGGCGACGCGCTGCCCAACCGGGCCGCCGTGCTGGCCGACCTGCGGCCGGGGGCGCGGCTGGTGGTGGCCGGGCTTGATCGGCTTGGGGTATCTGCCGGGGATATCAGGGCCGTGATCGACACCCTGATTGACCGCGGGTGCTCTGTGCACGACGCCGTTGCTGGCGCCACCTTTGACGCCGAGACGCCGCGTGCCGATCTGTCGGCCGCCACTCTGGCGGCAGAAGCGTTGCTGAAGGCAGAGCGCGTCCGCAAAGCCCGGTCAGTGCGGGCGGAACGCCTTGCCGCCGGCCTGAAGGCCGCCGCAGGCGGAAACAAGGCGTGGAATCCCACGCCAGAGGCCGAACAGGACTGGCGCGACCTCTCGCTGACCCAAGCCCAAGTGGCGGAGCGTCACGGGGTCGCCCCGATCACGCTGCGGCGGAAGTTCGGGGCGCGCGACGCCCCGCGTGGGCGCCGGCCGAAGAAACAACCAATTGAGGACAAGAGCTAGACCATGCCCAAGCGCCTGCAAAAACACACAAGAGGACGTGACCTCAAGAAGGCCGGTGGGTTCACGGTCGATATGAGCATTTTCATCTACCCCCTGTTCGCGGCAACGATCCAAGACAACGTTCTGGTGCGGTTCATCGGCACCTCGTTCCTGATAAATCGCGCGGGAACGCTCGCCACCCGTGCTCACGTCATCGAATCACTGACAAGTGAAGAGCGGGCTGTCGCTGGCGATGCAAGGACCGGGGACTTCTATCCGGTCGACAACCTCCGCTGCCACCCGACCATGGACTTCGCAGTCGGTCATTTACCGAGGGTAGGTGCTTGTCCTCCGGCGTTGCGCGGCGTCACTATTACGGGCTTCGATGTGGCGGTGATGGGCTTCTCATCAGACCAGCCGGTGGGCACCTCCATCACGATCGATCCAAGGATGTTCAAGGGGAACATCTGCAGGACCAACGCAGGCAAGCCGGTCCTTCCGCGCACCCGGTCGACATGCGAAATCACCTTTCCGATACCCGCCGGCTTCAGCGGCTCCCCGCTGCTGGATGCGCACCGTGGCGGCGTGATCGGAATGGCACACGGGAACTTGGAGTCGTCCATCACGACTTTTGCGCTGACGGAAGTTAGCGACGACGGCAAGGAATTTCGGGAGAAGGTCAACAGAGTGATCGAATTTGGCCATGTGCACACGCTAGATGACCTCGAAGTTTTCTGTCGCGATCTTGGCGTGCCGTTCTTCCAATAAATATCGTCATGTCTCACTTCGGAGCCGACTATGAGCATCTGCGAGCTGCAACCGTTGAACCTTTTCCGAGGTTCATTGTCCGCCGCCCGTAGGTCTCTGCTTCAGCGCCTGGTTGAAGCCGGCGGCTCGCTGGCCGGGGCATCTCTGTCTACCCGTGAACGGTCCACCGCGTTCCGTATGACCGCCTCTGCGGCAAAGCTGATCGAATGGACTCGACCGCAAAACGGGGAGCGCGACGGAAATCTGGCCGAATGGACCCTGTCCATTACGGAGACTGGCCGCACCGCCATGCGAGACATGCCTCGGGATCTCGACAGCAGACACGTCGCTGCCTTGCGCCATCTTGATCTGCGCGCTTGGCGTAACTGGCAGGATGCTCCTGCTCCAGCCGATGCGCAGGCGTACGAGGAGCTGGTGGCCCTTAAGCTGGTCAAGGCTGATGCGGCTGGAGTGCTCTGCCGCCTGACCGCGCACGGCGCCGCGGCAGTAGAGGGTTTTAAGCTGCTTGGCGACCAGCCGATCGAGGAACTCTATTCTGAGCGAGCCAGTCATGGCTGAGTGGCTGACCGATCAGCCTGAGCACGATGTCGGCCCAGTCGCGACACGCACCGGGGCGATCAGTTTCGCCGAGGCAGCCGCCAACAACACACACCGGTTCCAGTAAAGGAGCGTTCGCGGCGCCATGTCCGATTACCCTTATTGCAGGTACACTAAGAGCGAAATTGCAGCCGCAGGAAAGATTTTAAGCGGCACAATTCTGCATGACCCAGCGAGAGCAGATGAGATAAGCGAAATATTCCGCATTGCTTATAACTGGCGTGACTCGCACGCATTCCCAATGCGTCGCATCCGTCATGAGTTGATCCAAGGGTTAAGGCATGCTGGAATAATCGGCCTTACATCTGCTCGCATGAAGCGCATGGCGTCAATCCGGCGAAAGCTGCGGTCAAGTTCTATTAGGCTTCCACAAATACAGGATCTTGGAGGCTGTCGCGCGATCCTTAATCAAATGGCCGATGTGACTACAGTAGTCCAACGCTATCGCGAAGGCGTCAGCCATCATGTCGTGCACAGCGAGAACGACTATATTGCCGAGCCGAAGCGCGACGGTTACCGCAGCTACCACGTGGTGCTGCGCTTCCAGCCCAAATACGACCATGACACCCCATACGCAGATCAAAAGGTAGAAATACAAATTAGAACACGCCTTCAGCACTCCTGGGCGACAGCAGTGGAAGCCGTTGGGATGATGCGGGGTGAAGATTTCAAGTCAGGAGAAGGTAACGCCGACTGGAGGCGGCTTTTTGCACTCATGTCAGCTGAGTTTGCTGCGCAGGAAGGCGGCCCTGTAGTGCCAGATACACCATTACGCAGCAATGAGCGGCACCAAGAGCTAGCCGAACTCACGAGCAAACTGGATGCCGTACGCTTCTTGGAGACCTTAAACAAGGCGTTGAATGTCATTGATCGTAATATTGCGGCGAACGCCAAGTTCTTTCTCATTCAGTTTCACCGTCAACCGGGGGCGATCGAGAGCATAGTTCGGGTTAGGGGTTTCCATGGACCGGAAGGCGCGGCGGCGTCCTACGGAGCCGAGGAGGCAGCTAACGCTTCCGTGAACTCCGTCCTTGTCGAGGTCGATAAGGCTGAAAACCTCAAGTCAGCCTACCCTAATTACTTCCTCGACGTTACAACGTTTACTGACATGTTGCGCGATATCGTAACGCCAAACTGGCGCCAATCCCTAAGCTATGACCCCGCACGCATCGCAAGTACCAAGAGCACACTACAAGCATGGCAACTCTGGCGACAACGTGGCCGGCGTTAGTCTGTCCTATGTCAACCCAACCATGACCTATTTGACATTCCAGGATAGGAGGCGCGCCGTGGACGTGCAATTTTTCTTAGAGAGGCGGCTCGCGTTCATCCGCCGGTACCACGCAACCGCCGTCGCTCCATTCCAAGAGATCGTGCGCAAAATCGAGGCGGACGAGGAACGCATTTGCGAACCGCCTCATGCCGCGCAGACGGCGTGAGCGGTCCGCAAAATAGGAGAGACTGGGATCTGAGGCCTACCGTCCCGCTGCGTTGAAGATAAATCCGGAGATACGAATGCCCTACTACAAGCGCGAAGAAGTTTTGATGGGAACCAAGTGCAGCAATTTTGACATGATTTCCAATTACGGAAGGATGATTCAGGAAGAGGTCGATAAACTGCCATCAAATCAAGTTGTTTCTTCTCCGATGGAAGATTTAGTGAATTATTTCAACGAGAAATACAAGCTTGATGTTCCGGTCGTTGACCCGGATGCCGTGTTTGTTGAAAGCCAGGGCGAGGCCAAAATTGATGTCAGCCACCGTTTCGACTACGGCTTCCGCCGGGGAGAAAGGGCGGAAGTGAGCGGACAGCAGATCATAGTTGCAGCGCCTTTCACCGGCGATCCAGATCTCTTTCACGTCCGGGCATCTAGGTTCACCATGAGCCCGCCGCGGATTATGATTGGTAGCGACCACATCTATCTTCGATTCGCCGATGTCCAGTTAGATGGCGAACGCATCCGGGCAGAAATAAATAGGCGACTGTCCGAAGTTGCGGAACACCTTCAATGGCTTCGGAACGATTTCGCCAATTGGAATGAGCAATTGCCGGGTTTGGTCCGCCAGAAGATTTCGGCGCGCAAGGATCGTCTTCTCGCGCAGGCGAATGTTGTGGCATCAATTGGCATCCCGATGAAGCGTCGGCCGGACGAAGCTTTGACTTATGCAGCACCCGAGGTCCGGCGGAGGATGGAGGTCAGGCCACCTCCCGCCCCGAAGGCGTCCTTCAAACCAGAGCCTGCGTTGGATGCCAATGAGTTCGAGCACATTCTCAGTATCATTGGCAAGGTCGCCGTAGTGTTTGAGCGTAGTCCTGCATCCTTCGCGCGAATGGGGGAGGAGGCGCTGCGTGACCACATTCTGGTTCATCTAAACGGGCATTATGATTCTGCGACAGGAGAGACGTTCAACGCAGCCGGGAAGACCGACATCCTTATCCGGTCCGGCGAGAGGAACGTCTTCATCGCAGAGTGCAAATTTTGGCATGGACAAAAAGGATACGATGGCACGATCGACCAGCTGCTCTCGTATCTGACGTGGCGGGACACCAAGGCAGCTGTGATCATCTTCAACCGGAACAGAAACTTCTCCGGGGTCCTTCAGTCCGTTCAGGAGCAGACAGGAAAACATCCCAACTTCAAGCGCAAGCTCGCAGCTGCTTCGGAAACGTCATTCCGGTATGTTTTCCGGCAAAACTCTGACGAGGCTCGCGAGATGCACCTTGCGGTTCTGGTCTTTGATATCCCTTCCCCTGAGGCCTGATCCGCAGGTCCTCAACGACTTTTAAGGCATTTTATCAAAGGAGGCCCGGCCAAAGGAGGCCCGGCTCGCCGGCCGCCGCGGTGAGCGTGGATCTCGTCACCGCTCGCAGGTCCCGCGCGCCAACGGCGCCGGCCAGCAGCAGGATCAGCACCGCCCGCCCGGTCGGCCGCCGCGGTGGTGGAACTGGACGAGCACCCGGCAGGTGCCGGTCACCAGCTGCAGGGCCTGCGCGCCAACGGCGCCGGCCAAGCTCATAATTTTCGCGCATGGCGAGCATGCGCGCGGTAGACTCCACCAGCAGACAAAGCGAGGCCTCATGAACCGCCGGCTATCACCCGTCCGAGATCCTGAAATGACCGACAGGCGCCGCCCGGCAGATGCCGAGCCTCCGGAGGCTCTTGATCCGGCCGCGGCATTTGCGCTGGGGCAGTGGGGCATGGCGAAGCGGCTGGCTCAGCCTGGTCAACCGCCGCGTCGACGCTGAGATGTCCAGGCGGGCATTGACCTGCCGCTGTCTATAAATGGAGAAAATGATGGAAAAGGATTCAGAATTGGCTTCATCTACCAAGAAATCGTATGAATGTCGGGTCTCATATCAACACGGCAAGAGTAATGGCAATAGAACAGTAACTATAGAAGCCGAAACTGGCTCTGTAGCGGCTTCTCTTGCCGAGGTCCTAGTGGTTCAATCTGATCGTTCGTTCACCCGAGTAAAATGCGTATCCTGTCATGGGAAAGATACGATAAAATGGTCTTGCAGAGTCGCCTATAAGAACAGCGCAAGTAATGGCCATGAAACAGTAATCATCGAAGCGGATACCCAGAGTTTAGCTATACAGTTATCGGTGAACGAAGTGGAAAGACGACATCCAACTTATACGGACATTAAATGCTCATCTTGTAAGGCGACATAAAATAAACCGTTAACATCTCTGAAACCAAGCGAGGAAATTGGGATGATTACTCAGTTCTGCACTATCGCATACGGCCACGAGCGGCAGGCCAATGGCAAGTACAAGCTTTTCCGCAAGGAGGGCGACGGCGAATGGCGGATGGTCATGCCCGATCATCGGCGTCACTTCCATGAGGCCATTAATGAGTTCGCCGAGACCTATCCTGAGGGCACGGCAATTACCAGCACATGGGACGAGCTGGACTACGATCTACCTCCGACGCCATGGGATTGGATGAAAGACGACGACCTTGGCTGATTCATAATCCATGTAGGAAGGCCGTGATGAATGAAACTTTACGCAACCGGCTCATTGAAATCGCGAAACGCAAGCGCGTTGCCACGTACAGTGATGTCGCCGCGCCACTCGGGTTGGACATGAAACTTGAGGGAGATCGGTCGACGATCAGTGACCTGCTTTGCGACATATCGACGGCTGAGCACGAGGCTGGCCGCCCTCTACTTTCAGCGGTGATTGTCACTTCAGAAAACGGTGCTCCCGGGTCGCTTCCTGGAGAGGGATTTTTCACAATGTCGAGCCGTCTGGGCTTCGACGTGTCCGATCGCTTCATGTTTTTCGTTACGGCTTTGAACGAAGTTCATGCTCACTGGTCCAAGAGCTGAGAATAATTTGGTCGTCCAGAAAGGGAGCCACCAATACAAGATGGCCAACCAAGTTGAAGAAATCCACCTTGTGTGCAGGCACTCTACCAATGTGACTGACCTAACGAACACTCATTTCATTAGCGGGTGGTGGGTAGTAGCGGAGCGTCACATCAAACCTGGTGTCGTGTTCGCGTTGCATGAGGAAAAGGGAAGCCCCTCTTATCTTCACGGTAGGATAGAAGCACTTGTCGCTGTCGAGAGCGGTAACGATCAAGGCCGCCGGGTGCAGGTCCTCGTTAGGCGCACACCCGACCCGACGTCATGGAAGGGCGGAGGCTCCGGCACCTCCGGCTACCTTTGGTCTGGCCTTGATGTTGGTTCCCTCCCAGTCGTCCCAACTACGCTCCCAGAGTTCCTCGGTGGCGGCAACAAGCCGATGAAGTCGCTGTTCGAAGCAAAGTCCTTTGGCTGGCCAAAGGCGACCGCCCTGAACGCCCGGATCGGTGTGCAGGTAGAGGAGGGCGCCCGTCTCGGCCAATTAAAGGGCATCCTTGCCCGACTGGCCGCCGTCCTAGGCGAAGCCCCCGTGCCTTACGCGTTTGTCGATGAGTCGGGGATGCCTTGGCGTCTGGATGCCGGCACGGTTGCAAGGGCGATCGCGAAGGGGTGGATCGAACCCGCTAGGCCTGGGCCAGCCGGTCGCGTGCGCGAGCTTTTCCTTTCCGACAACTTCCGACAAGGGCATGCCGAGGTTATAAGAATCTGGAGGGAAAGTGCGCTCAATACCGAGGCAGCTGTGGCTCTGATGGCCGAGGGTGCGCTGCCGCGGCCGGTGGAGAACTCCGAGGAGGCAAAGGATCCATATGACGACTTCGACCCAGACAGCGTGCCTCTCGATGCTTTTCGCAATCTCATCTCAGCATTAAGGTCAACGAGGCAGGGGCAGCCCGCATTCCGGGCCACATTGCTGGAGGCATACGCCGCGCGTTGCGCAGTGACCGGCTGCCGAGTCCCTGAAGCGCTGGAGGCGGCGCATATTATTCCCTATGCGCTTTCCGGTAGCCAAGGTGCGCTACCCGCGAACGGACTACTGCTCAGGGCGGACATCCATGCCCTGTTCGATGGGGGCCTCATCGGGTTCAGACCCGAATCTGATGGAAAGGTACTGGTCGAGGTGTCGCCTGTGATCGCCGAGACCATGTATGGCAAGATGCACGCCCGTGAACTCAGGTTACCGAAGAACCCTGCCTTGGCTCCCAGCCGAGCGGCGCTGACGCTGCGTCGTGAGCGATTTCCCCTTCGGCAAGATGGAACAGGCGCATAACGAGCCTCGGGCGGGACGTCAGGGGCCCGTTAGCAGACCAGCATCCAGAAAGGGAAGGGGTGACCGTGGAAAAGGCCCTGTTCGTTCCGCTGAAGACGGAGCATTTCGAGGCGTTCGCCGCCGGCCGGAAGCCGGAGGAATACCGCCCCTATGGTGCCCGCTGGAATGAGCGGACGTGCTGGCCGGGCCGCCGCGTCACCCTCTCCCACGGCTACGGCAAGCGCCGCCGGCTGCATGGCACCGTGACCGGCTTCCGGATCGTCGGCGCCGACGCGCACCCGGCCCTGCCGACCCTGTACCCCGGCCGCACAGAGTTCGCGGCCATCGCCATTTGCTTGGACGGCGTCGACGCTGCCCGGGCGTCGATCTAAGGAACCCTGAGGCGCTCTGAGCCGCGCATGGAATAGGAGAATTGGACGGACATGTGCTTGGTGAAGGCTCGCGACGTGACGCTCGAAGTTCTGGACAGTCGGAACGGCACGATCCTGTTCACTCAGAAAGCCCAATGACAGGTGCTGAGGCACCACAATTTCACGGACAAACTATGGCCGCCATCGTCTGGAAGGATCCCACGTCGTGGATGGGAATGATCGACGCCGCTCTGGGCGGCAGGCTCGCCTGCGCGGCTGGGCCGCGGATCAAACTGGCCGACACCGAGGACTGGTACCTCGATGATTCGGAATGGGTGGAGTTGCTGGCACACTGCCTGGACGAGGACGCCGATGGATTGGTCGATGATCTTGCAGAGCGCCTGAGCAGCCAGACCCTGCGCGTCTATCACGGATGCAGGCCTGTCGACCTCGACAGCTATCGGAAGCACGGAATCCGGGTGCTGGATTGTGCTGCGATTATCGCACAAACGCGGGAATGGCTCGAAGCCGATCCCGGCAATGACGACTTGCTTCCGCTGCTTTCCGGTATGACGGAGCGGGTCGATCCGGCGACACGGGAAGGGCATGTTTATTTCGGGTTGGACGACCGCTTCCTCGTGGAACATTGCGGCCACTACCTGATCTACGGAAGCGAGTTCCTGACGGCTGGCCTCGGCCGTCAAAGGCAGGTACTGACCACCCGCGGGCGGCCGACGATAATCGAGGTGGATGTGCCGATCGACCGCTTGGCTCCGACACTCCAGGACGAATTGACCAAGCTATTACTCAGGGATTGGGCTCGCATCGCAGCCTGGGACGAAGTGCGCACGTACCCCCAGGATTTCGGCTTCAGTCTGCGCTATGACGTGCCACCTTCTTGGATCGTGGGCTTCACTCACCCGCCTTGGGTTCCTGACCCACTTGATCAACGCCGCGTCAGGGTGTTTGACTGAGCCGAGGGGAGTCCACCGCGGCCGGTATCGCGGAAGAGGCGCCAAGACGGAGCGTGGACAAACCTCGATGACGTTCTCCGCGTTCACGGCAGCTTTCGTGCACCTGTTCTGACGCGTTCAGCAAAGGAGCGAAAAATTTTGACCAGAGGCGGTATCATCATTCCCGATGGAAACGCAGCAATACACGACGATATACCGGCTGTCGTCGAATTGATTGTTCGTACTGCTCGTTGGGTAGCTCCTGACACATTTTGCCGCTTGCCCGTCTGGTGCCCAGAAATCGCCCGAGGACAACCGTTGTACAGCGCTGGATGGCAGCGCCCGGCAACCAACACCAAGAAGGGCTCACAAATCACGTTGGAAAAAGCCGAAGGTAATGTTGCCGCGCTGAAAGCTCTAGTGGCCGCGCTTGACGTTGCTTCGCCCAAACCGAACAATTGGACTGTTTGTCATATATGGGGCTACGACGATCCAACTTTTGCCACGCGCAGCAGCATCGTACAGGATCCACGCTACTACTCCTGTATTGCCAATATGGTTTGGGTTCCAACTGCACTTAAGGCTTTTACCGATGCCTTGCCTGAGGTGAAGACACTCCTTCGGACCTGTGCTTTTCATCTGTACGGGTGGGCTTGCGAACACCCCTCTGTAGCGGATGCGGCTGCTGAAATCCGTGGTGGGGTGCTTCCTCCGCATTATCCTGACCAGTGGCCGAGCCCTGCGCAGCCGAACCTTGTACCACCCGGTGTGTCGCCGTTCTCCGAGCGGATTGCTGCAGAAATTGCGAAACGAAAAGCGAAATGGCGTGCTGATTTGGCCAACCCCGAACTTATCCACTACCCGCGTGATCAAGTTCGGGATGTTCTGGCATTCTGGAAGGTGACGGCCTGAGGCCAAAGCGGCGTGCGATATTGTTGCTGACGTCCAACAAGGGAAGCACAGATGAATCGACGCCAACGCTGGGCCACGGGTCTCATGACAACAGGGTTCATCCTGATCGGCGCGGCGATGCTGTTCGGCCTGACCGCCGGCCAGCCGGTGGTGGTCAGGCAGTCGGGAGGCGTCACGGCCTACCATGCTGCGGACGTCTCGACGCTGGCGGCGTTCTGGCTGATGCTTCAGGCGGGAGGCTGGGCGGTTGTCTCTGCCGTGCTGCTGCTTCCCAAGGAGCCGGTTGGCGTTGGGCTTGGCTTCCTTCTTCCCAGCCGTGCCGGCGACATCGCGTGTTTGTCCGTTCTGGTCGGACTACCGATCGTGGCGAATTTGGTCAAAATCCTGGCGTCGATTTTAGGAACATAGCAAAGAGGGGATTGAAATTTTGAGCAATAAGGCCTAACAACTGTCATTCCATGAGAGGTTCTTTGGCGCATTTTGATGATATTAGGGGATTTATACATGAATAATACCATGCGCGCGTTCTGGCATTCCATCGTTACCAGCCGGTTAGGGTGGTCATATATTTTTCGTGTTATCTCCGCTATACTGATAATAGCCTCATTATTTTCGTTAGTATTTGGATTCCTGGCGAATGCTATCGTATTCTTAAGAGTAGTTCAGAGTAATTATCCAGTGGAATTCTTTTTTTCTGGTATGTCAAGATCTGATCTTTTTGTTATTTTTTTTGCTGCCGCTGTCTGCATATTCATGCTGAATGCAGTTGTGTTGGTTCTTGGCGTTTGGCACCCACACTTTAACATTTCCAATTGGGGCAGCGAGAAACTTTCCCCGCGTGGCTTTCTGCGTCTTAACTGCACTGGTTTACACTTCAGCAGTGGAAACAATATCGTCACTACCGGGAATGCAAAGGTAATGAAGTTGCGTGAAGCCGCCCATCTATATGTAGTGGGTCGCCGTTTCGGTTGATGACGCCAGAACGACACGCTTTTCTGGCCTGAACAGCGATTGCTGAGGCGGGATCCGAAGCGAGAACC
>NZ_JBFUHT010000061.1:0-25645 GCF_056402275.1 Azospirillum sp. P4_B5
CCCGTCCCGTGGCGGGCGGCGTCCACGCGGCGATCGCCTCCGGCGTCACCCAGATCGTCAGGTCGCCCCGCCGGCGCAGCGCCGCATCGTAGGCCGCCCAGTTCTCCACACGGTACCGGGCCTCCGGGATCTTGTGGCGGCGCGGCTCGATGGCCTTGTGGGGCATCGGGGTCTCGGCTTCAGCGGGCCGCTTCTATACCCGCTCGCCCTCCCGACCGCCACCAGCCCGGCCTTTCTGCACCAACGTCTCCTCCGAGTGGATTGCGACAGCCTCGATCTCGCCCGGGGCCTCATAAAGATCGCGATCGGTTATGCTCGAAAAAACGGTATTGATCGGAACTTTATGAAACACCTGATCGTCGATGACAGCGACATCATTGGCAACGACGCGCAGGTCAATCAAGTCGTTCTGCCCTACTACCCGACCGGTTGGGGTGAAGGCCTGTACGAGGCCGAACGCTATCAGACCGATGACTTCCCACCCAATCACCAGCTGTCGCTGTTTTCCTATGATAAGCGGCTCTTTTGCTATATCGACCTGTTCGGTGTCATCCAGCGATACGTTCTCCTGAGCGGCGCTTGGACAGGGCCGAAGGTCCGCGCGCGCTACGTGCAGCGATGCCCGAAATGGGTCTACGATGAGACTGATGGTCGGTGGCGCCGCATCCAGGACCTTCACATACTGGCGCAAGAGTTCGGGATCAAGATGACCGGACGATCATGTGACGATGTCGCACGGGACGTTCGCCATGCGGCAACCACTAGACCCTACGCACTGCCTCCGAGTGACCACCTCGCGAAGCCTGGGACGATGCTCGAACATCTGGTTCTTATGTAGAAGGCGGCGCCTCCGGTGCACGAGGTCACCGCCACCGTGCGTCGCCGGGCGGCCATCGCCGAAGCGAACTTCGGCTGCGATGTCAACGCCGCCATAGCTGATGACCGCCTCCAGCTTCTACAATTCCTGCGGAACTGGGCTCCGGAAGACTTTCGCATCACGAATGAGAAGGGCTTCAGTCCGGATCTCTCAGCCGAGGTCGATGTTTCGCGCTTGGCGGCATACCGAGATTTTCGCCTGCGGCAATTTTCTCAGGCATATGCGAAAACATGGTCTATCGAAGTCAGATAGTTCGGAAGCTGAACTTAATGTTCGATCCACCCCACCTCATCGCCGCACGTCAGGCCATCGCCGTCCTCATCTGGTCGATCATTTTGAAGATCGCGATCAGCGCAGGACGAACGACGGCGCGACATGAGCGAAAGTCGCTTACCTCCTAAGCCCACGGGCCGATATCACCAGATCACGGCTGTCGACTCCGCCGGCATATTGCCAGCTGGCACGGAGCGGACGGTCGGGAATCGGGAGCCACCGCTGTGGCGCGGCGACGTCGACAAAGGGCGCAAAGCTGATATTTGTCCCTATCCGTCAAACGGACGGTTGCGCTCAGCTCGGCGCGAATTGAAAATTCGCACCTCACCTCGCGCCCCATTTTGCCGTGCACATGGGCGAAGCGCTTGTGAACATGCACAAAATTTTTGGAAGATCATCAGTATATGTATATTAATCAACGAGTTAGGAGGAAAATGCACACTCTTCAACATCTATAAAGCACGCCTGCATCTATTGCTTCGCCCGCCCGACCCACGCCTATCTCGGCCTGTCGCCGGGGCTGGATTTCGAGACGAAGATCTTCCGCAAGGCCCGTGCTGCGGAGCTGTTGGCAGCGGAGCTTCGTGCCAAATCCTACCGCTGCCAGCCGCTGGCGCTCGGCGCCAACACCGATCCCTACCAGCCCATCGAGCGGGAGCAGCGCATCACCCGCGCGGTGCTGGAGGTCTGCCGCGACTTCAACCAGCCGGTGATGATCAACACCAAGTCGGCGCTGGTCCTGCGCGACCTCGACATCCTGGCGCCGATGGCGGCCAAGGGGCTGGTCAACGTCGCGCTGTCGGTCACCACGCTCGACCGCGACCTCGCCCGCCGCATGGAACCGCGGGCCAGCACGCCGCAACGGCGCCTCGCCGCCATGCGCGACCTGACGGCGGCCGGCGTGCCGGTGGCGGTGCTGGCCAGCCCGATGATCCCGGGGCTCAGCGACCATGAGCTGGAAGCCATCCTGACGGCGGCAGCGGAGGCCGGGGCGACGCAGGCCAACTACATCCTCCTGCGCCTGCCGCTGGAAATCGCCGATCTGTTCGAGGAATGGCTGCGCGAGCACGCGCCCAACCGCGCCGACCGTGTGCTCAGCCTGATCCGGCAGTGCCGCGAGGGGGAGTTGTACCAGTCCCGGTTCGGCAGCCGCATGAAGGGCTCCGGCCCGGTGGCGGAGCTGCTGTCGAGGCGGTTCAAGCTGGCTTGCCGGCGCCTCGGCCTCAACGCCCGCGACGCCGCCCTCAACTGCGCCGACTTCAAACCCCCTCCGGCGCGCGGCGACCAGCTGACGATGTTTTGACCGTTCCGTCTTGCACGGGAACGAGCCGGCCCGCTCCGAGTTGATCGGCCAGCCATCGCTGGGCTACCTTCGGCCGCCCGGACACGCGTCTGAAATCCGGGTTGCGGTTCGAAGGTCGAGGGAGACGGGGTAATGGCCACGATCGGTGAAGTCCTGGCCATCGCGTTCGCCGATCATTGCGCCGGCCGCATTCCCGAGGCGGCCGCTCTCTACCGCCGGGTGCTGGAAGCCGACCCGACCGACCCCAACGCCTTGTATCTGCTGGGGATGGCCGAGTGGCAGAGCGGCCGGCCGGCCATCGGCCTGACCCTGATCGGGCGGGCGCTTCGGCTCAATCCCGGCTGGGTCGAGGCGCGCGCCAACCGGGCCACCATCCTGGACAAGGCCGGCCGGGCCGCGGAGGCCACCGCCGACTGGCGGCGGTTGACCCTGTTCGATCCGGGCCACCAGCAGGCTTGGCGCAACCTCGGCGACGCCTTCCAGGCCCAGGGCGACGCCGGGACGCCGCAAGCCGTTCAAGCGCTGCGCCGGGCCGCCCGCCTCGATCCCGGTTCGGCCGAGGTCCATCACGATCTGGGGGTGGTCCTGCGCCGCGCCGGCCAACTGGACGAGGCGGTGGACAGCCTGCTCCGCGCCATCGCGGTCAAGGCCGATCTCGCGCCCGCCCACATGAACCTGAGCAACACCCTGATCGAACGCGGCGACGCCGCCGCCGCCCGGACCAGCCTGCGGCGCGCGCTTGCTCTCGGCCCGGCCAGTCCGGAATACTGGTACAATTTCGGCAACGCCTTGTACGCCCATGGCGATCCCCCAGGGGCTCTGCGTGCCTACCGGCGGTCGGCGCGGCTGGGGCTTGCCATCGCCCATCTGCGGGTGGCGACGGTGCTGAGCGATCTGGGTCGCTTGGCCGAGGCCGAAGGCGAACTGATCGAAAGCCTGCCGATGCCCGGCGTCGATGTGTCCCTGAGCGTCGAGTTGCTGACCAACGTCTTCCTGCGTGGCGACCGGCTGGCCGAGGGGCGGGCGTTCTTCACCCGGCTGGCCTCGACGCCGCTTGGCGGCGTGGATTATCGCGGGGAATGCCTGACCGCGCTCGCCGCGCTCGACCTGCGGGAAGGCGCCCCCCGGGCGGCCCGCGAACGGCTGGCGGCGGTCCGCGGCGACAACGGCTGGTTCTTCACCGTGAAGTCGCTCGCCGCCTTGCGCGCGACCCTGGCCGATCAGGGACTTCAGCTGGTCCGCCCCGCCGCCGTGGCGGCGGACGGCGGGCACCGGCCCCCGCGCGTGACCTCGTCGTCGCTGGCCACCCGGGGCCGCTTCGCCCATACCGTCCTGGAATACATCCTGGTCCGGCTCTACGCCGAAAAGCATGGCTTCGTGCTGGAGACTCCCGACTGGGTGGGCGGCGCCTTCTTCGAGCTGAACGATCCGCCGCAGAGCGACCCGCTGCCGCCGCTGCTGTTTTCCCGACGCATCCTCAACGAACTGGTCAGCGGCACCACGGAGCGGGCGCCGATCGCGGACCGCGACATCCTTTCGCCCCTGTTCCTGTTCGAGCACAAGCGGGAATACCGGCAGCGGGTCCAGTCCTGGCTGAGGCCGCGCCGGGTCTGGGAGCCGCACCTCGCCCCGGCGGTCGAACGGTTGCGGGCGGCGGGGAACACGGTGGTCGCGCTCCACATCCGGCGCGGCGACTTCGTGACGTGCAACTACCCGATCACCGAGACCGCTTGGTATGTCGACTGGCTGCGCGACTGGTGGCCGCGCCTCGACCGGCCGGTGCTCTATGTGGCCAGCGACGACGTCGCGGCGGTCCGGCACGCCTTCGCGGAGTTCCATCCCCTGACGCGGGCCGACGTCGTGGAGGAATGGGCGGGGTTGGACTTCCTTCAGGATTTCCACGTGCTGATGAACGCCGACGTGGTCGGCACCAGCGCCGCGAGCGGCTTCAGCGTCCTGGCCGCCCGTCTCAACACCCGTGCCCGCCTGTTCGTCGAGCCGGACGTCGCCGCCCGCCGCATCCGGCCCTTCGAACCCTGGACGCCGTGAAGCCCGGTGCCGCGGGTCAGGGGCGGGACCGGGCAAGAGCCTGGAGAGCGGCGCGGACGCGGCCGACGACGGGCGCCCACTCGCCACGCCGGTCCTGGCGGAACAGGCGCATGGTCGGGTACCACGGCGTGCACATCCCCTGATCCAGCCAGCGCCAGTCGGGGGCGAAGGGCAGCACCGTCCAGACCGGCCGGCCGAGCGCCCCGGCCAGATGGGCCGGCGCGGTGCAGGAGCTGATGACGAGGTCGAGGTTTTCCATGATCGCCGCGGTGTCGGCGAAGTCCGAAATCCCCGCGCCGAGGTCGGTGAAGGACGGCGGCAGCGGCCCGCAGGTCTCCAGGTCTTGCCGTCCCGCCCCCTTCTGCAAGCCGAAGACCGTGACGCCCGGAACGTCCAGCAGCGGAAGGAACGCCTTCAGGCGCGGCGAACGGATGTTATCGGCCTTGAAACCGGGGTTTCCCGCCCACACCAGACCCACCCGCAGCCCCGTCCGCGGACTGGGCGGCGGCCCCAGGCGCGCCGCCCAGCGTGTCACCAGGTCCGGCTCGGCGCGTAGGTAAGGCACATCGGCGGGAATGGTGTAGAGCATGGTACCGAGCCGGTGCGGCAGGCTGGCCAGGGCAACGTGCGCGTCGTGCGGCGGCGGTGGGTCGAACCGGCTGACCACACCTTCGACGCCCGGCATGGAGGAGAGCAGACGGACGAGCTGGCTGTTGCACTCGATGACGACGCGCACGCCCCGCGCCTGAAGCTGCTGGGCGAAACGGGCGAACATGATGGTGTCGCCCACCCCCTGCTCGTCATGGACCAGCAAGGTCCGGCCGGTGAGGTCGGAGCCGTCCCAGGGGGGGGAGGCGAAGCTGCGCGGGGGCGATGGAAAGTCGGCCATGCGCGACCGCCATTCGTATTCGGCGAAACCCTCCTCCAGCTCGCCCTTGATGAGCAGCCCGAAGCTCAGCGCGGTGTGCGCCTCCGCCAGGGACGGGTCGAGCCGGACCGCGTACCGCGTCAGGGCGATCATCTCGTCGATCCGCATCAGATCGCGGGCCGCCAGCCCGAGGTTGAGGTGGGTGTGCGCGGCGTCCGGCTGCATTGCGATGGATTGCCGGAAGCAGGCCACCGCCTCGTCGAGGCGCCCGAGATCCTGGAGGGTGACGCCCAAGTTGTTGAGGACGCCGGGATCGCCCGGCGCGAAGCCGAGCGCGCAGCGGTAGTAGCGGACCGCCTCCTTGGCCCGGCCGAGACGGCGGTGGGCCATGCCCAGGTTGGCGTAGGCAGCGACCGACGACGGCGCCATGCCGAGGAGCACCATCAACTCCTCGATCGCCGCCTCGGCGCGGCCGTCCAGGATGAGCGCCTGCGCTAGCAGAAGCCGCTGTTCGGTCAGCCGCGGCTTGAGGTGCAGCAGCCGGCGCAGCGCGGTCGCGGCCTCGCCGTGCCGGCCCTGGTCCGACAGCACGTTCGCGACGTTGTTGAACGCGTCGGCGGAGCCGGCGTCCAGCGCCAGGGCGCGCCGGCAGCAGGCCACGGCCTCGTCGCGCCGGCCGAGCCGCCGCAGCGCGCTGGCGAGGTTGGAGAAGCAGGTCGCGTTGTCGGGGGTGGAGCGGATGGCCTGCTTCATCCACTCCACGGCCTCCGCCGGCTTGCCGCCTTGAAGCGCCAGCGCGCCCAGGAGATGCAGGGCGTCCGGATGACGGGGGTGATCGGCAAGAACCCGCCGGTACGCGCTTTCCGCTTCAGCCAGCCGGCCGGCCCCGTGATGGGCGAGGCCCGCCGCGACGAGCGCTGTGGGGTCGGGTCGATCCAGGGTGGCTTTGGTGGGGAAGGCCATGCGTCCGTGCTTTGTCCGTGCGTTCGGGGTGCGGCGATCAGATCAGGACCGGGGCTGCCCAGGGGTCGTAGGGGACCAGGGCGCGGCGTGTCGGCTCCGGCCGAAGGAATTCACTGGCGTTGTGGTTCAGCATGGTCGCGACGAAAGAGAAGGAGCTGTTGGAAATGGCGACCCGGTCAGCGTGGCAGAGGACGTGGAAGTCGGTGAAGAACTCCGCACCCGCGATCGGCTCGGCCAGATCGCGGGCGGTGACGGGGCGGTAGGCGGAGAACTCCCGCAGCAGGGCGGGATCGTCGGTCGCGATGAACAGGAGCGGGCGGTCGAGCGTCGGCCAGACGATCTCCAGCCAATCCAGGTACCAGGACGCCGGGGCGATCCAGAACCGCCCCCAGCCGAAATCCCCGCGCCGCAGGTGCAGCGCCACGACGGTACCGCCGGCGTCGCGCAGACGGCCGAGCAGCGCATCCGCGTGGGGTTGGAGGTGGCGGCCCGGCATGAACAGCGCGCGGAACTCCTTCTTGAACGGCGCCAGGGGCGTGGTGTCACCGCAGAAATAGCCGGACACGTCGCGGTTCGCCAATGCGGTAACGGGTTCCCCGCGGAAGGAGGCGGTCAGCGCCGCTTCCCCGTCCGCTTCCGCCACGCGCGGCAGCGCCGGGCCGGGCAGGGGATCGTCGTGATCGTACAGGTGGCGGCCGAGCCACGGAGGAACCTCCAGGGTGAGGCCGTGCTGAGCGGCGTAGAGGCGCAGGACGCCGTATTGGAGAAGCTGGTTGCCGAACCGCCCGTTGCGCCCGAGGGCGGTCGAGGCGAGGCGGCGGCCCGGCCCGCCCGCCGGTACCGGTGCCGGAGGCGGCCCCCACCGCCGCGTCAGCAGGGACAGGGCGCGGCGCGTGAAGGCCTCGCCGAACCCGGGGTTGCAGCGGATCGCCCGCTCCCAGGCCGTCAGCGCCGCGTCGGGACGGCCGAGCAATTCCAGGGCCGCGGCCAGCGCCGCGTGGCCGCCGTACAGCTCCGGGCTGAGCCGCAGCGCCCGCCGGGCATGCTCCGCCGCACCCGGCGCGTCGCCGATGGTCAGGGCGGCGGACGCACAGTCCGCGTTGATGTCGGGCCGCATCGGGTCCAGCCGGAGCGCGCGCTCCAGCGCCCGCGCTCCCTGCCGGTCCTGCCCGAGCCGCTGGTTCGCGCGGCCCAGCAGGTGCTGGGCGTTGGTGAGGCCCGGCTGGAGCGCCAGGGCGCGGCGCAGCCGGGGGACGGCCTGGGCATGGGCATCGGTGTCGACCAGCATGGAGCCGAGATTGCACCACGCGGCGGCCGCGCCGGGGTGAAGGCACGCCACCGCCCGGAAGGCCGTCAGCGCAAGCCGGTCGCGCCGCAGCCGGTGCGCGAGCAACCCCAACTCGAACCAGGTTTCGGTGCGGCCGGGGTCCTCGGCGGCGGCGCGGGTCAGCGCGGCGACGGCGCGGTCGAGCTGCCCTGCCTGGATGGTCTCCTTCGCCACCGCGAGGAGATCGTTGGCGCGCGGGGCGTCCCGGTTTTCCGGAAGGTCCGCCGCCGGAGCCGGAGACGGACCTCCGGCTTTCCCCTGAGCCGTGAGGAACGGCGGTCCGGTCCAGCCGCCGTCGCGCAGAAGTGCGGCTTTCTTGGCGTTGAGCGCGTGGAGGCGGCGTTGGGTCAGGATCGCGATCGCGACGTAGCGGGGGTCGGACGTGACCTGCTCCGTCGGCTTGGCGCCGCTGGTCATCGTCTGGCGCTGCCGCGACAGGGCGTTGTCCGCCCGCATCGTGTAGTGGACCGTCTTCTCCGCGATCCGGACTCCGCCGAACATGCTGTGGAGCGCCCGGCCGTAGGCCACGTCGTCGGCCACGGCCGGGTGGAACGGCGCCTCCTCCGGGAAGCCGCCGATCATGTCGTGGCAGGCGCGCCGGACGCAGAGATTGCACGGGTAGCTCAGCTCCGACGCCTCGCGCCACGCGGGGGTGATCTCATGGTCGATGCTGTCGAACTGCATCCCGGTGCGGACGAACCCGGCGTCGGGGGTGTGATCCAGCGCCGTCGCCGTCAGCACGAAATGCCGCTCGAAAAAGTAATCGTCGGCGTCGAGGAACCAGATGTACCGGCCAAGCCCGGCGGCGGCGCCGATGTTGCGCGACCGGCCCGCTCCCTGGTTGCGGTTGTTCGCGATCAGCGCGACGCTCTGTTCCGGATGAGTCCGCGCCCAGCGCAGGACCCGCGACGCCGTACCGTCGGGGGAGGCGTCGTCGACGACGCAGACATGAACCTGCGCCCGCGGGTCCCGCATCGTCTCGCGGTAGACGCGGGCCGCGGCGGCGACGCTGTCGAGCGCCCGCTCGATGGTGTCCTCCATCCGATGCGCCGGGATCACCACGGTGCCGAGAAAATCGGTATCGGCCTTGTGGCGCGCGATCCCCCGCAGGGCGACTCCCAGCCCGCAATCCTCGAAGCCCGCGGCGGCGTGAAGCCGCTCGGCCTCCGCGTCGCGACCCTGGACCAGCCGCAAGATACCCAGGGCGCGGGCCAGATCGCCCTGTGGCGGCACGACGCGCGCCAAGGGTTCCAGCAACGACGCCGCCTCGTCGGCCGCCCCGTCCTGCACGCGCCTCAAGGCCCGTCCGGCGGCGCGGCCCAGGGGCTCCCCGATCTGCCGGCCGAGCGCCTTAAGGTCACCGTGCAGGCGGGCGGCCCGGACGAACAGCGCGATCGCCCGCAGGTCGTCGCCCGCCGCGCGGGCGCTGTGCGCCGAGTGCTGCCACGCGACCGCATCGGCCGGATCGTTCGCGAGCGCCGCCCGGTGTGACGGGGTGCCGTCGGAATCCACGATATCCGGCGTCATCCCTGGGCCACCGCCGTCACGAAAGTCTTGGCGAAGGCGCGCCAAGTCCGCTCACCGCGCAGGAAGGCCCGCGCCTTGTCGGCGCGGGAACGGGCGGCGGCGCGGTCGGTGTAGAGGGCTTCGAAGTGGGCGACGACCTCCTCGACGGACGATTCCCCCCAGCCGCGTCGCCGCCCGGCGGGATCGGCCACTGGGTCCTGCCGGAGCAGCGGCAGGCAGTTGTCGTCACGGATCAGGTCGAGATGACCGGTGTTGGCCGACAGGATGACCGGCACGCCGCAGGCCATCGCCTCCATGGCGACGAGGTTGGTCGCCCCTTCGCAGCGGTTGGGAAAGATGGCGGCGTGGCACTCCGCCAGGATGGCGGGGATCTGGCCGCGCCCGAGGAAGCCCATGTCGATGAAGCCCTCCGGCGGCACACCGCAATCCATCGCCCATTCCACGATGCGCAGCTTGCCGTTGTCGCCCACGGCGGGGGCGAAGGGCACCAGCGGGGACTCGGCGATGTCGGCGGAGGTGTGCGGCCAGGGGTTGTGCCACGCGGTGACCAGCAGCGCGTCGGGGTGGCGCTCATGGAACCGGCGGAAGGCGGCCAGCACGATGTCCTGCCCCTTGCGGAACTCCACCTTCCCGCCCGAGAAGACGACGAAGCGGTCGCCGAAGCGCCGGGCCGGCGGGACCGGCGCCAGTTCGTCCGGGTCCACGCCCTGGAACGCGCAGCCGACGTCGGTGAAGCCCTGCTCGGCCAGCAGCGCCCTGTTGTATTCGGAATGGACCACGAGCTTGTCGTAGCTCCGCGCGCGGCGCAGGGTGTCCTCGTCGAACAGGGTGTCCTCGAAGGCGATGACCCCGACGTTGCGGCTGCCGCGGAACCGGGTGGAGAACGGCCCAGCGACGAAGCCGTTGCCGAGTGCGTGCAGGACGGTGCAGTCGTTGAGGCCGAGCATCCGGTTGCCCGACCGGTCGGCGATGGCGGTGATCTGGCGATGGCCGTCCATCAGGCTTTCCAGCTTTTCCCGGTTCTCCGGCCGCAGGGTGGACAGAAGCGGCTTTTCCAGAAGGAGCGGCGGGCGCCCCCGGTCGATCAGATGCAGCGCCGTGTGGACGCCGACCAAGCCCCAGCCGTGGATCTCCGAAAGCTGCCACGTCAATGCCAGATTCTGCGCCAGATTCTGCTCCACGCGCGGGGCCCCCCCATCCACCGCTGCCGACTCCGTCACGCGCCGCACATCCTTTTTGCCCATGGCCTTGGATGGTAGGATAGCAGAACGCAGGCGCCGATCCACAGCGTGAGCCGCTGTTCAGCGCCAGCCATCGAGTGCGAACGAGCCAGCCAGCCCGAGTCAGCATGACCGTCAAGATCGCCTTTCTCGACCCGGCGGGTGGGGACTACACGCCGGACACGCCACGCCTGCGCCCGCTCGGCGGTTCGCAATCGGCGCTGTGCTACCTCGCCGAGGCGCTGGCCGCCGCCGGGCTTGAGGTCACGCTGGTCAACGGCACCCGGACGCCCGGCCCGGTGCGCGGGGTGCGCTGTCTTTCCGCCGGCACGGTGTCCTGGGAGGACATGCGGGCCTTCGACGTCGTGGTGCTGCTCAACGGCTGTCCGACGGAGGCGCTGACCCGGCTGCGCGCGGTGCTCGACGGCGGGCGGAAGCTGATCCTGTGGATGCAGCACGCCGTCGACCAACCCGCCGCGCAATGCGTTGCGGAGCCGGAGGCGCGCGCCTGCTGGGACGGCTACGCCTTCGTCAGCCGCTGGCAGATGGACGGCTACCTCACGGCGTTCGGCCTCGACCGCCGGCTCTGCCGGATCCTGCGCAACGGCATCGCGCCGGCCTTCTCCGGCCTGTTCCCGGCGGGGGCCGACATCAGGGCGGCGAAACCCTGGCCGCCGGTCCTGGCCTACACCAGCACGCCCTTCCGCGGCCTCGACGTGCTGCTCGACAGCGTTCCCCGCCTGCGGGCGGCGATCCCGGGAACCACCGTCCGGGTGTTCTCCAGCCTGGAAGGCTATCAGGTCCCCGCCGACCGCGACCCCTACGGCGCCCTCTACCAGCGCTGCCGCGAGACCGAGGGCGTGGACTATGTGGGGGCCGTTTCCCAAGGTGCCCTGGCGGAGGCGTTGCGCGGCGCGACCGGCCTCGCCTACCCCAACCGCTTCGCCGAGACCTCCTGCATCGCCGTCATGGAGGCGCTGGCCGCCGGCTGCCTCGTCGTGTCCAGCACGCTGGGGGCGTTGCCGGAAACCACGGCCGGCTTCGCCCGGCTGATCCCGGTCCCCGAGGACCCGGCGGAGCACGCCGTCCGCTTCGCCGACACCGCCCGGACGGTTCTGCTCCAGTGGCGCGACGAGGGCGCGACCACCGCCCGCCGGCTTCGCGAACAGGTCGATCACGTCACCACCGAAATGAGCTGGGCCGGAAGGGCCGGGGACTGGCTGGCGTGGTTCGACGAACTGAGAGGCGACCGGAAGGCCGCCGCGGACATAGCAACGTCGGCCGTCACCGCCACTCTGGCCGACGCGCAGCAGCGCCTGCTGGACGCGCTGGGCGCCCACCTGAACGCCCGCCCTCCGGCCAAAGAGGAACAGGCCTGGCGGGCGGAGGCGCGGGCGCTGATCGCGCTGATCGAGCGTTCGCTGCGACTCGACCACAACACGGAGGAGAACCGGTCGGCCGTCTGGACGACTCTGCGCGGGTTCGACGCCTGGTTCGCCTACGTCACGACGCTGACGGACACGCCGCCGCCCGCGGCCCCGCCACCCGGCGGGCGCCGGATCTACGATTGTTTCCAGTTCCACAACGAGCTGGACCTCCTGGAGGTGCGGCTGGCCGAGCTGGACGCGGTGGTCGACCGCTTCGTCCTGGTCGAGGCGACCTTCACCCACGCCGGCGATCCCAAGCCCCTCCATTATGCGGAGAACCGCGCGCGCTTCGCGGCCTACGCCGACAAGATCATCCACGTCGTCGTCGACGACGATCCCGGCGGCTTCGCATGGCAGCGCGAGGCCCACCAGCGCGACGCGATCACCCGCGGCCTCGACGGCTGCGACCCGACGGACATGATCGTCGTCTCGGATGCCGACGAAATCCTCCGTCCCTGGGTGATGGAGCGGTTGCGCCGGGAGCCGGATGACGGACGCTCGCTGTTCGCGCCGCACCTCGACATCTTCCTCTATTTCCTCGACCTCAAATCGCCCGATCCCTGGGTGTCGGTGGCCGCCGCGCCGTGGGAGCTGATCCGCCGGATCGGCGCCAACCGCGCCCGCTACCTGACCAAGCTGGGGCATGGGCGCGTCGTCCCTGACGCCGGCTGGCACTTCACCTGGATGGGCGGGATCGAGCGCTTCCGCGCCAAGCTGCAGGCCTTCGCGCATCGCGAGATGATCGCGGCGTTCGATCAGGACGCGGCGGCGAACCGCGAACGGCTGGACCGCTTCTACGCCACCGGGCGCTTCGACGGCGGCGCCGTTCCCGGCATGTGGACGTCTCTGGCACCCGTCCCCATCGACGCCGGCTTCCCCCGGCTGATCCGCGAGCGGATCGAGCATTTCCGCGCGCTCGGCTGGATCTCGCCGGATGCCAGCCCGCCAGTCCCGGAGGAGCCGCTTGCGGACTCCGGGTCGGAGCATCGTCGTGCCCTGGTCCTCGACCCTGCCTCCATCGACGCGTTCCATGCCCTGGCGATGGAGCGGCTCGGCCGCAACGCGCCGGAGAAGGCGGACGGACCGCTGCGCCGCTGCGTCGTCCTCGATCCCTTCGGCACCTTCCACCGCTTCCATCTCGCCCACACGCTGCTGATGCGCCAACGCTACGGTGAGGCGGAGGGCATGCTGCGGGAGTTGGTCCGCCTCGCTCCCGACGACCATCGCGCCCGCGCCAACCTGGGCATCGCACTGAAGAATCTGGCCCGCCACGACGAGGCGGTCGGTGCCGGACGCTTGGCGCTGGTGCTGGCCCCCGCCGAGCCCGGCGTGCTCAGCAACCTGGGGCTCGCGCTCTCGCTGCGCAGCGGCGGGGATGGGGAGGCGGCCCGCATCCTGCGCCGGGCGGTGGCGATCGACCCGGACTTCACCTCGGCCCGGCTGAACCTAGGGCTGGTGTTCAGCAAGCTGCGGCGCATCGCGGACGCGGAGGCCCAATGCCGACGCGTTATCGACCGCGATCCCGACAACGCCGAGGCGCACACCCTGCTGGGCACCTGTCTGCTGCTGCGCGGCGAGCTGAAGGCGGGGTTCCGGGAATACGAGTGGCGCACCCGTCTGGCCGACCGTCAGGTCACGCCGCGCGGCCTGCCGACCCCGGTGTGGGAGGGCGGGAACCCGGAGGGCCTGACGATCCTGCTGCACGACGAACAGGGGCTCGGCGACGGCATCCAGTTCGCCCGCTACGCGCCCCTGCTGCGCCGCCGGGGCGCCCGCGTGATCGTCGAGTGCGACGACCGGCTCGTCCGCCTGTTCGCCACGCTCCCCGGTGTGGACGCCGTCGTCGGCCGGTCCGACTCACCGCCGCCGCACGACGCCCACGCCGCTCTGCTCAGCCTGCCGCACCGCCTCGGCACCACGCTGGCGACCGTTCCGGCCGAGGTTCCCTACCTGCGCGCCGAACCGGAACGGATCGCGTTCTGGCGGCGACGGCTGGGTCCGAAGGCAGGAGCAAGGCTGCGGGTGGGTCTGGTGTGGGCCGGCAACCCCGAATTCAAGGACGACCGCCGGCGCTCGCCGGGACTGGCCGCCCTGCGGCCGCTGCTCGACGTTCCGGGCGTCGTGTTCTTCGGTTTGCAGAAGGGAGCCGGGTGGCAGGATCTGGAGCGTTGCGGGCCTCTGCCGCCGTCCTTCACCGACCTCGGCGCCGAGATCGCCGACTTCGCCGACACCGCGGCGATCATGGAAAACCTCGACCTCGTCATCAGCTCCTGCACGGCACCGGCCCATCTGGCCGGGGCGCTCGGCCGGCCGGTCTGGACGCTGTTGCCGGACATCGCCGACTGGCGCTGGCTGGAGCGCGGCGACACCACCCCCTGGTACCCGACCATGCGCCTGTTCCGTCAGGCGGCGCCGGGCGACTGGGCGTCCGTCGTCGCCGACTTGCGGGCGGCCCTGGAACAGCTGGTGACTACACAGGTGGTGGCTACAGGGGCGCCACCGTGAAGGACGCGGGCGGCAGGCCGGCGGCGTGGCGGTCCCACATCGTCCGGTAGGCGTGTTCCAGGTGGCGGGTGAAGCGGGGGCTGTCGAACAGCGGGGCCGTCGTCCGCGCGGCGGCTAGGCGGCGGCGGTAGCCGGCGAGCGTCGCCGGATCGTTGGCCAGCCGCACCGCCAGCGCCTCGTAGCCGTCGAAGCTGGTGGTGACCGCCTCGGGCAGGCCGGCGGCGTTCAGCAGGCCGGCGGCGACGCGCGACACGAAGGTGTCGCCGATCCGCGTCACCACCGGCAGGCCCATCCACAAGGCGTCCGAAACGGTGGTGTGGCCGGTGTAGGGAAAGCTGTCGAGGAACAGGTCGGCCAGACGGTAGCGGGCGAGGTGCTCGGCTTGCGGCCGGTGGGGGGCGAAAACCAGACGGCCGGGATCGACCCCGCGCCGCGCCGCCTCGCGCCGCAGGTTGTCCGCACCGTCCCGGCCGGGCTGCTGCAGCCACAGCACGCTCTTCGGCACCCGCGCCAGCGCGCGCATCCACAGCTCGAACAGCGACGGGGTGATCTTGAACGGGGCGTTGAACGCGCAGAAGACGAAACCGTCCGGCGGCAAGCCGCAGGCGGCGCGGTCCGGCACCGGCATGTCCAGCGGCCGGCGCCGGTCGTTGACCTGATAGGAGTCCGGCATGATGACCAGCCGCTCCCGGTAATGCGGCTGATGCTCCGGCGGCGTGACGAAGCGGTCGCCGATGACATAGTCCATGACGTCGCTGCCCATCGTCCCCGGATAGCCGAGATAGGCGACCTGGACCGGCGCCAGCCGGCACGCCAGAAGATCGAAGCGGACATGTCGCGTGTAGCCTTTGAGATCGACCAGGATGTGGACGCCCTCGGCCGCGAGCGTCGCCTGCACCTGCTCCGCATTGCAGCCGCGGATGTCGTGGAAGGCGTCGAAGGCGGCCTCCAGGCGGCGGCGTGTCGGGCTGCCGTCGTCGGGACCGTAGGAACAGGCGACGACGCGGAAGCGGTCACGGTCGTGCAATTCGAACAGCTCGGCCGCCAGATAGGCGGTGGCGTGCTCGTGGAAGTCGGCGGAGAGGTAGGCGACGGTGAGCCGGCCACCATCACCGGAGGGGGCGCCGAGGGGGCGCGTCACCGGGGAAGCCACGGCTTGCGGAAGCGCCGCCGGTTGCACCACCGCGTGGTGGAAGTGACGGGCGGCGCGATCCTGCTGCGCCGCGCTCGTGTCGATCAGCAGGGTGAGCAGCGGCAGGGCGATTCCCCGGCCGCTGTCGATGACCGCCAGGACCTCCCGGCACAGAGCGTCGTACCCGCTCCAGTCGCAGTGCGAGAGGGCGGCATGGAGCCGGTCGCCGAGGGATTCGGTGCGGCTGGGGTCGAGCCGGTACGCCCGCCCATAGGCCGTGGCCGCCGTGGCCGGTTCGCCCGCATCGCGCAACGCGTGGCCGGACTCGCGCCACGCCTCGGCGTCGTCCGGCGTCTGCGCGACCGCCCGGCGAAGAACGGCGCGGGCCGACGCGACCCGGCCAAGCTCGCGGAGCATTCCGCCCAGAGTGGTGATCGGCCCGGCATCGGCCTGTCCGGCATCGGCCTGTCCGGGGGCCAGCCGGATCGCCCGCGCCTGAAGCGCCGCCGCCTCGGCAAGACGGCCCCGGCGGCGCAGCAGAAGCGCCAGATTGAAGCAGGCGTCGGCCAGATCCGGCTTCAGCGCGATGGTGACGGCGAGATGGCGCCGCGACTCCTCGAACCGACCAAGCGTGAAGGCGGCGACGCCCAGAAGGAAGGACGCGCCATGATGGTCCGGCTTGACCGCCAGGATCGCGCGGCACACCGCGCCGCACTCGACGTGCCGGCCGTTCTGATGCAGCGTCAAGGCGTAGCCCAACGCTTCGGCGGGGGAGGCGAAATGCCAGGCCGTGCTCATGCTTCCCCTCGGTGCCGCCGCCTCCTGGACCGTCGTGGAGGCGTGCGGAGCGTGAAATCATTGGGAAAAGGGTTACCATCGGGCGCGGCAATTCCAAACCCATTTGCCGGGCCCATTTGCCGGGTCGACCGTGTGGAGGGAGAGGGCGGGTGATCGAGGCGACGTTCGACGGGGCCGGCGAAGCGTTCGACCGGTGCTTCGGCTCGGGCCTGCGTCACGTCGACGCCGAATCGTTGGAGGCTGCGGCGTGCTCCTTCCGAACGGCGGCGGCGATCCGCCCGGATCATCCGGTGGCCTGGTTCGTCCTGGGGCTGGTGCTGCGCGGCCTGGGACGCGGGGACGGCGCGGCGGTGGCGCTGCGGGCCGCCCATCGCCTGCGGCCGGATGACGCCGACACGCTGTTCCAGTGGGCGTCGCTGCTCATCGAGCGCCGTCTGCCCGAAGAGGCCGTAGCGCCGCTTCTCCGTCTCGTGGCGCTGCGGCCCGGTTACCCGGACGCGGCGTTCAGCCTCGGCAACGCGCTGATGGCCGTGGATGAGCCCGAACGGGCCGAAGCCGCTTACCGGCTGGCCGTGCTGCTGGAACCGGGTTCGGCGGCGGCCAACAACAACCGGGGCGCGGCGATCCTGTCCCAGGGACGGCCGGAGGACGCCGCCGTGAGCTACCGGCGGGCCGTCCGGCTTGAGCCGGGCTCCGCCGAGCATCACAAGAATCTCGGCGTCAGCCTGCTCACCGCCGGAAACTTCGCGGAGGGCACGGCCGAGTACGAATGGCGCACCCGCCAAGCCGTCTGGCAATGGAACCGCCACCGTCCCGGCACACCGCTGTGGGACGGCGGCCCGCTCGCCGGCAAGACCATCCTGGTCCATTTCGAGCAGGGGCTCGGCGACACCGTACAGTTCATCCGTTACATGGCCGTGCTCAAGGCGATGGGAGCCCGCACGGTCTTCGAGTGCCAGCCGCCGCTCAAGCGCCTCCTCGCCGGCGTTCCGGGCATCGACGCACTGGTGGCGCGCGGCGAGCCGCTTCCCGAGGCCGACTGCCTCCTGCCCCTGATGAGCCTGCCCCATCGCTGCCGGACGACGGTGGCGACGATTCCCGGCGGCGTTCCGTATCTGCGGGCCGATCCGGAGCGGGCGGCGTTCTGGCGCCGGCGGATCGCCGAGGCGGGGCGGCCGGGCGACGTCCGCGTGGGCATCCAGTGGCGGGCCGCGGGGGCCGACCGCTCGATTCCGCTGGAACGCTTCGCACGCTTGTCGCACCTTTCCGGGGTGCGGCTGTACAGCCTGCAAAAGGCGGACGCACTTGGCCGATGGGAGCGGCCCGACGACCGGCTGGGAATCGTCTCGCTGCCGGACCGGGACGGGAAAGGCGAGGATGAGGGGTTTGTCGACACCGCCGCGATCATCGAGGGCATGGACCTGATCGTCGCCTGCGATTCCGTGGTCGGCCACATCGCCGGCGCCATGGGGCGTCCGGTGTTCCTGGCCTTGCCGTGGCTGGGGGATTGGCGCTGGATGCGCCTTCCCGACCGCACGCCCTGGTACCCGCGGACCCGGCTGTTCCGCATGACGCGCCGGAACGATTGGGACGGGGTGATGGCCCGGATCGCCGCAAAGATTGCCACCGCGGTCGCCCGCCGCGCCGCGGGGGTGTCATGACGGACGGGATCGACGCGGCGTCCCGGCTTTACGGCGCCGGGCGGCTGACGGAGGCCATCGACGCCTGCCGGGCCGTGCTGGCGGCGGAGCCGGGGCGTTTCGATGCGCTCAACCTGCTCGGTGCCGCGCTGTTCTCGGCTGGCCAGGACGGCGCGGCCCGAGAGGCGCTGCGCGAGGCCGTCCGCGCCGATCCGGGCAACGCCGCCGCGCTGACCAATTTCAGCATCGTCCTGCAACACCGCCAGGAGTGGCCGTCCGCCGGGCGCGCCTTGCGCGCGCTGGCGGCGGTGCAGCCGGAGTCCGCGCCCCTTTACAGCCGGTTGGGCACGGTGTTTCAGGAAATGGGCGACCTGGACGGGGCCGTCCGGTTCCTGGTGCGCGCCGCCCGGCTCGATCCCCGCCCGAGCGTGCAATGGTACAATCTCGGCCTGATCGGGATGCTCGCCGGCGACTTCATGGCCGCGGCGCGCGACCTGCGCCGGGCGATCGCGATCGCGCCCGAGGGGGGTCTCGCTTATGTCCAGCTCGGCGAGACGCTGCTGCGGCTCGGTCGGCTGGACGAGGCCTCCGAGGATTTCCGCCGCGCGCTCCGGCTCGACCCGACCGTCTCCGAGGCGGTCAACGGCCTGGCGCGCTGTGGGCGGTACCGGGCCGCCGCGCAGGCCTCCGGATCGGGACCGGGGACGCCAAAGGGATTGGCCCTCCGCGGCGCCTTGGCAAGCGCCACGGGCTACGGCTATTTCTGCCAGCGCTTCATCCGGACGCTGCGCCAGCGGGCCGTGCCCCTCCAGGCGATCGGTATCACCGGCCTCGAATCCTGGCAGGAGGAGGATCTCGACCCGCCGGTTCCCGCCAGGGCCCTGGTGAACTTCCTCATTCCCCTGGCGGTCGAGCGGGTGCCCGGGCTGGCCACCGTGACCTTCTCGATGTTCGAGGGAACCCGCATACCCCCGGCCTGGCGTCGCCAGTGCGAGCACAGCGACCTCATCATCGTGCCCACGGAATCGTCCCGCACGGCCTGGGCGGCGCAGGGCTATCCGGAGGATCGTCTGCGGGTCTGCCCCCTGGGCGTCGATCCGGAGGACTCCGACAGCGGCGCTCCCGCACCGACCATGGTCGATCCGCGCGGGCGGCTGGTCTCCAGCTATCGGCACCGCTTCGTCAACGTCTCGGACTTCATTCCCCGCAAGAACATCGACGGGCTGCTGCGGGTCTGGCTGCGCAGCACGGCGCGCGCCGACGACGCGGTGCTCATCCTGAAGCTGGGCAAGGGAACCAATCCGGCGTTCGGCGCGGAACTCGGCGAGTTGGTCCGGCGGACGGAGGAGGCCGTCGGGAAACGGATGGCCGACGCGGCGCCGGTGGTGCTGATCAATCAGCTCCTGTCGGACGCCGACATGACGGGTCTGCTGCGGGCGGCAACCCATTACTGGAGCATGTCGCACGGCGAGGGCTGGGACCTTCCCCTCTCCAAGGCCGGCGCCATGGGGTTGGGCCTGATCGCGCCGCGCCATTCGTCCTATCTGGATTATCTCGACGAGCGGGTGGCCCGCCTGATCCCGTCGGCCGTCCGCCCCGCGCGCTTGCCCTACAGCGAGCAGGCCTACCCGCCCTTCCACGGGCTCGACTGGTGGGACCCGGACGAGGACGCCGCGGCCGGCATCCTGACCGCGATCATCCGCGGCGGCGACACCGCCCCCCCGTCGGCCCGCGACCATCTGGTGCAAGGCTTCACCTGGAGCCGTGCGGCGGACCGGCTGCTCGCCATCCTCGACGACGCGGGCCTGCGCTGATGGGGATCCCGGCCGAAACGGCAGCGGTGCGGAGCTTCGCCGTCGCCTTGGACCACCATCGGGCGGGCCGGCTCGACGCCGCCGAGGCCATATACCGGGCGATCCTGCGCGACGATCCCGGTCACGCCCACGCCAACAACAATCTGGCCATCCTGCTGCGCGGCACGGGGCGGTGGGAGGAGGCCGTCGCCTGCTACCGCCGGGCCGTCGCGGCGCTGCCGGACGACGCGCCGATCCGCAGCAACCTCTCCTGCGCGCTGGCCGACCTCGACCGGCCGGCGGAGGCGCTGGCGGCGGTGCGCGTGGCGCTGTCCCTGTCCCCGGATTACGCCGACGCCTGGTTCAACGCCGGCAACCTCCTGAAGACGGAGCGGCTGCCCGGCCGTGCGATCGCCGCCTACCGTCGGGCGGTGCGGCTGAAGCCCGGCATGGGCGGGGCCCACAGCAACATGGGCGACGTCCACCGCGACCTCGGGGAATCGAGCCGCGCCGTGGACTGTTACCGGGCGGCGATCCAGGCGCAGCCCGACCTGCCGCAACCCGTCGTCAACCTTGGCGAGGCGCTGAAGGAGCAAGGGCGGATCACCGAGGCCATCGCGATCTTTCAAAACGGGGTCGAACGCCACCCCGATCTGGCCCTGCTCCATTCCAACCTGCTGTTTGCCCTGCATTACACGCCCTGGGTGCCGCCCGAGATCATCGCCCGCGCCCATGCGCACTGGAACGAGCGGCACGCACGGCCGCTGATGCCGCGGGACCGGCGGTTCTCCAACGACCGCAACCCCGACCGGCGGCTGCGGGTGGGCTATGTCTCCCCCGACTTCCGCGCCCACGCCTGCGCCCATTTCATCGAGCCCCTGCTGCGCGAGCACGACCGCGGTGTGGTCGAGATTTTCTGCTACGCCACCTCGAACCATCACGACGCGATCACCGAACGCATGAGGAGTCTGGCCGACGGATGGCGGTCGCTGGTCGCGCTGGACGACGCCGCAGCCGCCGCGCTGGTCGAGCGCGACCGCATCGACATCCTGGTCGATCTGGCCGGCCACACGGCGCACAGCCGGCCACTGCTGTTCGCCCGCAAGCCGGCCCCGATCCAGGTCGCCTGGCTGGGCTATCCCGACACCACCGGCATGCCGGCGATCGACCACCGCCTGACCGACGCGGTCGCCGACCCGCCGGGCCTCACCGACGCCTGGCACGCCGAGCGGCTGGTCCGCCTGCCCAAGGGGTTTCTCGCCTTCCAGCCGTTGCGCTTCGTCACGGCGCGCGACGAACCGCCGGCGCTGGTCAACGGCTTCGTGACCTTCGGGTCCTTCAACAACGCCGCCAAGGTGACGCCGGAGGTGCTGCGGGTCTGGTCGGCCATCCTGGCGCGCGTGCCGTCCGCCCGCCTGTGTCTCAAGAGCCGCGCCTTCGCCGACGCGCCGACACGCGCGCGCTATCTCCAGCAGTTCGCCGGCAGCGGCGTGGACCCCGGCCGTGTCGACCTCCTTCCCCCGATGGATGTGATCGATCACCATCTGCGGGCCTATGACCGGATCGACATCGGCCTCGACCCCTTCCCCTACAACGGCACCACCACCACCTGCGAAGCGCTGTGGATGGGGGTGCCGGTGATCACGCTCGCCGGTCGTCATCACGTCGCTCGGGTGGGCGCCAGCCTGCTGTCCCGGTGCGGGCTGGACGAGTTCATCGCCACGGACGAGGCCGGCTACGTCGAGACAGCCGTCGCACTTGCCGGGGATACGGGGCGTCTCGCCGCGCTGCGCCGCGGCATGACGAAACGGATGGAACGCTCGGCGCTCAACGACCATCGCGGCTTCGCGGCGGCGGTCGAGGCGGCCTACCGGGGGATGTGGCGGTCCTGGCTCGGGCGCGAACGGAACGCGGCGGCGGAATGCCGAGCGCCGGGCGCCGGCCGCATCACCGGCCGGTGATGCGGCGGACCTCCTCGCGCAGGGCGACCGCCGCCCGGGCGAACACCGGTTCCCAATCCTGGTCGGGGCCTTGGCGGAACAGCCGCATCGTCGGGTACCAGGGCGTGCGGTCTCCGGAAAAGCCGTAGATCCAGTAGGGGACGTGCTGCACGAGGTTCCACACCGGTGTGCCGAGGGACCCGGCGAGATGCGCCACGGAACTGTCGGTCATGATGACGAGGTCGAGCCGTTCCAGCATCGCCGCCGTGTCGGCGAAATCGTCGAGGTCGGGGCCGAGCGGCGTCACCAAATGGCCGGCAACGCCGCTGTCCGTGAGTTCGGCCTCGGGCGGTCCTTTCTGAAGGCTGTAGAGCCGCACACCCGGCACCTCGGCGAAGCGCAGGAACCGGGCGAGGCTGGTGGCGCGCCGGCCGTTGTCGCCGAAGGTCACCCGTCCCGACCAGACGATCCCGACGCGCAGCGTGCCCGGCTCCCGCGCGCCGAGCCGATGGGCGGCCTTGTCGCGGGAGGCGGCCGGAACGGTCAGGGTGGCCGGTGGCGGGACCGAGGCCAGCGTGGTGCCGAACAGGCCCGGCAGGCTCATCTGCGACGCCTCGACGTCGAAGACCGGGGGCGGGTTCCCTGGGTGCATGACCTCGTCGACGCCCAACCCCGACAGCACCCGGCGCAGTTCCGGATGGCACTCGTACAGCACCCGACCACCCCGCGCCTTGACCAGCGGCAGGTAGCGCGCTGCCAGGATGGCGTCGCCGAATCCCTGTTCGGCGAACAGGAACAGGGCGCGCCCGTCGAGCGCGCCGCCGTTCCAGGCCCGTTCCGACGGTGGCCGGCCATGATAGGAGGTGAGCCCGCGCCGCGCCTCGTAATCGGTGAAGCCGTGGACATAGTCGCCGATCTGAAGCCGGGCGAGCGCCCGCTCCCACCGCAACTCGGGCGTGGCGGTCCCGCCCGCCGCCGCCCGCTCGATCATCGCGAGCGTTTCCCTGAAGCGTCCCGCCTTGCGCAAGGCCACGGCGCTGTTGAAGAGGAAGGCCGGGGTGTCCGGTTCGAGCCGAAGCGCCTCCCCATGCGCGGCCAGCGCCTCGTCGAACCGGCCGGCCTCCACCAGGGCGTTGCCCAGGTTGCTCCAGATGCTGGCGTTCGCGGGTGCGAACTCCAGGCCCCGCCGGTGGCAGGCGATGGCACCGTCCAGTTTTCCCGTGCGGCGCAGAAGGTGGCCAAGCATGGTCCAGGCGCCATCGTCACGGGGATTGGCGGCGAGGACGGCCTCCAAACTGGTCGTGGCCTGTGCATGATCCATCCTCGTCCCCCCGGCTGGCCGTGGCCGGACCGCCAGACCACGCTGCGACCATAGACTCGTTTGATCGTGCGGCTGTCAACCACCCGCCCCGATGGGCGATGCCGTGGCCACGCACCCATGCACGCGAATGCGATCTACGGATGCATTCTGTTGCCTTCCGTGATTATTAATTGTTTTTATTTCCCCATGACCTCTTATAAAATTGCTGGAATTCCGGTATCAAGCAACCGAAGCGCGACAAAATGTGGGATCCGGAAAACAATCCGTCGCGTCCTCCACAACTCATCCTCGTGAATCCGAAGTTGTGCATCGCCAATGTGACATGTCTATTTCCAGCGATAGTACGGATGCTGCTCCAGTGATTCGGGATTTGGGCAAGTATGCGTAGATAAATTATTAACTTTGCCTACCCACTATTGAGAAGTAGTGGTCCATCGTACAAGGGCCGCCACGCTCCTGCTGCCAGAGCCGCGGGGCCTAAAAAAAACGCCGATGCACGAGGGATGAGATGGCTGCTGGTGGAACTCTGACGCTCACGAGCGGCTCGGACTATACGTTTTCCTCGACGGAGGTTTGGTCCGGGATCAGGGGCAACGGCAGCACCCAGGGCGTGAGTCTCAACAGCCTGGGTCAGACCCTGAGCGTATCCAACCTCGACCGTATCATCGGCGGCACAAACGTCACCAAGAAGGACGTGGTCACGCTGGCCGGCACGGCCGGAAACACGATCACGGTCCAGGCCCTCGAAACCCTGATCGGCGGTTCCGGCAACGACCGGGTTCTGTTGACGTCCACCGGCACCACCATGGTGGTGGAATCGATCGAGACGATCCTCGGCGCGACCACCGGCACCGGCCTCATCACGCTCGCCGGCACCACCGGCAACACCATGTCGGTGGGCTATCTGAAATCGATGATCGGCAGCGCCGGCAAGGACGTCATCAACCTCAACGCCGCAGGCTCCGTCGGCAGCACCATGGCGGTGTCTCTGATGGAGACAATGATCGGGACCGAAGGCTTGGACATCCTCGCCTCGAATGCGGCCGGCAACACGATGCTCGTCGAAGGCATCGAGATTGTCATCGGAAGGGGCGGCGCAGCCGGTGATACGGTCTATCTCGCCAGCGGCGGCAATACGATCGGCATCGCCTTCCTTGAGACCCTGATCGGCGGCAGCGGCAACGATGTCGCGACCATGGGCTTCAAGAGCGGCTCGATCAATTTCCAGACCGGTGGCGGCACCGTCTCCATGTCGTCGATCGAAACCATCGTCGGCGGAACCGGCAGCAGAAACACGGCCATCCTCCTCGACGTCGGCAACACCGTCACGGTGGCGAGCCTCACCACCCTGATCGGCGGCGGCGGCAACGACGTCGTCAACGTCACCCTCCGGGACGGGACCGCAGTCATTGGCGACGGACCCATCGCCTGGAGCACCAGCGGCAGCACGATGCTGGTGTCGCTGATCGAGACGATCATCGGCAGCGCTGGCGACGATTTGGTCGTCGCGCTCAACAGCAACGGCATGACCCTCTCGGTTTCGTCGATCGAATCCGTCGTCGGCAAGACGGGCAACGACGTCGTGGTCCTCGGCGCCGGTGGAAACACAATCCAGGTGGAGGCGCTGGAATCGGTGATCGGCGGCACCGGAAACGATGTGGTGACGGTGCGCACCAGCCGGGGCACCACCATGACGGTGTCGGCCGTCGAAACCATCGTCGGCAATGCGGGCACCGACGTCATCCAGCTCGGCGCCGGCGGAAACACGATCCAGGTCGAGGCGCTGGAAACCGTGATCGGCGGCACCGGCAACGATGTGGTGACCGTCACCGAGACCGCCGGCACCATCTTCCTGTCCGGCGTCGAGACCATCTACACGCCCTATCAGACATTGACGCTGAGCGGCGTCGATACCTCCGTCACCTGGCCGCCGGTGGTCACCGACACGACGCCGCCGTCGATCACCGCGGTGTCGGTCCCGGACACCGTGATGAAGATCGGCGACACGGTGACCGTGACCATCACCGTGGCGTCTGACAGCGATACCTACACGCTGGGCAACGGCAGCACGGTCGGTGGCTTCGCGCTGGGCAACCTGACCAAGGTCAACGACACCACCTACACCGCGACCTTCACGGTGACCGATGGCGGCACCGATGTCGCGGCGGGTTCCGACGTGCCGGTCAACATCGTGCTGACCGACAGCGCCAGCAACGCCAACACCCCCTACACCACGGCGATCAGCCAGAGCGCCGACCGCATCGACGCGAACCGGCCGGCCATCACCTCGGCGGCGGTGAACGGCACGACCCTGACGGTCACCTTCGCCGAAACGGTGTCGGCGACCAGCGCCGCCGGCCTGACCGTCACGGTCGCCGGCCAGAGCCGCACAGCGACCTACGCCAGCGGTTCGGGCACCACCACGCTGACCTTCACGCTGGCCTCGGCGGTCACCCAGGGCCAGACGGTGACGCTCGACTACAACCCGGGCGCCGGCGACCTGACCGACACCGCGAGCAACGCTCCAGACCTCGTCACCAACCAGTCGGTGACGAACAACACGGCCGACACGACGCCGCCGTCGATCACCACCGTGACGATCCCCGACCAGGCGGCCAAGGTCGGCGACACGGTGACGGTGACGATCACCGTGGCGTCGGACAGCGACACCTACACGCTGGG
>NZ_JBFUHT010000062.1:0-27274 GCF_056402275.1 Azospirillum sp. P4_B5
GGTTGAGGGGTGGGCGCGGGGGCCGGGGCGGGCGCAGGCGGCGGCGCCGGCCGGGGCGCCTTGAACAGGTTCGCCATGGGCGGGGTTTCCTTGCTCGTGGTGTGACGGGGCGACAGGAAGCGGAAGAGGCCGGCGGCGCGGGTCAGGACGCGGCGGCGGGACGCGTCAGGCGGCGGTAGAGCTGCCAGGGCGTCAGGACGCCGGGGGCATGCAGCCCCAGCAGGCGCTTGACCGCCTCCACGCAGGTGAAGGGCGCCCAGGGGGCCGGGCGGGTCAGGCCGCGCCGCACCGGCGCCGGGGCCACCGCCATGCCCATCCCATGGTACCAGCCCGGCAGATCGAAGGCCGCGGGCAGGTCGAGGACCGACACGTCGGTGAAGGGCGAGAGCGGATCGACGATCACCCAGTGGCGCCCGTCGTGCAGCAGCGCGAAGCAATGGCGGAATCCCGGTTTCAGCAGGCGCAACCACCACAGCTCCGCCTCGCCCCGGAAGACCACCCAGACGCGCGGCGCGCCCGCTCCGGCCTGGCAGGCTCCCGCCCGGCACGGCTGGGGCATCGGCGTGCTCACTGGACGATGCCCTTCTCGCGCAGCACCGGGCGGAGCCGGTCGAACGCCTCCCGCCACAGGGTGTGGGCGCGCTGTTCGCGGTAGCGCGCCGGGTCCGGCGCCATCAGGCGGCGCCCGTAATGGACCAGCACATGCAGATGGTCGCGGATCAGCAGGCGGCGCCGGTACAGCCGGTCCACCGCGCACAGCACGTCGCCGGGTTCGCACGGGCGCTGGACCAGCCCGCGCCCGGCGGCGATGCGCGCGCCGGCGGCCTTGGCGTCCTGCGCCTGGACCGACCAGAACCACGCCTCCTCCGCGCTGCCGAACGGTTCCCCGACGGCGTCGGACAGGACCATGGACGTGTTGCGGTGATGGACCATGCGTGAGGCCTCCCTCGGGAATTGCAGCTTTTGGGTTCGCAAGCGCAGCTTCGCTCTCGGGTGGAGCGCTGGATGGGCCGCGGCACGCGCGGCTGGCGAACACATGTTCACGTTATGTACTGATTAAAGTCCTTCGTCAAGGAAAATATGAATAGGTTCCTAGGGACGGACTGGTTGGTTTATGTGATTATCCTCCCATGCTCAAACATGCGGACATTTGGCGGGCGATCGACCGCCTCGCGGCCCAGCACGGGCTGTCGGCCTCCGGGCTCGCGCGGCGCGCGGGGCTCGACCCGACGACCTTCAACAAGAGCAAGCGGACCACCGGCGACGGCAAGCTCCGCTGGCCGTCGACGGAAAGCGTGTCCAAGGTTCTGGAGGCGACCGGCGCATCGCTGTCGGAGTTCGTCAGCCTCGTCGGCGATGCCGCGGGCGCCGGCTCGCTCCAACGGGTGCCGGTCATCGGCTACGCGCAGGCGGGCAACGCGGGTTTCTTCGACGACGCCGGCTTTCCTTCGGGTGTGGGCTGGGACGAGCTTCTGTTCCCCAGCATCGGGGATCCGCACGCCTATGCGCTGGAGATCGCCGGGGACAGCATGGACCCCGTCTACCGCGACGGCGACACCATCATCGTCTCGCCCGCCGCGCAGATTCGGCGCAACGACCGCGTCGTCGTCCGCACCAAGGGCGGCGAGGTGATGGCGAAGCAGCTCCTCCGCGAAACCGCCACGAAGATCGAGCTGATCTCCATCAACCGCGCCCATCCGGACCGCAGCATCCCGCGCGCCGAGGTCGCCTGGATGGCCCGCATCGTCTGGGCGAGCCAGTAAGCGTCAGCCCTGCGGCACTCTGTCCTAGGATATTTATCCTTTACTTCGGTCATCGGAAGGCTTAACGTCCGGGGATGACCGGATCCACCGAGGCGCCGCCGCGTCCAACCCCCGCCCCGCTGTCCCCCGTTTCACATCGTTTGCATGATCTCGAGCGCCGTCACGACGACGCGCCGCCCCGCGGCGTGCTTCGTACGGCGCTTCTGGACGGGACGGACCGTCATACCGCCCTGGCCTGCGCTGCGGTGTTTCGCCTGCACGACCGTCTGGCCGCCGAGGCCCGGCAAGGCGCGGCACAGCGCCGCCGCACCCTGCCCGCCGATCGGACCGCTGGCGATGCGTGGCTGTCCCGCCTCACCGCCGCTCTGGCCCACCACCGCAACGCCGCCAGCATCCTGTTCCTTGCGGGGGCTTGAGCCTGTGCCGCGCCCTCAGGCGGCCGGAGGAGCGCCGGTCTCGTCCGCCTTGGAAACCTCTGTGTTCAGGGCAACGACACGGGCGGTCTTCACCTTCCTTGCGCGCGGCTTGCGAACCGGCGCCTCGGCAGGCGGAACCTCCGCTGGCTCGGCCACCTCTTCCAAAGCGACTTCCACAGCGACCATCGGCGCCCCGGCCTTCTCGGTAGCCTTCTTCAACACCTTGCTCTTTGAAAAGCCGGACTCGCGCAGGGCCGTCTTCAACTCCTCCCACGCCAAGCGGATTTCCGTCGCGAAGGCCCGCGCATCGTCGTCGCGGTGGGTGCGGAAATACTCCGCCGCCTCCCGCATCTGGGCCGGCAGGGTTTCCGCCCCGGCGCGCACCGCCTCGTTGCGCAGGCGGCTGTGGCGGTCGTCCAGATAAGTGAGGATTTCCGACAACTCTTCCGGCGTGCAGCTTTTCTGGAGCCTGTCGGTGACCAGGGGCGCGGCCTTGTCGATCTTCCCGACCAGTTCCGACCGCCCGCGCTTCAGGTCCGGATCGTAGACGGTGCGGATCACCTGGATCACACGGCGCCGTTCGCGGAATTGCATGCCCTTCCCCCTTGAACTGATTCCTCCGGTGGACCGGTCCACCGTTTCACAGGAATCATGCCGCGGATCAGGCCACCTATCAAGCCGGTTTCTGGGCCGCATACCGCCCGGAAACCGGCGTTTTGGATCGATCGACGCCGATCAGCGGAAGGCGAACTCCCAATAGAGCGCCCGCGCCCGCGCGGCCAGGGGACCGGGCTGCAGGGCGCGGTCCTCGACGCGGGTGACCGGGACCACCTTGGCGTAATTGCCGGTCGAGAAGACCTCGTCCGCCTCCAGGACGTCGCGGGGGCTCAGGGTGGCCTCCTCCACCGCCACGCCGTCGTCGCGCAGCAGGGCGATCACGCGCTGGCGGGTGATGCCGTTGAGGAAGGTCCCGTTGTGCACCGGCGTGCGGACCACCCCGTCCTTGGCGATGAACAGGTTGGCCGTCGCGAACTCCGCCACGTTGCCGATGGGGTCGAGCATGATGGCGTTGTCGAAACCGCGCTCCCGCGCCTCCTTCAGCGCCAGCCCGGCGTTGGGGTAGAGGCAGGCGGCCTTGGCCTCGGTCGGCGCCATGTCCGGCATCGGACGGCGGCGGCTGGACAGGCAGGCGGTGAAGCCGGCGGCGCTGGGCAGCGGCGCCTCGTAGACCGACAGGACGAAGCGCGTGCTCTCCGCGTCGGGGGCGACGAAGCCCTCTTCGGCGTAGAACATGGGCCGGATGTAGAGCTCGGCCTCCTCGGGGAAGCGGCGGATGCCGTCCCAGCACAGCTCCTCGATTTCTCCGGCGGTCAGCATGGGGGCGAGGCCCATCACCTGGGCGGAGCGCACGACGCGGGCGCAGTGGCGGTCGAGGTCCGGGGCCACGCCCTGGAAGGCGCGGGCGCCGTCGAAGACGACCGAAGACAGCCAGAGCGCGTGAGTCATCGGGCCGACGATGGCGGGGTTACCCGCGATCCATTCGCCCTGGATGTAGCTCAACGCCTGACCGGCCGTGCTACCCATGATCTTCTCCCTTTTTGGCTTCGGGTTGGTTCTATCCGGATGGTTCGCTCCCCCGAAAAGCATACCCCCTCATCGCCGTCGGTCAACCTGCGCAGACGGGCCGGCCGGACGGTTGATGCAGGACACCTTCATCACACCGGGAGCGAACGACCCATGGGCTGGACCTATTCGAGCGCCTTTCCGCAGCCGCTGCGCGCGGCCCCGCCCTTCCCGCCGCCGGGCCAGGACGTTCCCACCCCGGGCCCCCTGACCGACAACCCGGACCTCCCGACCCCCGGCCCGCAGGAGGACATGCCCTCCCCCCTGCCCAACGACGACCTGCCGCCGTCCCGGCCCACCGATCCGGACTTCGCTTGATCCCGGTACCCGGCACCAAAACAAACGGGGCGCCCCCTTTCGGAGGCGCCCCGCTCTCTATCGACGAACCGCTGAGGATGATCAGCGGCGCACGACCATCAGCTTCTTGATCTCGGCGATGGCCTTGGCCGGGTTGAGCCCCTTCGGGCACGCCTTGGTGCAGTTCATGATGGTGTGGCAGCGGTAGAGGCGGAACGGATCCTCGAGGTTGTCGAGGCGCTCGCCCGTCATCTCGTCGCGGCTGTCCACGATCCAGCGGTAGGCCTGGAGCAGGATCGACGGGCCGAGATAGCGGTCGCCGTTCCACCAGTAGCTGGGGCAGGAGGTCGAGCAGCAGAAGCACAGGATGCACTCGTAGAGACCGTCCAGCTTGGCGCGGTCCTCCGGCGACTGCAGGCGCTCGCGGCTCGGGGCCGGCGACTGCGACTGCAGCCACGGCTTGATCGAGGCGAGCTGGGCGTAGATGTGCTTCAGGTCGGGGACGAGATCCTTGACCACCGGCATGTGCGGCAGCGGGTAGATCTTGACGTCGCCCTTCACCTCTTCGATGGCCTTCAGGCAGGCCAGCGTGTTGGTGCCGTCGATGTTCATCGCGCAGGACCCGCAGATGCCCTCGCGGCAGGAGCGCCGGAAGGTCAGGGTCGAGTCGATGTTGTTCTTGATGTAGATGATCGCGTCCAGGATCATCGGGCCGAACTTGTCGAGATCGACGACGTAGGTGTCGACCCGCGGGTTCTGTCCGTCATCCGGCGACCAGCGGTAGATCTTGAAGGTCTTCGCCCGCTTGGCGCCGCTGGCGGCGTTGATGGTCTTGCCGACGCCGACCTTGGAATTGGCGGGCAGGTTGAATTCGACCATGGTTCGTATCCTTGCCTTGCTCTTGCCGCCTTAGTAGACGCGGGCCTTGGGCGGGAACACCTGCACCTCGTCGGTCAGGGTGTAGAGATGGACCGGGCGGTACCCGATCTTCGTCTCGCCCTTGTCCGACACCTCGATGACGGTGTGCTTCATCCAGTTCTCGTCGTCGCGGTCCGGATAATCCTCGCGGGCGTGGGCGCCGCGGCTCTCCGGACGGTTCTTCGCCGAGTGGAGCGTGGCGACCGCCTGGTACAGCAGGTTGTCCAGCTCGATGGCTTCGACGAGGTCGGAGTTCCAGACCAGCGAACGGTCGCTGATCGCCATGTCGCCCTTCTTGGCGAAGGTCTGGTCGATGAGCTTGACGCCCTCCTCCAGCACCTCGCCGGTGCGGAAGACCGCGCAGTTGTTCTGCATGGTCCGCTGCATTTCCAGGCGAAGCTCCGACGACTTGATGGAGCCCTTGGCGTTGCGGATGCGATCGAAGCGCTCCAGGGCGACGTCGGTCGCGGCGGCGGACGACGACACCGATTTGCCCTTCTCGACGATCTCGGCGGCGCGGATGGCCGCCGAACGGCCGAACACCACGAGGTCGAGCAGCGAGTTGGAGCCGAGGCGGTTCGCGCCGTGCACCGACACGCAGGCCGCCTCGCCGATGGCCATCAGACCGGGCACCACGCGATCCGGGTCCTCGGCGGTCGGGTTGACCACCTCGCACCGGAAGTTGGTGGGGATGCCGCCCATGTTGTAGTGCACCGTCGGTAGAACCGGGATCGGCTCCTTGGTGACGTCCACGCCGGCGAAGATCTTGGCCGTCTCGGCGATGCCGGGCAGGCGCTGGTGGATGATCTCCGGCGGGAGATGCTCCAGGTGCAGGTGGATGTGGTCCTTGTGCTCACCGACGCCGCGGCCTTCGCGGATCTCGATGGTCATCGAGCGGGACACCACGTCGCGCGAGGCGAGGTCCTTGGCCGACGGCGCGTAACGCTCCATGAAGCGCTCGCCGTTGGAGTTGGTGAGGTAGCCGCCCTCGCCGCGCACGCCTTCGGTGATGAGGCAGCCGGAGCCGTAGATGCCGGTCGGGTGGAACTGCACGAACTCCATGTCCTGCAGCGGCAGGCCGGCGCGCAGCACCATGCCGCCGCCGTCGCCCGTGCAGGTGTGGGCCGAGGTGGCGGAGAAGTAGGCGCGGCCGTAGCCGCCCGTCGCCAGCACGACGAGCTGGGCGCGGAAGCGGTGGATGGTGCCGTCGTCGAGGTTCCAGGCCACCACGCCCTTGCAGACGCCGTCCTCCATGATGAGGTCCAGCGCGAAATACTCGACGAAGAACTCCGCCTCGTGCTTCAGCGACTGCTGGTAGAGGGTGTGCAGGATGGCGTGGCCGGTGCGGTCGGCCGCCGCACAGGTGCGGTAGGCCTGCTGCTTGCCGTAATGGGCGGTCATGCCGCCGAAGGCGCGCTGGTAGATCTTGCCTTCCGGGGTGCGCGAGAAGGGCACGCCGTAGTGCTCCAGCTCGATGATCGCCGGGATGGCCTCGCGGCACATGTACTCGATGGCGTCCTGGTCGCCCAGCCAGTCCGACCCCTTGACGGTGTCGTACATGTGGAAGCGCCAGTCGTCCTCGCTCATGTTGCCGAGCGCCGCCGAGATGCCGCCCTGGGCGGCCACGGTGTGCGAGCGGGTCGGGAAGACCTTGGTGATGCACGCCGTCTTCAGGCCCTTCTCGGCCATGCCGAAGGTGGCGCGCAGGCCCGCACCGCCGGCACCGACGACGACGACGTCATAGGAATGATCGATAATATCGTAGGCGGCCATGGCTCGTCAGGCTCCGAACGAAATCTTGAGGACGGCGATGACGCAGGCGGCACCCAGCACGAAGCACAGGGCTTTCACGGCCAGGATGCTCAGGATCTTCGCCATCTCATTGTGCACGTAGTCCTCGATCACCACCTGCAGCCCGGCCTGGGCGTGGTGGAAGGTGACCACGGCGGTCAGCACCATCATCAGCGCCGAGAAGGGCGACTGCAGCCACGCGACGAAGGCCGCGTGGTCGGCGCCGAGATGGCGGATCACCCCGAAGACGAACCAGATGGTCAGCGGAACCAGGGCGATGGCGGTGACACGCTGGTGCCACCAATGCTCGGTGCCGTGCTTGGCGGAACCCAGGCCACGCGCGATCTGCAGCGGCGAGCGGAGGGTCTTGCTGTTGGACGCCATGTCTTCTCTCCTCACCACACGGCCAGGCCGATGATCCAGGTCAGCACGGTCAGCACGGCCGCCGCACCGATGACGATCTGGTTGCCGCGATCGGCCTCGCTCAGCTCGAACGCCTTGCCGGCGTCCCACACCAGATGCCGGATGCCATTGCACAGGTGATAGTAGAGCGCCAGCGACCAGCCGAACATCAGCAGCAGCCCGAAGAACGAGCCGATGAAGTGCTGCGCGCGTTCGTACGCGGCGGGGCTGGTGGCGGCGGCGACCAGCCACCAGGTCAGCAGAAGGGTCCCGACCGCCAGCCCCACGCCCGTGATGCGGTGCGTGATGGACAGGAGCGCGGTCCTGGGGAGTTTGTAGACTTGCAGATGCGGAGAGAGCGGCCGACCGCTGCCGTTTGCCATTGCGTCGTCCTCAGTTCGGCGACCGGTCGCGGCAAGGAGGGCTGTTGCCGCGACGGCGGGTGATGCGAGACCGAAAGTTTTAAGCCCTGCTGTGTTTGGCGATTGAATTACGCCTCTACCGCACATGAGTCAACGGCAGGGACTTGGCCGTGGCCAAAATGGCGCACCGCGGGAAGTGCCTGAAAACTAACGGGCTTTGTCGCAGCTGGTATTACCAGGGCCGAAACGCGGTTTTGCGGTTCAGCCTATTACCTGTCGAAGCGGCGAACATTCTCCACCATCATCGAATACATCTGGGTAATCAGCTCCGCCGGACGCAGCCGGCCGAAGGGGATGTTCTCCTTGGCCCACTCCACCAGCCCCTCGGGCGGACGGACCGGAGCGACCTCGTAGCCGGCCTTCTTCAGCGCGCTCATCACCGAGCGCGCCTGCTTGGTGTAGTCCTCGTTGAAGAAGGACTTGTCCGCGTCCTTGATCGCCTTGGCAATGATGTCTTCGAGCGGAGTGGCCATGCCCCGGTGTGCCGGTCGCGGTCGTTCGTGATAGGGCGGACACGGTGTCACAACGCGGGCGCTGTTGCAATTCCAATGGGAACCGCATACCTCAAGCCCTCTTCGCACCGCAGATCACAGGGATTAACCGCCATGGGCTACACAGTCGCGGTCGTCGGCGCCACCGGCAACATCGGACGGGAAATGCTGGCCACCCTCGCCGACCGCCGGTTTCCGGCCGACGCGGTGATCGCCCTGGCCGCCGACAGCGCGGTCGGCAAGGAGGTGTCCTTCGGCGAAGACGCGGTGCTGAAGGTCGAGGACGTCGGCCGCTTCGACTTCACGGGCGTGGACATCGCGCTGTTCGCCGCGGACGCCAAGGTTTCGGCGGCCCACGCGCCGCGCGCCGCCGCCGCGGGCGCCGTGGTGATCGACGCCAGCCCGCAGTTCCGCATGGACCCCGACGTCCCCCTGGTGGTCCCGGAGGTCAACGCCGACGCGCTCGCCGGCTACGCGAAGAAGAACATCGTCGCCAGCCCCGGCGGCGCGGCCATCCTGCTGGCCATGGCGCTGAAGCCCCTGCACGGGCAATTCACGGTGAGCCGCGTCGTGGTCTCCACCTACCAGGCGGCCTCGGACGCCGGCAAGGACGGCATGGACGAGCTGTTCAGCCAGACCCGTGCCATCTACGTGAACGACCCGGTGCAGAAGTCCGTCTTCTCCAAGCAGATCGCCTTCAACGTCATCCCGCACATCGGCACCTTCATGGAGGACGGCGCGACGCGGGACGAGTGGGCGATGAACGTCGAGACGAAGAAGATCCTCGACCCCAAGATCAAGGTCAGCGCGACCTGCGTCCGCGTCCCCGTCTTCATCGGCCATTCCGCCGCGATCACCATCGAGTGCGTGGAGCCGGTGACCGCCGAGGAGGCCCGCCGCATCCTGCGCAAGGCACCGGGCATGCAGGTGATCGACCAGCAGGAGAACGACGGCTACATCACCCCGGTCGAGGTCGCCGGCGACGACCCGGTCTTCGTCAGCCGCATCCGCGAGGACTACACCGTGGACAACGGCCTGTCCTTCTGGGCCTCCACCGACAACCTGCGCAAGGGCGCCGCTCTGAACGCCGTGCAGATCGCCGAACTGCTGGTGAAGGAATATCTGGACGCGTGATCCCGATCCGCTTCTCCCGTCCGGACGACGCCCCGGCGCTGTTCGCCGTTTGGCTCGCCGCGGTGCGCAGCACGCACGACTTCCTGAGCGAGGAGGACATCGGCTTCTACACCGAGATCGTGCGCGACCAGTATCTTCCGGCGGCGGCCCTGCTGGTCGCCGCGGACGGCGCCGMCCGGCCGGKCGGCTTCCTGGGCATGAGCGGACGGAAGATCGACACGCTGTTCGTCGACCCGGCATGGCACGGCCGGGGGATCGGCCGTGCCCTGGTCGACCGCGTTCTCGAAGACGGGGCGGATCTGACGGTGGATGTGAACGAACAGAACGGCGGCGCCCATGCCTTTTATCGGCGTCTCGGCTTCCGCGAGGTCGGGCGTTCCGCGCTGGACGACAGCGGTCGCCCGTTTCCCTTGCTGCATCTCGCCCTCGATGGCTCCGGCCGCGTCGAGTCGACCGGAGCCTGAAGGGCTTACTTCACGAACAGCCGGTACAGGGCGGAATGGTCCAGCCCGCCGTCGCCCTGCTCGGCCAGCAGCTCGAACAACTCCAGGCTGAGGCCCAGCGCGGGAAGCTGGATGCCGGACTGCTCCGCCAGTTCCTCCGCCTGTTTAAGGTCCTTGATCTGGGTGACCACGCGGCCGCCCGGCGTGAAGTCGCCGGAGACCATGCGCTGGCCGTGCAGTTCCAGGATGCGCGACTCGGCGAAGCCGCCGCGGATGGCCTCGCGGACCTTTCCCGGCTCCACCCCCGCCGCTTTGGCCAGCGCCAGCGCCTCGGCCACCGCGCCGATGCTCAGCGCGACGATCACCTGATTGGCCATCTTGGCGACCTGCCCGGCCCCGCTGTCGCCGACATGGGTGATGCGCTGGCCCATCGCCTGGAACAGCGGCAGAGCGCGGGCGAACGCCTCCTCCGTGCCGCCGGCCATGATGGTCAGGGTGCCGGCCTCCGCCGCCACCGTACCGCCCGACACCGGGGCGTCCACCCAGTCGGCGCCCTTGGCGCGGACGGCCTCGGCCAGCTTGCGGGTCGCCCCGACCGCCGTGGTGCCCATGTCGATGACGAGATGGCCGGGCCGCAGCGCGTCCATCAGGGACGCCGCCACCGCCTCCACCGCCACGGTGTCCGACAGCATCAGAACGATGGCGTCGGCGCGGGCGGCGACCTCGGCGGGGTTGGCGGCGGGGCTCATGCCCTCGCCCGCCAGCTCCTCGACCGGCCCGGGGCTGCGGCTGCTGATCAGCAGCGCCGCGCCGGCCTTCGCCAGATTGCGGGCCATGGGCCGGCCCATCAGGCCGAGCCCGATAAAGCCGACCGTCCGCCCCGTCAGAGCCGTCTGTCCGGTCATGTCCCGGTCCGTCACAGGCGGGTGTGGCGCGCCCGCGCGCCGCGTTCGATGGCGGCGGCGCACAGCCGGTCCACGCCCAGCTTGTGCCGGATCAGCTCCAGCATTCGCAGCTCCTCCTGCGAGGCCGACGGGTCCGCCGCGGCGATGTCGCAGGCGAGCGCGTAGGCGGTCTCCGACAGCTTGGACGGAATGGCCTCCTTGACGATCTGGAGCGTCGTCTCCAGCCCGTCGGCGTCGGCCAGCAGGCCGGAGCATTCGCGGGTCACGTCGGTCAGCCGGTCGATGTCGAAATCCTTGAAGATCGGCAGGTAGCGGACGTTCTCGCCGATGGCCTCAAGCTCCGCGTCCGTCATGTCGCCGTCGCACGCCGACACCAGCACCATGACGTAGATGAGCGCGCTGTGATGGTTGATCATCGAAACTCCTGCGGAAAAAGGGCCCCGCCCAATCTTGCCCGCCCCCCGCGCGCCGTCAAGGGAGGGAGCGCCGTCAAGGGAGCTATGCCCGCGGCGGACGGGTGGGTCCCTCGACAGGGGACAGGTTGCCCCTTAAGGTCGGGCCCCATGTCGGTGGTCTTCAACGTGGCGCTCCCGGTCTTCGCCATCATCCTGGCGGGCGTCCTTTCCGGTAAGGCGAAGCTTCTCGGTCCCGCCTCGTCGGAGGCGCTGAACAAGTTCGTCTATTGGATGGCTCTGCCGCCGGTCCTGTTCCTCGGCACCGCGAAGCGCTCGCTGTCGGAGATCTTCAACGGCCCCTTCATCGGCGCCTTCCTCGGCTCGATGCTGGCGGTCTACGCGCTGGGCGCCCTGCTCGGCTGGCTGATCCACCGGGAGCGGACGCAGATCCGATGCATGCAGGGGCTGAACGCCTGCTTCTCCAACACCGGCTACATGGGCATCCCGTTGTTCCTGGCCGCCTTCGGCCCGGACCGTCTGGCCCCGGCCATCCTCGCCACCGTCATCATGAGCGCGATCATGGTCGGCATCGCGGTGATCTGGCTGGAGTTCGCCAACAGCCAGGGCGGCGGGATCGGCAAGGCGCTGCGCGACGTGGGCCGCGCGCTGCTCAAGAACCCGCTGATCATCTCCACGGCCCTGGGGCTCGCCTGGTCGGTCTTCCTGTCCGGCGTGCCGGTGCCGCGCCCGATCGCCATCTACTGCGACCTGATGGGCGCCTCCGCCGGTCCCTGCGCGCTGTTCGCCATCGGCCTGTTCCTGGCGACTCAGAGCCTGAAGGCCAACCTGCTGGAGGTCGGCTGGATCAGCGGCCTGAAACTGGTGGTGCAGCCGGCGCTGGCCTGGCTCCTCATCCAGACCCTGTTCCCGCTGGACCCCTTCTGGGCCGGGTCGGCCATCATCCTCGCCGGCCTGCCCACCGGCGCCCTGACCTTCGTGGTGGCCAGCCAGTACCGCATCTATGTGGAGCGCACCTCCGCCGCGATCCTGATGTCCACCATCGCCAGCGTGGTCACCCTGTCCTTCCTGCTGGCCACCTACGCGCCGCCCCTCTGAACCTCGGCTTGCCGTCTCCCGGCCGTTCGTCGTTCCGAACAGTAAGAGAGCGCGCGCGACAACGCAAAGCAGACCGTCCCGCGTCTTTCTTGCGTCTTTCTTAATATTTGTTGTTCCATCATTTGATCCCGGCAAGTCCAACGCCCGACGCATGGACGTCTGGTCTGCCGTCTCCTTTCGTTCAGACTCAAAACAATCAATCGCCGCCGCATCGTTTCGGGGGAAAGAGATACGCGCCATGTCCATGCTGAGTTCCATGACCATCCGGACCAAGGTGGTCGCCGCCACCGTCGCGGTCCTGCTGATGTCGATCGCCCTGGGACTGTTCGCCGTCGACCGCCTGAGCACCGTCAACCACGCCGCGGAGGAAATCCGCTCCAACTGGCTGCCCAGCGTCACCGCCATCGGAGAGATCGACGGTGCGGCGAACGATTACCGCATCCTGGAGGCGTCCCACATCCTGTCGCTCTACCCGGCGGAAATGGCCGAGGTCGAAAAGGAGATGACCACGGTTCTGAACCGCCTGGCGGAGGCCCGGCGGAAGTATGAGCCGCTGCTGGCCCCCGGTTGGGAAACCCAGACCTTCAAGCGCTGGGAGGCGGCTTGGGACGGCTATCTGAAAATCAGCCAGGGCAAGTTGCTTCCCCCCTCCCGGGCCAACGAGAACGAGAAGGCCACCGGCATCTACCGGGAGGAATCGCGCAAGGCGTTCGATGACTGCTCCGCGCTCATCAATGACCTGACCGCGTCCAACGTCGCAAACGCCACGAAGGCGGCGGACTCGGGCCGCGCCACCTATGTCGGGGCGCAGAGCTGGATTCTGGGCGCCATCGCCTTCGTGGCGGTCCTCTGCCTGCTCGCCGGCATCGCCATGACGAAGTCGGTCGCCCGGCCCATCGTCGCCCTGACCTCCATCATGGACCGTCTGGCCAAGCGCGACCTTGGCGTCGCGGTGGAAGGCGGCAACCGGCAGGACGAGATCGGCGCCATGGCCCGCGCGGTGCAGGTCTTCAAGGACGGGCTGATCGAGGCGGAGCGCCTGACCGCCGCCCAGGCCGCCGAGGAGGAGAACAAGCGCCGCCGCACCGAGCGGGTCGATTCGCTGATCCGCAGCTTCGACGGCGCGGTGCACAGCGTCCTGCAGACCGTGGGCGCCGCGGCGTCGCAGCTCGACACCACCGCCCGCAGCATGACCGACATCGCCGAGCACACGCGGGCCGAGGCCGGCAGCGCGGCGGCGGCGGCGGAGCTGACCTCCGCCAACGTGCAGACCGTCGCCGCCGCGTCGGAGGAGATGGCCGCCTCCATCACCGAGATCTCCCAGCAGGTGTCGCAGTCGGCCGGCATCGCCGGCAAGGCGGTGGACGAGGCCGACCGCACCAACGCCACCGTGCAGGGGTTGTCGGAGGCGGCGCAGCGCATCGGCGACGTGGTGGACCTGATCCAGAACATCGCCGCCCAGACCAACCTGCTGGCGCTGAACGCCACCATCGAGGCCGCCCGGGCGGGCGAGGCCGGCAAGGGCTTCGCCGTCGTGGCGAGCGAGGTGAAGAGCCTCGCCAACCAGACCTCCAAGGCGACGGAGGAGATCGCCCAACAGATTGGCGCCATCCAGGCGGCCACCGGCGGGGCGGTCGGCGCCATCCGCGGGATCGGGGCGACCATCGCCTCGATCAACGACATCTCCTCCTCCATCGCCGCCGCCATCGAGGAGCAGGGCGCCGCGACCCAGGAGATCAGCCGCAGCGTCCAGCAGGCGGCGCAGAGCACCCAGGAAGTGACGAGCAACATCGGCCGCGTGTCGCAGGCCGCGACCGAGACCGGCAGCGCCGCGACCCAGGTGATGTCGGCCTCCGGCGACCTGAACCAGGGGGCGATGCGCCTGAAGAGCGAGGTGGAGAATTTCCTCGTCGCCATCAAGGCGGCCTGAGGCAAGGCGGCCTGAGGCAAGGGGGCCTGAGGATCCTGTGATCGGGACCGCCCACCGGCGGTCCCGCCGCTGTTGCCAAGCCGCCGCTGCCCGTATAATGTGCGCCGCGCATCAAGAGTTGAGCGGACGCTCAACGCCAACCTGCTTTCCCGAGCAAGGTGGCGCCCCGAAGGGGGATGTGGCCGGACCGGCAAACAAACGGGGTTCGCCATGACGTCTGTTCCGACCGATGCACCGACAGCGGAGCCGGACGAGTCATGCCCATCAGGATACCCAACGATCTTCCCGCCTTCACCGCCCTGCAGGCCGAGGGCGTCATGGTCATGCAGGAGGCCGACGCCATCCGGCAGGACATCCGGCCCCTGCGCTTCGGCCTGCTCAACCTGATGCCTGACAAGATCCGGACCGAGACGCAGATCGCGCGCCTTCTCGGCAGCACGCCGCTTCAGGTCGAGCTGTCGCTGATCCGGATCACCAACCATGTGCCGCGCAACACCGCGGCGGACCACATGAGCGCCTTCTACCGGTCGTGGGAGGACGCGCGCCGCGAAAAATTCGACGGCTTCATCATCACCGGCGCCCCGGTCGAAACGATGCCCTTCGAGGAGGTGTCCTATTGGGACGAGCTGCGCTCGGTCTTCGACTGGACGCAGAGCCACGTCCATTCCTGCCTGAACATCTGTTGGGCGGCGCAGGCCGCCCTTCATCATTTCCACGGCGTGCCGAAACATCTTCTGTCTCGCAAGGCGTCCGGCGTGTACCGGCACCGCAACCGCGCGCCCGCCTCGCCCTATCTGTGCGGCCTGTCCGACGGTGTGCCCATCCCGGTGTCGCGCTGGACCGAAGTGCGCGAGGAGGACATCCCCCCCGACAGCGGCCTGCGCGTGCTCCTGGATTCCCCGGAGGCCGGCCCCTGCCTGCTGGAGGACGCCGCCCACCGGTCGCTGCACATGTTCAACCACATCGAGTACGACACGGACACGCTGCGCAACGAGTATGTCCGGGACGTCGCCAAGGACGCGGCGACGCCGGTTCCCCACGGCTATTTCCCGGACGACGATCCGAGCCGCCCGCCCGAGAACCGGTGGCGGAGCCACGCCCATCTGCTGTTCGCGAACTGGATCAACCAGATCTACCAGACGACGCCCTTCGAGGTCGACCGGATCGGAACGGGAGGATAGGCCGCCTGCCAGCCGGGAAAATCGCCGCCGGTCAGGTTGCCGTTCCGAGTTGCCACGGCGTACACTCCGGCACTTTTCCCTTCGCGGCGAGCGCCATCGGCGTCCATATCTTGCCTGCCGGACAACTGCGCACCAACCAACAGCAAGCATAGAATATTCAATTTTGGTAAAATGCTATATTTTACGATGATGGCTGGCAATGATAAACAACGACAACACATTATGACCAATCAATAGTTCATCTTTATACAACGAATTTTTTGAGAAATTTCTCTAAGCTAGCCAAATATACGAAAATCTGCGGCCTTTTTGACCCGCTTCAATCAACTGGAAAATATACTCAAACTTTGGTTGACATGCAATCGCATGGCGTCCAACTGCCGCATTTTCATTAAACTGATTATAATTCTATATTTTTGCTTCCCACGTACTCTTTTTAGAAAGCGGAGGCAGAAATGAACGAAAGTGGATTTGAGATTTCATTTTCATCATCGCCAATCACAAGAAGAAGTTTGATTATCGGCATGACATCAAGTCTGGTTATTCCAACCATTCTGGGTGGTTGCTCGACTGTGGACATTCGCAATGCTGGGGACAAGATTTCTTCCTATGCCATCGCTGCCTTGACGGCTTTTCGCGAGCTGATGGGTTACAAAACCGGCGGAACGGAAGTCGCCGCCGCGGATTTCGTCAATCCGACTCAACAGTCGTCGAACGGGCTGATCGAAACGCAGTTTTGGTACTCTGGCGTCCGCGCAAGGGAACACTTGGCACGTCTCCAGGGGCCATACGCTGAGAACTATTTCGAAACGGCCTTCGAACCCCTCCAACCGCGAACGGACCGCGTCAACCTCGCCCCCAATCAGATGGGAACGCTTACCGCTCGCAAAGGTGCATCCACGCGCCTCGGGACGTACGCAATTCAATACAGAACGGCAGTTCAAACTTACAATCCTACGAATTCTCAAATTTACCTCATTGAGATTTGAGAAAACAAACAGGGATAGGCCACACAGCCATGACAACGATAGAACGTCCGCTCCGACCAACGTCAAAAATCAGCCTGCTTTTGGGATTTTTGCTGCTCGTCGTGGCTTGTGTTGGCCCAGCAACCATTCCCAGAAACAATCTCATAGACGCGAAAATTACTCAAGTTATACAGAAGAAGGAATCGGCCGCGAATCGCGTAGGATTTGCTGTCCACATGTTTCCCGCAGGGAAACTGCAGGAAAGCAACCCAATTCTCATTGAATTTTACCGATACTCCGATTTCTACAACAGACCAGAATCAAATCAGAACGATGAACCTATAGCCCCTTTCGATTCGGTCATTACATCAGCACCAAAGTTAAAAAATATAGAAGAAGGGCAGGACAAGGATCTGGTCTTTGACTTCAACGTCAGCCCCAAGCTTGGAGCGGGGAAATACATTCTTGTTATCAAAACGAAAACCGATGAATGGAGAACCAATCCATTCGTCATACCCTCAAGCAATTCCCAAACAAGACAACAAACCGAAAAGGAAAAAATACTCAATGATGAAAGTCCTTCAACACAAACCATAACCACTCCGATCAAGCAAGCTCCGATCACGAATAAATTTCTGTCCACAAAGGAAAAACGCCAATAATTCAGAGCGCTCACCAGCCGCGCAGGAACTCCGCGGTCGCCTCCACCGCCTCCTTGATGCCGACGCGGCGGACCTCCACCCCCTCGGGGAAGGCGCCGAACAGGCGGCTCGGCATCATCGGGTCGAGCAACACGAAGACCCCCGTGTCGTCGGCCCGCCGCACCAGCCGGCCGAAGGCCTGTTTCAGCCGCAGCCGCGCGATCATGTCCTCGTAGCGCCGCCGCCCGAAGGCGTCGCGCCGGGCGCGGTGCAGGATGTCGGGGCGCGGCCAGGGCACCCGGTCGAAGACGATCAGCCGCAGCGAGCGGCCCGGCACGTCCACCCCGTCGCGCACCGCGTCGGTGCCAAGCAGGCAGGCGTGCTCCTCCCCCCGGAAGATGTCGATCAGGGTCGCCACGTCCAGCGGGTCGACGTGCTGGGCGTAGAGCGGGACGCCGGTGGCGTCCAGCGGCTCCACGATGCGGTCGTAGACGGCGCGCAGCCGGCTGATCGCGGTGAACAGCCCCAAGCCCCCGCCCCCCGCCGCCTGGAACAGCGTGCGGTAGGCCGACGCCACCTGCCCCAGATCGTCCTTGCGCACGTCGGTGACCACCATCACCCGCGTGCGGTTGGGATAGTCGAAGGGCGACGGCACCTGGGCGCGCAGCGCCGGCTTGGGCAGGTGGCTGGCGCCGCAGCGGTCCTCCGCCGCCTGCCAGTCCATCGCGGTGTCGCCGGTGCCGTCGGTCAGCGTGGCGGAGGTGACCACCATGCCGTGCGCCGGCCCGGCCAGGGCCTCCGCAAAAGGCACGGTCGGGTCGATCCAGTGGCGGTAGAGCCCGACATCGACGTCGCGCCCGTCGATCCGCTCCACCGCGAACCAGTCCACGAACTGCGCCGGCGTCTCCACCGGCAGCGTTTTCAGCATGGCCCGCCACGCCTCGACCGTCAGCACGCCGCGCCGGGTCAGGCTGCGCGCCATGGCGTCGATGCGCCGCCGCTGGTCGCTGTCCAGCTCCGCCGTCTCGTCCTCCAGCCTTGCCGCCAGCCGCTTGGCCAGCCCGGCCAGCGGTTCCGACAGCCGGACCAGCGCGGCCTCCAGCGCCGCCGCCGCGTCGAGCAGACCGTCCACCGGGTATGCCTTGTCGGCCTCCAGGCTGTAGGGGCCGCCCTGCCCCGCCGTTCGCGAATAGACCTGCCGCCGCGCGGCGAGCAGGAAAGCCTCGGTCGGCCCCTGCGGGTTGTCGGCGGACAGGCGCGCCGCCCAGCCCTCCGCCGGCAGGACGCGGGCGCCCAGCATCACCGCGTCCATCAGCTCCTGCGCGCGCTCGTCGCTGGCGACCAGATCCTCGATGCGGCGCTTCAGCCCGCGGGCGCGGCTGCGCCCCGTCTCCTCGGCGCCCAGCAGCCAGCGCCGCAGTTCCTGGGTCTCACGTCCGGTCAGATGCCCGGCGAAGGCGCTGTCCGCCGCGTCGAAGACATGGTGCCCCTCGTCGAAGACGTAGCGGGTGGGCAGGGTCGGCTCCTCGCCGCCGCCCAGCGCCGCCTGCACCATGACCAGCGCATGGTTGGCGATCACCACGTCGGCCTTGCGGGCGCGACGCACGCTCTTCTCGATGTAGCAGCGGGCGTAATGGTCGCAGGCGGAGTAGATGCACTCGCCCCGCCGGTCGGCGAGTCCCAGAGTCCGCCCGCGCCCGGCGATGTCGACCAGCCAGCCGGGAAAGTCGCCGCCGGTCAGGTCGCCGTCGCGGGTCGCCGCGGCCCAGCGCGCCATCAGCCCGACCCCGATGGCGTGGTGCGGCTGCATCGGCATGCCGCGCACCGCCTCCTCCAGGTTCAGCAGGCACAGGTAGTTTTCCCGACCCTTGCGCAGCACAACCTTGCGCGCCTTGGTCGCCGGCTCGGGGTAGAGGCGGTCCAGCTCCGCGTCGATCTGGTGCTGGAGGTTGCGGGTGTAGGTGGAGATCCACACCGTCCCGCCATTCTTCTCCGCCCACACCGTGGCCGGCGCCAGATAGCCCAGCGTCTTGCCGACGCCCGTCCCGGCCTCCGCCAGCACGACGTTCGGCGTGTCGGGCGCGGGGCGCGGGGCAAAGGCGGCGGACACCGCGCTGGCGTAGTCGGCCTGCTGCGGGCGCGGCTCGGCCACCTTGCCGGGCACGCTGGCCGCCAGCATCACCGACAGCCGGCGCCGCGCCTCGTCCGGCTCCACCGGATGGTGGGCGGGCGGCGGCTCGGGCGGGCCGTCCTGCCACTCCTTGATGCGCGTCCAGACGCGCAGGCCGGCGCGGGCAGCGCCCTTCTCCGGCCCGTCCGGCTTGCCCAGCGCGGCCAGCACCGCGGGCGCCCACAGCCAGCCGGCGCGCCCCATCTCCCAGGCGAAGGCCACGGGGTCGGACGCCTCCTCCCGCCCCGGCGCGCCCAGCAACCCCAGCAGCTTGCGCACCGCCCGGTGGAGGGCCAGCGCGTCGTCCTCCAGCCCGTCGGGGATCGGCAGGTCCAGCGCCTCGGCCAGCCCGCGCGGGGTCGGCACGCAGAAGCGGGCGGGCAGGACGAAGGCGAACAGCTCCAGCAGGTCGAAGGCGGCGAAGGGCTCCGTCCCCAGCCGCCGCGCCATCGCCCGCGCGTGGCACACGAGCGGCGGCTGTCGGCGCGCCCGCTTCGCGGCAGCGGCGGGGGCCAGTTCCTCCACCTCCCCGTCGCCGGTCAGCAGGACCACGCGCCGCGCGCCGGCGACCAGGGCCGGCGCGTCATCGAGGCTGAAGGACGGGAGGGAGGGCGCCGAGGTCAGATCCATGGCGCGCAGTATAGTGGTCCCCGCCGCTGCAATGCGAGCAAACCCGTGTTGACCGATCGGCCCGCCCCCTCGAAAGTGCTCCCCCGTCCTTGAGCGTCGCAGAGGAGAGGTCGAGCGCATGCGGTTTCCGGTCCGGCGTCTGCTGAGACTCCTGATGGCCCTGGCCGTCGCCCTGGTGGCCTTCAGCGTCGGCTGGGCGGCGCTCTACCGTGTGGTGCCGGTGCCGGCGACGCCGCTGATGCTGATCCGCGCCGCCGGAGGGTCCGGGCTGGCGCACGACTGGGTGCCCATGTCGCAAATTTCTCCCCACCTCGCCCGCGCCGTCATCGCGTCGGAGGACACGTTGTTTTGCGGCCATGGCGGCTTCGACTGGGCGGCCATCGAAGGCGCCTTCGAGGACAACGAGGAGGGCCGGCGCCTGCGTGGCGGCAGCACGATCAGCCAGCAGACCGCCAAGAACGCTTTTCTCTGGCCGGACCGCAGCTGGACCCGCAAGGGCATTGAGGCGTGGTTCACCCTGCTGATCGAGACGCTGTGGCCGAAGAGCCGCATCCTGGAGGTCTATCTGAACAGCGTGGAGTGGGACGACGGCGTCTACGGCGCCGAGGCCGCCGCCCGCCACCATTTCAAGAAGCCGGCCTCGGCCCTGACCCGCCGCGAGGCCGCCCTTCTGGCCATCGTTCTGCCCAACCCCCGCAACTGGTCTCCGAACCCGCCCGGAAACTATGTGGCGCGGCGGGCGGGGATCATCGAGCGGCGCATGGCCGTGGTGGAACGGGACGGGCTGGCGGATTGCGTGCGATGAATTCGCACTTTTTCTTCTTCTAGTAGTTTCTACGCAAAATCAGGCATCCTTCCACTTCATCTTTTCCAAATCATCAATTGGAATCACTCCCTCATCCACAAGTTCACGGTATCTCAAAGCCGATTTCAGCATCCAAACCAAATGATTTCCATCGCTGCTCATTACGAACAAGTTGTATGCATATTCACTATCATAAAAATATCCTTCGATATGGTTCATATAAGTCCTCATTGATAGAAGCGCCTTTTCAACTTGCTCTCTTGAGGCATAGGGAATCGGATTTGCACTTCTTTCTAGAGCGTGATCCAAGTCAAGATGGGCAAGCTTTTTATTTCTTAATGCGCGGAATTGATCACATATTTCATGAACTGCATCAAGAAGTCCCCTTGCATTATGCGAAAATTCTCCACAATGAAATTTGTCAATTCTTTCCTGAAGTTGCTCTAGAGATAAATTTTCTGATTTCCCCATCCTTGCCGGATCTGTTAACCTGCCTAAAGATACCTGTATATCGTTAATCATAATTTGCTGAGTAAAGTAAAAGAATGTAGGAGCAGAATTATTTAATAAATCAATTCTATCACTTGAAGTTCCGTAAAGTTGCCGGTATATTTTCCACCGCCCATGCAACCAAGTTAACTCTTTCTTTAAAGAATCATAAACTTCTAAAACTTCATCATTCATTTTGCGCTCCATTACTACAGGATATTGTCAGTCAGACCCGAAAACAGAGAACTCCATTTCTCTACCTATCTTTGCGCCGCGCAGCGATGCGCGCTTCGGTTTGGCGCCGGGCTTCTTCAGCGGGAATGCCTTCACGGCGATCCAATTGGGCTATCCCCTCTGCAATAAGTCGGTTTAACCGCTCAATCTGTAAAGTCGGGGATACTTTCATAAGTCAACTTACAGAAGGACGTTAATGGCGATAATAAGGATATGGCAAAGCCTGTTATCGGAACAAGCGCCCCCTACGCCCCTCCTCCCGACATCCGCAGACTCACCACACCCGCCACGATCAGCAGAATCCCCGCCAGCTTCAGGAAGCTGAGCGACTCACCGAACACCCACACGCCGATCGCCGCGATGGCCGCCGTGCCCACCGCGGACCAAATGGCGTAGGCCACGCCGACCTCGATCTCGCGCAGCGCCTGGGCCAGCATGGCGAAGGCCACCAGATAGCAGGCCACCACCGCCAGGCTGGGCCACAGGCGGGTCATGCCGTCGGACATCTTCATGGCGACGGTGCCCACGATCTCGAAGGCGATGGCGACGGAGAGAAACAGCCAGCTCATGCGGGTCCTCGGCGGGTGATCCACATCCAGAGATGCGCCCGAACGGCGGTGCGAACAAGCGCGGCGCCCGTTGACGGACGGCGCGGACGGCCCTAGGGTCGCTGCCTTTCTACACTTCCGTCGAGTTTTGAAGGGGCTCTACCATGACCGGCGAGCGGGAATTGGCGTTGCAGGCGAAGGCGTGGCCGTTCGAGGAGGCGCGCAAACTGGTCGCGCGCTTCGCGAAGGAGCCGCCGGCCAAAGGCTACGTCCTGTTCGAGACCGGCTACGGTCCGTCGGGCCTGCCGCACATCGGCACCTTCGGCGAGGTGGCGCGCACCACCATGGTCCGCCAGGCCTTCCAGCGGATGAGCGACATCCCGACGAAGCTGTTCTGCTTCTCCGACGACATGGACGGGCTGCGCAAGGTCCCGGACAACATCCCAAACAAGGAGCTGGTCGCCGCCAGCCTCGGCAAGCCGCTGACCCAGGTCCCCGACCCTTTCGGCACGCACGACAGCTTCGGCGCGCACAACAACGCGCGGCTGCGTGCCTTCCTCGACAGCTTCGGCTTCGAGTACGAGTTCCAGTCCTCCACCGACTGGTACAAGTCGGGCCGCTTCGACGAGGCGCTGCTCGGCGTGCTGCGGCGCTATGACGAGATCATGGCCGTCATGCTGCCGACGTTGGGCGAGGAGCGCCAGCAGACCTACAGCCCGTTCCTGCCGGTCTCCCCCTCCACGGGGCGCGTGCTGCAGGTCCCGGTGCTGGAGCGCGACGTGGACGCCGGCACCATCGTCTTCCAGGACGAGGACGGCAAGAAGGTCGAGGTTCCCGTCACCGGCGGCCATGTGAAGCTCCAGTGGAAGCCCGACTGGGGCATGCGCTGGTACGCGCTGGGCGTCGATTACGAGATGTACGGCAAGGACCTGATCCCGTCGGCCGAGCTGGCCGGGAAGATCGTCAACATCCTCGGCGGCACCCCGCCGCAGGGCTTCAACTACGAACTGTTCCTCGACGACAAGGGGCAGAAGATCTCCAAGTCCAAGGGCAACGGCCTGACCATGGAGGAGTGGCTGGCCTACGCCCCGCCGGAGAGCCTCGCCCTCTACATGTTCCAGAAGCCGAAGTCGGCCAAGCGCCTGTATTTCGACGTGATCCCGCGGGCGGTGGACGAGTATCTGGCCTTCGTCGCCAAGCTGCCGGTGGAGGAGCCGGCCAAGGCGCTGGAGAACCCGGCCTGGCACATCCACAACGGCACGGCGCCGGCGGTGCGCTCGGACGTGTCCTTCAACCTGCTGCTCAACCTCGCCGGGGCGGCGAACGCCGAGACCAAGGACGTGATGTGGGGCTTCATCAGCCGCTACGCGCCCGAGGCGACGCCGGAGAACAGCCCCTTCCTGGACAAGCTGGTCGGCTACGCCGTCCGCTACTACCAGGATCAGGTGAAGCCGACGAAGCGCTTCCGCGCCCCCACCGACGCCGAGCGCGCCGCGCTGGAGGACCTGCTGAAGCGTCTGGACGGCATCCCTGCCGACGCGGCGGGCGACGTCATCCAGAACGAGGTCTTCGCGGTCGGCAAGGAGCATGGCTTCACCGAGCTGCGCGCCTGGTTCCAGGCGCTCTACGAGGTGCTGCTCGGCCAGACCACCGGCCCGCGCATGGGCTCCTTCATCCAGCTCTACGGCCTGGACGAGACCAAGGCCCTGATCCGCGAGAAGCTGGCCGCCTGAGCATCGTCTCCCTTTCCCCTCCCCCGCGCCGCGGCCCGCCGCGGGGGAGGATTTTCCAGCGGACCGACACGCCTCGCAAACAATTCGTCAAACGCATGAACTGCACCCAAGGGAGGCGGTGCTCCAGGGCATGCCTGCGTGGATGTCGCTCAGCATTCGGCGAGACTTCACCCGCCACCGTTCCCGTCACAAACAATATTGTTGGTCCGATCGTTTGCGTTTCCATCATCCGGCCATGCGGCTCGAATGTGTGCAAACGGTCGAAATCCTGCCCACCCTCTGGGCAAACAACATTTTATTCCCGCATCGCCATGCGCACACCGCACCGCACCAATACCAACTTGGTATTACCATCCGCCAAGGTCAAAGCCTATGATCCGCCCCGTTACTGCTTTTGCAGTGCGTTTCCTCCCTAAACTCTTCAAGGCCGCGCCCCATCGGGGTCGCGGCCCTTTTTCTTTTCAACCTTCGCTTTTCGACGCTTCGACACCACAACCCGACGGAAGGACCGGTGGCGCAGGGTCTGGTTGCTTGCGCCGGGCGCCGATGACAAGGTCGGCTCCGTTAGCGTCCCGTTAACCGGCCCGTCGTTGGATATCCGGATGCAGCCACGTCAGGCCCTCCACTCCGATCAAGGGGACGACCGTCCCGACACGGCCCGCTCGGCGCCGCGGGCAGACCCCTGCGCGGACGACGGGGTGGACCCGGACCTGCTCGGCTATCTGTTCGACGATTCTCCCCCCGCTCCTCCTGCGCCGGAACCGGCCCGCCGCCGCGTCGGCACGGCGCTGATCGAATCGCGGCGGGCCGGGATGGGCGATGCCGGGGTTCGCGCGCATCTGGCGCGCAAGCTGTGCCGGCTGCTGCCCGACCTGCCCCCGGACCGCCAGGACAAGGCCACCGCCACCGCCCTGCGCACGCTGGAGCGGCTGGCCCGCGATCACGCGGCCCATGTGCGGACGGCGCTGGCTGGGGCTCTGAAGGACGTCGCCTGCGCCCCGCCCGCCGTGGCGCGCACGCTGGCCCGCGACGTGGAACGCTCGGTGGCGGAGCCGATCCTCCATTGCTGCGCCACCCTGACCGACGACGACCTGCTGGAGATCATCGCCAGCCACCCCGCAGGCTGGGCGCTGTCGGCCATCGCACGGCGGCCGGCGGTCAGCGCGCCGCTGTCCTGCGCCATCGTCGACACGGGCGACGCGGAGGCCACGGGCGTCCTGCTGGACAACGACGGCGCGGTCATCCCGGACGACCGGCTGGAGGATCTGGTGGAGCGGTCGGGCGGTCATCCGGACTGGCAGGCAAAGCTGGCCGGCCGGCCCGCCCTGCCGCAACGGCTGGCCCTGCGGTTGGCGGAGTCCGTCGACGACTCGGTGGCCGACCTGCTGCTGCGCCGCACCGATCTGGACGCGGTCACCGCGGCGGAGGTCGCCGCGGTGACCTGGCGGGCGGGCTATTCGATGCGCTGCGCCATGCGGGTGCAGGTCCGCGCCGCCGGTATCCCGCCGCGCGCCGTGCTGAACGCCCGCCAGGGCACCGACTACCCGCTGCCCGCGGCGGACATGGCCCGCCACCTCGCGCTCTACGGCGTCCGCTCCTGACGCCGAAGGTCGCCGCCGACTTCAGCGCTACTGGATTTCCAGCGGCCGGCGGGCTGGCGCGCGCCGCGTGTCGGGAGCCAGCGTCGGATCGTTCTGATACAGCGGGCGCGACGGGTCGGTGTCGATCAGCTGCGGCGGGGTGACGATCTCCTCGCCCGACCCGGAATCGAACTGGATCACCGCCATCCGGCGCACCGTCTCGCACAGGTCGCGCTTGCGCAGGGTCGCCGGGTCGGCAGGCCCGTCGAAGGCCACGAGAGGCACCACGATTCCGCTGCGCTCCCCCGGCGGGACGGACGTGTACACGTAGTTCGACACGGGCCGGCAATACAGGATGTCGGTGGCCGACGGCATATCCGACGGAGCGCCGGCCGCTTCATTCAGCGGCGCCTTGGCCAGAGCGGCCTCATAGTCTGCGACGGTTTGTCCCAAAGCCGCGCCGCCGCTTCCCAGCGCCAGCGTCATGGTCAGGCAAAATGCCGGTGCAAAGCGAATCATGGTTCTTACCCCCAATCCCGAACGGCCTTCAAAACCTATCCAAAGAATAGTGCGCCGCACCCGCAACACCAAATTCCTGTTTGCCGTTGCGGCCATTCGCCGTAATCGATTGCACAGTTCCGCGTCCCGTGCTTGCGGTCACGCTTGCTCTCGGGCCGGAATCGCGCTAGGAACCGCCCTCGAAATCTCAGGGCGCTGGACCCCTAGGACGCTACACTCAATCGGTTCTGTCCTCCGCTGAATGGGGGACGCTCACGCTTAGGGAAACGCTCCATGGCTCGCAAGAAGATTGCGCTCGTCGGCGCCGGCCAGATTGGCGGCACGCTGGCTCTGCTCGCTGCCCAGAAGGAACTCGGCGACGTCGTCCTGTTCGACATCGCGGAAGGCATGCCGGAGGGCAAGGCCCTCGACCTGGCTGAGACCTCGCCGGTCGAAGGCTTCAACGCCAAGCTCAGCGGCGGCAACGACTATTCGGTCATCGAAGGCGCCGACGTCGTGATCGTCACCGCCGGCGTGCCGCGCAAGCCGGGCATGAGCCGCGACGACCTGATCGGCATCAACACCGGCGTCTGCCAGACCGTCGGCGAGGCCATCAAGAAGCACGCCCCGAACGCCTTCGTCATCGTCATCACGAACCCGCTGGACGTGATGGTGTGGGTGCTCCAGCAGGCCTCCGGCCTTCCGCCGGAGCGCGTCGTCGGCATGGCCGGCGTGCTCGACTCGGCCCGCTTCCGCTATTTCCTGGCCGACGAGTTCAAGGTGTCGGTCGAGGACGTCACCGCCTTCGTGCTGGGCGGCCACGGCGACACCATGGTCCCGCTCGTCCGCTACTCGACCGTCGCCGGCATCCCGCTGCCGGATCTGGTCAAGATGGGCTGGACCACGCAGGAGAAGCTGGACGCCATCGTGCAGCGCACCCGCGACGGCGGTGCCGAGATCGTCAAGCTGCTGAAGACCGGATCGGCCTTCTACGCCCCGGCCGCATCCGCCATCCAGATGGCCGAGTCCTACCTGAAGGACCAGAAGCGCGTCGTTCCGGTCGCCGCCTACCTGACCGGCCAGTACGGCCAGAACGACCTCTACGTCGGCGTCCCGACGATCATCGGCGCCGGCGGCGTCGAGAAGATCATCGAGATCGATCTCTCCGCGGAAGAGAAGAAGATGTTCGATCACTCGGTCGACGCTGTGAAGCAGCTCGTCGAGGTGGTCAAGAAGCAGCAGGCTGAGAAGGCCGCCTCCTAAGGCGGCCTGTTTTTTGCCTGCGCGACGGCCTGCGGCCTCATCGCCCGGGGTGGACGGTTGAACCGTCCGCTCCGGGTGGTACAGTGATCGCGGTTGTTCGCGCCAGCCGGCGTAAGGCTTCCTGAAGGACTCGTCCCCCCGAAGACTTGCGCCCTGGTGCGTCCGCCAGCAGGAAACGCCTGCCCGATCTTCGCCCATCGTCAGCCGACCACACTCTGTCAGCCGACCATAAAAACAGATGGACGCCCGATGAACATCCATGAGTATCAGGCCAAAGGCCTGCTGAAGAAGTACGGCGTCGCGGTGCCCCGCGGCGGCGTCGCCTACACCCCGCAGGAAGCCGAGACCGTCGCCCGCGAGCTGGGCGGCCCGGTGTGGGTCGTGAAGTCGCAGATCCACGCGGGCGGCCGCGGCGCCGGCCGCTTCAAGGACAACCCCGAGGGCAAGGGCGGCGTCCGCGTCGTCAAGTCCATCGAGGAGGTCGGCAA
>NZ_JBFUHT010000063.1:0-30306 GCF_056402275.1 Azospirillum sp. P4_B5
AGGCCGGTCATCACGCCGCCGAAGGCGACGATGACGCGGGGGCCGTAACGGTCGATGAAGTAGCCTTCGATGGGGGTCAGCCAGGTCTGGACGACGACGAAGACGGTGAAGGCGGTCTGGATCGAGGCGCGGGTCCAGCCATGGGTGGCTTGGATTTCCGGCACGAACAGCGTCCAGGCATACTGGATGTTGGCCGCGGCCACCATGCAGACGATGCCGACGACGATCTGCATCCAGCGCGCGCCGTCGGAAATGGGCGCCTGCTTGCCGCCAGGCGGTGCAGCGATGGACTGACTCATTACTCTTCCTCCCCAATGCGGTGATCGAACACTCAACTCAGCCGGGCGGGGCCGATGGTTGTTGTCGCATTGCCTTTCTTTGGGGCTTGCGTGCCCTTCATGTCTTGGCGGGAGCACCACCGCCACCGTTGGGAGAGGCTTGGTGTTCCGCATTTCGTACTTGGTATACCACACAATCAGCGGAACACAACATCCGTTTCAGGAATCACAGCACAATTAATCCCTGCTGTCGCAACTATCGTTTCAGATATGCCTTATGGAAAATTAGCTTCCGCAAAGACCAACTTCCGTACTATGACTTTGATAAACAGAAAAAAAAGGCCGCGCCAAAGCAGGCGCGGCCTCTGATTGAGTTCGCTTCACTTACGATCACAACAGTGGAGAAGCCGTTACACCAAGAACGGCTGTTCCAATCTTACAGGACTTCAGATCATCAGCAACCTCTTAGTTGAGCTAATCTGCGCGTCCTGTCCGAATTAGAAATAAACAATCCGGCCAGCCCCAATCACACCAAGGCCGTCCGACCTCCTTATTCCCTCTTCATACAGTTTACGGACCGGCGGCCCGCTTAATCCCTCCACCGTCAAAAAAAGTTTGGCCATCGAATCGTCCGCTAAACAGATTACCATTGAGGCCATGGCTACCCCCCGCTGACGCCGTTTCCATTGCGCGCTCGCAGCATGGAACTGAAGCCACGCTCAACCTGTTGTTGGATCGCTCGACCACTTTCTCAGTCGTCGACAGAAGCCACAGCCCGCCGAAAACGGGAGCCCACATGAGCCGCCACCGTCCTCCAGACCCAACCCGCTTCCCGTCCCGCGCCGCCGCGAGTCCTCCCCTGCCCGATCCCGGCGCGAAACGACGGGAAATCGCCATGTTCCTCATCCTGGCGGTGGTGATCTGGCCGATCCTTTCGGTCGCCATCGTGGGCGGCTACGGCTTCCTGGTCTGGATGTCGCAAATCATCATGGGTCCACCCGGTCCGCCCCCGGTCTGAGGGGAGCGGCACCATGGCCGATGAATCGGTCGATTTAGGGCGGCGGGGCTTTCTCCGCGGGCGGCGGCGCGCGGAGCCCGCGCCGTTGCGCCCGCCCTGGTCCCGGACGGAGCGCTTCACCGACCTGTGCACGCGCTGCGGCGCCTGCGCCGACGCCTGCCCCGAGGGGATCATCCGCCGGGGGGACGGCGGTTTTCCCGAGGTCGATTTCCGGCGGGGCGAGTGCAGTTTCTGCGCGGCCTGTGCCAATTCCTGCCCTGAACCGGTCTTCGACCGTGTCGCCGCCAGCCCTTGGACGCTGGCCGTGCGCATCGGACCGTCCTGCCTCGCCATAAACCGCGTCGTCTGCCGCAGCTGCCGCGACGCCTGCCCGGAATCGGCCATCCGCTTCGCCCTGGCGCCGGGTGGCGTGGCGGTTCCCGTGGTCGAGGACAGCGCCTGCACCGGCTGCGGCGCCTGTCTGGCCGCCTGCCCCGCCGACGCCGTCACGTTGCAACCAGGATCGGAGACAGCCCATGCGCCGTGAATCCCACGACCGTCTTGCCGAAGCGCCGACGGAGGAATGGCACATCGCCTCCATCCTCGTCCATCTGCGGCCCGAGCGCAGCCCCGACGTGCGGGCCGCCGTCGCGGCGCTGGGCGACGTGGAAGTCCATGCGGAGGAGCGGGGCCGGATGGTGGTGACTGTGGAAGGCCCTCACGAGGGCCGCATCGCCGACCGCATGACCGCCATCCACCTGATGCCCGGCGTGATGTCGGCGGTCATGGTCTTCCACCACGCCGAGCCGATGGCGGCCCGGACCGCGGAGGAGGTCGGTACGGCGCATCGCTGACGCGTCCAAATTTCACATTCGTCAAGAAAAAGGGGGGAGGAACCCATGCTTGACCGGCGGGATTTCATCAAGGCGCAGGCGGTCGCGGCCGCCGCGACGGCGGGGGGCATCAGCCTGCCCGCCATGGCCCAGCGATCCATGGTGGCGGGCGAGGACGCCCAGCTCACCTGGTCCAAGGCGCCCTGCCGCTTCTGCGGCACCGGATGCAGTGTCATGGTCGCCACCAAGGACAACCGGGTCGTCGCCACCCACGGCGACATGCAGGCGGAGGTCAACCGCGGTCTGAACTGCGTGAAGGGCTATTTCCTGTCCAAGATCATGTACGGGCAGGACCGGCTGACCCAGCCGCTGCTGCGCATGCGCGACGGGAAGTACCACAAGGACGGGGAATTTCGCCCGGTCTCCTGGGACGAGGCCTTCGACGAGATGGCCCGCCAGTGGAAGCGGGTGCTGAAGGAGAAGGGGCCGGACGCGGTCGGCATGTTCGGATCCGGCCAATGGACGATTTGGGAAGGCTACGCCGCGTCCAAGCTGATGCGTGCCGGCTTCCGTACCAACAACCTCGACCCCAACGCCCGCCACTGCATGGCGTCGGCCGCCGTGGCCTTCATCCGCACCTTCGGCATGGACGAGCCGATGGGCTGCTACGACGATTTCGAGCACGCCGACGCCTTCGTCCTCTGGGGCTCGAACATGGCGGAGATGCACCCCATCCTGTGGACGCGCATCACCGACCGGCGGCTCGCCCACAATCACGTGAAGGTGGCCGTCCTCTCGACCTTCGAGCACCGCAGCTTCGAGCTGGCCGACGTGCCGATGATCTTCGAGCCGGGGACCGATCTGGCGATCCTGAACTACATCGCCAACCACATCATCCAGACCGGCCGGGTGGACAAGGCGTTCATCGAGAAGCATTGCAGCTTCCGCCTGGGACAGAAGGACATCGGCTACGGCCTGCGCCCCGAAAGCGTGCTGGAGGTTCGCGCGGCGAACGCCAAGGACCCGACCGATTCCAAGCCCATGAGCTTCGACGAGTTCGCCGCCTTCGTCAGCGAGTACACGCTGGAGAAGGTGGCGGAGTTGAGCAAGGTGTCGAAGGAGCGGCTGCTGGCGCTCGCCGAGATGTACGCGGACCCGAAGGTCAAGGTCATGTCACTGTGGACCATGGGGTTCAACCAGCACGTCCGCGGCGTGTGGGCGAACCACATGGTCTACAACATCCACCTGCTGACCGGAAAGATCTCGGAGCCGGGGAACAGCCCCTTCTCGCTGACCGGCCAACCCTCGGCCTGCGGCACGGCGCGCGAGGTCGGCACCTTCGCCCACCGCCTGCCCGCCGACATGCAGGTGACCAACCCCACCCACCGCTCCCACGTCGAGGAGGGCTGGAAGATCCCCAAGGGCCTGCTGCCCGGCAAGATCGGCTATCACGCCGTCCTGCAGGACCGGATGCTGAAGGACGGGAAGCTCAACGCCTACTGGATCATGGTCAACAACAACCTCCAGGCGGCGCCCAACAGCGATCAGGAGACCTATCCCGGCTACCGCAACCCGGACAATTTCATCGTCGTTTCGGACGCTTACCCGACGGTGACCGCCGCCGCCGCCGACCTGATCCTGCCCGCGGCCATGTGGGTGGAGAAGGAGGGCGCCTACGGCAACGCCGAGCGGCGGACCCATTTCTGGCACCAGCTCGTCGACGCGCCGGGCGAGGCGCGCTCGGACCTCTGGCAGCTCATGGAGTTCTCCAAGCGCTTCACCACCGACGAGGTGTGGCCGAAGGAGATCCTCGACGCCAACCCCGACTTCCGCGGCAAGACCCTGTTCGACGTGCTGTTCCGCAACGGCAACGTCGACCGCTTCCCCGTGTCGGAGCTGGACCCCGCCTACGAAAACCGGGAGTCGAAGGAGTTCGGCTTCTACGTGCAGAAGGGCCTGTTCGAGGAGTACGCCGCCTTCGGGCGCGGCCATGGCCACGATCTGGCGCCCTTCGACACCTATCACGAGGTGCGCGGGCTGCGCTGGCCGGTGGTCGAGGGCAAGGAGACGAAGTGGCGCTACCGGGAGGGACTCGACCCCTACGTCCCGAAGGGCGAGGGGGTGCGCTTCTACGGGAACCCGGACGGCAAGGCCAACCTGTTCGCCTTCCCCTACGAACCCCCGGCGGAATCGCCCGACAAGGACTTCGACCTGTGGCTGGTCACGGGCCGCGTGCTGGAGCACTGGCATTCCGGCTCCATGACCATGCGGGTGCCCGAGCTTTACAAGGCCATGCCCATGGCGCTGGTCTACATGCACCCCGACGACGCGCAAGCGCGCGGCCTGCGCCGCGGCTCGGAGGTCAAGGTGATGTCGCGGCGCGGCGAGATGCGCACGCGGGTCGAGACGCGCGGGCGCAATCGGCCGCCGCGCGGCGTGGTCTTCGTGCCCTGGTTCGACTCGGCCCGCCTCATCAACAAATGCACGCTCGACGCCACCGACCCGATCAGCAAGCAGACGGACTTCAAGAAGTGCGCCGTCAAGATCGTGGCCGTCTGAGGGAGGACCACAACCATGCGCCGCCATCTCATGCTCGCGCTGGCCGCGGCCCTGCCCTGCCTCGTGCCGGCACTGCTCGCCGCCCAGGGAACCGGACAGGTCCGGGAGCCCTTCCGCCCGCCGATCCAGTTCACCGACGAGGACCCGGCCCCGCCGATCCCCGCCGACGTCACCGACGACCGGCGGGTCGCCCGCAACTATCCGGAGCAGCCGCCGGTCATCCCGCACAACATCCGCGATTATCAGATCAGCCTGAACAACAACCAGTGCCTGACCTGCCACAGCCGTCAGTTCACCGGGGCCACCCAGGCGCCGATGATCAGCATCACCCATTACGTGGACCGCGAGGGGCAGACCCTGGGGGCGGTGGCGCCGCGCCGCTATTTCTGCACACAGTGCCACGTTCCCCAGACCGTGGCGCAGCCCATCGTCCCGAACACCTTCAAGGACATGGACAGCCTCATCAGCCGCCCGTCGGACGGGGGTGACCGGCGATGAAGCTGCCCGATTTCCTGCTGCGGCCCTGGCGGATCATCGCGGGGCCGAGCCGCTATCTCAGCCTCGGATTCCTGACGCTGGGCGGCTTCCTGGCCGGCGTGATGTTCTGGGGCGGCTTCAACACCGCCCTGGAGGTCACCAACACCGAGAAGTTCTGCACGAGTTGCCACGAGATGCGGGACAACGTGTTCGAGGAGCTGAAGACCACCATCCACTTCACCAACCGCTCCGGCGTACGGGCGACCTGCCCGGACTGCCACGTCCCCCACAACTGGACCGACAAGATCGCCCGCAAGATGCAGGCCTCGAAGGAGGTCTGGGGCAAGATCTTCGGCACCATCAGCACGCGCGACAAGTTCGTGGAGAAGCGGCGCGAGCTGGCCGAGCATGAATGGGCGCGGCTGAAGGCCAACAATTCCCTGGAATGCCGCAACTGCCACAGCGCGGAGTCGATGGACATCACCAAACAGGGGGCGCGCGCGGCGCGCATCCACCAGCAATATCTGTTCAGCGGGCAACGCACCTGCATCGACTGCCACAAGGGCATCGCCCACCGCCTGCCCAACATGGACGGCGTCCCGCCGGGCTGGAGCGAGGCGTCCAGCGATACGGGCGGCGAAACAGACGACCCGCTCGGCCGCTGGCTGGCCGACGCCACGCCGGGACCGGCGAACCCGCATTGAGCGGGCGGTGAAATCCCCTCTCCCGGGGAGGGAGAGGGGTTACCGGCTCCGTTACTCGGCCTTGCCGTTGACGGCGTCCTTGAGGGCCTTGCCGGCGGAGAACTTCGGCGCCTTGGAGGCGGCGATCTTGATCTCCGCACCGGTCTGCGGGTTGCGGCCCGTGCGCTCGCCGCGCTCGGCGATCTCGAACTGGCCGAAGCCAGGCGCCTCTGACCTACCCTGACGGGCGGCGGCGCGCAAGATGCTCCCGCCCGGAATCGACCGGGCGCGACGCTGTGACCCGCAAAAAGTCGGCTTTTCCCGCCAATCCGGCGGATTCGACTAGGCCGAACAGGCGAGCCCTGCCCCACCCGACGTCAGTTGAGCAGGTCAGTTGACCAGGGCCGCCTTGACCAGCACGGCGGCGCTTTCCGTGGTATCGCGCTTGTCCAGCTTCTTGGCGACCTCCTCGATCTCGGCCACCGGCATGACCCGGCGGGCCTGCTTGGCCGCGGTGACGAGACGGCGCTGCGCGAGACGGACCTGATCGCCCAGCTCGGTCAGCGTCTGGTAAGCCTTGCGGCGGGCCTGGGTGTCGATGCTGCCGCTCGTCTCGGTCGCGCGTTCGGTCGCAGCAGCCAGATCCTTGCACGACTGGAGGTACGTGGAGATGGCGTCCGTCAAAAGACGGCGGGCCTCGGTCCGCGGATCGGAGGGGCTGCTGCTCGACGTGGAAAGAGACACTTCACACTGCTCCTTGCTGCTGCGTATGACACACGACTGTAACGAGCCGTGAAAAATGGGCGGAGTGGCGGCCATTGTCCAGCGGCCATGCGCATCCTTTGACCGACTGGACAGGGGAAAGCGGGTTCAAGGCACCTGCTTCTTCTCCAGCTTGCGGGCCAGGGTGCGCCGGTGCATGCCCAGGCGGCGGGCGGTTTCGGAGATGTTGAAGCCGGTTTCCGCCAGGGTTTCGTGGATGCGCTCCCACTCCAGCGTCTTCAGCGAGGTCGCCCGCGCGCCCAGCGCGATGGAGGGATCGCCCTCCATCCGCTCGAAGGCCGCCTCGATGTCGTCGGTGTTGGAGGGCTTGGCGAGGTAATGGCAGGCGCCCAGCTTGATCGCCTCGACCGCCGTGGCGATGCTGGCGAAGCCGGTCAGGACGACGATCCGCGTTTCCGGGTCGCTGGCGTGCAGTTCCCGAACGCATTCCAGGCCGGAGCCGTTGCCCAGCTTCAGGTCCACCACCGCGTAGGCGAAGGGCACCGTCTCCAGCAGGGCCCGCAGCCCGTCCAGGCTGTCGCACCAGTAGACCTGATAGCCCCGGCGTTCGAAGGACCGGCGCAGGACCTTGGCGAAGGCGGCGTCGTCCTCCACCAGGACGAGGGAACGGTCAGTCTCCATGGCTCTCTCCCGCGGACAGGGCGGCGAGCGGCAGGGTCATGGTGACGGAGGCGCCGCCACCGGGTCGGTTGCGCGCGGCGACCGAGCCGCCCAGCTTGCGCACCACGTTGACCACCAGGAAGAGGCCCAGCCCGCCGCCGGGCCGCCCCTTGCTCGACCGGTAGGGTTTGCCGAACTCGGCCAGCATCCGCTCCTCGAAGCCGGGGCCGGCGTCGTTGACGGTCAGGACGAGGCTGTCCCCCTGCCGCCCGGCGGCGATCCCGACCCAGCCGGGGGACACCTCCAGCGCGTTGTCCAGGACGTTGAAGATCACCTGCTTCAGCGCGAGGTCGGAGATGATCCCCTCCCGCGAGCGGACGCTGTTGTCGTAGTCGACACAGGCCGGGGAGCGGCTGTCCTTCCACTCCTCCACCAGATCGTCGAGGAAGGCGGTCACGGTGGTGCGCAGCGTGCCCTCCCCCCGCGCCTCGCCGGAGGACAGCAGGATGCCCGACACGATGGCCTTGCAGCGGTCGATCTGGTTCTGCATTTCGGCGATGTCCTCGGCCATGTCGGGATCGCCCTTGACCACCGGCATCCGCCGCCAGTCGTTCACGATCACCGACAGGGTGGCGAGCGGCGTCCCCAGCTCGTGTGCGGCGCCGGAGGCGAGCAGGCCGAGGCGCACGATGTGGTCCTCCTCCATGGAGCGCTGGCGCAGGTCGGCCAGATGGGCGTCGCGGGCGCGCAGGTTGCGGGTGATCTGGGTGATGAAAGGGACGATCAGGCTGGCCGTCAGAACGAAGCACAGGAACATGCCCTGGATGTGCAGCCCCAGCAGAAGCCCCTCCAACCCCGGCGGCAGGGCCAGCGGGCGGTAGGCGCCGATCAGGAAGGTGAAGCAGGCTGTGGCGACCAGCACCAGCGCCCAGGCCGACCACGCTTCCAGCAGCACCGCCCCCAGTGTGATCTGCAGCAGGTAGAGCGAGATGAAGGGGTTGGACGCGCCACCGCTGAGGTAGAGCTGCACCGTGAGCGCCGACACGTCGATCAGCAGCTCCAGGAAAAGCTGGGTGTTCGACACCGAGGTCTGGCGGCGCAGGTGCAGGATGCTGGCGATGTTCAGCGCGACCAGGAACAGGATCACCGCGCCCATTTGGTCGAGCGGCAGAGTGATGCCCATCTGGTGGTGCACGATCAGGATCGTCACCACCTGCCCGGCGACGGCGAGCCAGCGCAACTGCACCAGCAGGAACAGGTTCTTCTTGTCGGTGGTGTCGCGCACGGAAAACGTCTGGCCCTTCGCCGGCTTCCTTCGGTCCCCACCTATATGGGCACGACGCCCCGGCTTGGCAGCCTTGCCATGGAATCCGGGTGGCCTTGGCAGCATAAAAAAAGCCGGGCGGAAGAGTCCACGAGGAACTGCTTCCCTCCCGGCGAAAGACCATGAAGAAAAAGCGACTACTTCTTCAACCCCGACGCCGCCGTTCACTGCGCGCGACATAGAACGACGCGGCGATCAGCATGAAGGCCAAGGCGAACCACGTCGCCGCATACACGAGGTGGTTGTTCCGGAACTTCAGGACGGTCAGCCCGCCGACCGGATACCCGCCCGGCGGGCTGGCCTCGGCGTCGATGAAGTAAGGGGCCGCCTCCGTCACGCCGCGGGCCGCCGCGATGGCCGCCACGTCGCGCGAGTACCAGCGGTCCTGCGCGGGATCGTTGGAGCGCAGGAAACCGCCCCCCGGTTCCGTCACCCGCAGCAGGCCGGTGACCGTGGTGTCCGTATCGACCAGCCCCTCGGCGCGGCTGTCCGTGCTGCGCCGCTCGGGCGGCACGAAGCCCCGGTTGACCAGGACGGTGAAGCCGCGGTCGGTGCGCAACGGGGTGAGCACCCAGAAGCCGCCGCCCCGCTCGGTCACCGCCTGGACCAGGGTTTCCTTGTCGTTGAGGAAACGCCCGGTGACGCCGACCCGGCGGTATTCCTGGCTGGCCGCCGTGACGGCGGGCCAGTCCTCCGGGCCGGGGGCTGGAACGGGCGCGGCCTGCGCCCGCTCCTCCACCCGCTGGATCAGGTCCAGCTTCCAGAACAGCCGCTCGACCTGCCAGACGCCGAGCGACGTGAAGACGGCGACGCCCGCCAGCGCCAGGATGCCGAGAAGGATCAGCCCCCGGCGCGGACGGTGGGTCGCCGTGCCGGTCACGGCAACTGGCTCGGGTCGTGGATCGGCATCATGTTGGTGTTCAGGTGGTACATCACCCACAGCGAACCGGCCAGCATGATGACCACGACGATGAGGGTGAAGATCAGCGACAGCATGGTCCAGCCGCCTTCCGCACGTCCGTTCATGTGCAGGAAGAAGATCATGTGGACGACGACCTGGACGGCGGCCAGGGCCATGATCGCGATCGCGGTCATGTTCTTGTCCAGGATCGTCCCGTCCATGACCAGCCAGAAGGGAATGACCGTCAGGATCACCGACAGGACGAAGCCGATCACGTAGCTGCCGAGCGTCCCGTGGGCGCCCTCATGCTCCCCGTGACCATGGTGTTCTTCGGCGTGAGAACTCATCGCAGCATTCCCATCAGATAGACGAAGGTGAAGACGCCGATCCAGATGACGTCCAGGAAGTGCCAGAACAGGCTGAGGCACATCAGGCGGCGGCGGTTGGCCGGGATCAGGCCGCGCTTGTTGACCTGGACCATCAGCGTCACCAGCCAGACGAGGCCGAAGGTGACGTGCAGGCCGTGGGTGCCGACCAGCGTGAAGAAGGACGACAGGAAGGCGCTGCGCTGCGGGGTCGCCCCGATGTGGATCAGGTGGGCGAACTCGTACAGCTCGATCGCCAGGAAGGCGGCGCCGAACAGGCCCGTCACCGCCAGCCACAGCTGGGTCTGCGACACCCGCCCCTTCTCCATCGCCAGCATGGCGAAGCCATAGGTGATGGAGGAGAACAGCAGCATGGCGGTGTTCAGCGCCACCAGCGGCAGGTCGAACAGGTCCTTGGGCGACGGCCCGGCGGCGTAGTTGCCGCCGAGCACGCCGTAGGTCGCGAACAGCACCGCGAAGATGAGGCAGTCGCTCATCAGGTAGATCCAGAAGCCCAGCATGGTGCTGGAGCCTTCGGGATGCGCGTGCTCGTCCACCACGTGGAAGGCCGGAGCCTGGCTGCGGGGCCGCTCGGCTGTCAGGGTCGTGCTCATGCTTTACACCTGCCCGGAGAGGAGACGGGTCCGCTCGTTCTCGGTCCGCACCACCACGTCCGCGGGGATGTGGAAGTCGCGGTGATAGTTGAAGGTGTGGTGGATGGCGGTCGCCAGCAGGGCGACGAAGCTCACCGCCGCCAGCCACCAGATGTACCAGATCAGGGCGAAGCCGAGGACCACGCTGATCCCGGCCAGGATCACGCCCGTGCCGCTGTTGCTGGGCATGTGGATCGCCTTGTAGCCGCCCAGCGGACGCTTGTAGCCGCGCTTCTTCATGTCCCACCACGCGTCGTTGTCGTGGATCATCGGGGTGAAGGCGAAGTTGTAGTCCGGCGGCGGCGAGGAGGTCGCCCATTCCAGCGTGCGGCCGTCCCACGGGTCGCCCGTGCGGTCGACCAGCTCACGGCGCTTCCAGACGCTGACGGCGATCTGGAGGAGGAAGGAACCGATGCCCGCCGCGATCAGGACGGCGCCCACGGCGGCGATCTGGAACCAGATCTGGAGCGACGGGTCCTCGAACACGCGCAGGCGGCGGGTGACGCCCATCAGGCCCAGGACGTAGAGCGGCATGAAGGCGACCCAGAAGCCGATCACCCAGCACCAGAAGGAGACCTTGCCCCAGAACGGCTCCAGCCGGAAGCCGAAGGCCTTGGGCCACCAGTAGTAGATGCCGGCGAACAGGCCGAACAGCACGCCGCCGATGATGACGTTGTGGAAGTGGGCGATCAGGAACAGGCTGTTGTGCAGGACGAAGTCCGCCGGCGGAACGGCCAGCAGAACGCCCGTCATGCCGCCGACCACGAAGGTCAGCATGAAGGCGATGGTCCACATCATCGGCAGCTCGAACCGGATGCGGCCGCGGTACATGGTGAACAGCCAGTTGAAGATCTTCGCACCCGTCGGGATCGAGATGATCATCGTCGTGATGCCGAAGAACGAGTTCACGCTGGCGCCCGACCCCATGGTGAAGAAGTGGTGCAGCCACACCAGGTACGACAGGATCGTGATGACCACCGTCGCGTAGACCATGGAGGTGTAGCCGAACAGCTTCTTGCCCGAGAAGGTCGAGGTGACTTCGGAGAAGATGCCGAACACTGGCAGGATCAGGATGTAGACTTCCGGGTGGCCCCAGATCCAGATCAGGTTCACGTACATCATCGGGCTGCCGCCGAGATCGTTCGTGAAGAAGTTCGTGCCGACGTAGCGGTCCAGCGACAGCAGGACCAGCGTGGCGGTCAGGATCGGGAAGGAGGCGACGATCAGCACGTTGGTGCAGAGCGACGTCCAGGTGAAGACCGGCATCTTCATCATGGTCATGCCGGGGGCGCGCATCTTGACGATCGTGCAGATCAGGTTGATGCCGGACAATGTTGTTCCGACACCGGCGATCTGCAACGCCCAGATGTAATAGTCGACACCCGTTTCAGGGCTGTAGGCGATGTTGGACAGCGGCGGATAGGCCAGCCAGCCGGTGCGCGCGAACTCGCCGACGAACAGCGAGACCATGATCAGCACCGCGCCGCCCACCGTCATCCAGAAGCTGAAGTTGTTCAGGAACGGGAAGGACACGTCGCGGGCGCCGATCTGCAGCGGCACCACGTAGTTCATCAGACCCGTGACGAAGGGCATCGCCACGAAGAAGATCATGATGACGCCGTGGGCGGTGAAGATCTGGTCGTAATGGTGCGCGTTGAGGTAGCCCTCGCTGCCGCCGAAGGCCATGGCCTGCTGGAGGCGCATCATGATCGCGTCGGCAAAGCCGCGCAGCAGCATGACCAGGCCCAGCACCATGTACATGATGCCGATGCGCTTGTGGTCGACGGTGGTGAACCACTCCTTCCAGAGATAGCCCCACAACCGGAAATAGCTCAGCGCCGCGACGAGCGCGATGCCGCCCAGCACGACCGCGACGAAGGTCGCGACCACGATGGGCTCGTGATAGGGGAAGGACTCCAGGGTCAGACGCCCGAAGAGCGGGTGGGTGGCGACGGTCGATGTGTCGATCATGGCGGTGGGCCGCTCAGGGATTGGCCGTCAGCCGCGGCCCGAACGCAGGGGCGGGCGCGGAGATCGGCGTGATGGAGGAGCGCGGCAGACCCGCGCCAGAAATGGGGCCGGAAATCGGGGACTCGTCGGCGGGAGCGTTCAGCACGCCCAGGGACGACTCGACGGCGCGACCGGTCAGCTCCTCGGTCGAGCAGATGCCCGCCACATAGACCGGCGCCGGGCCGAGGACCGCGGTGCCGCGGCGGGACAGCTTGTCGTGCATCAGCGGCATCACGTTGTCGATGCCGGCGAGGCCGAGGCCGCCCTTGGCGTCGATGGCCATCATGTCGTGCATGCACATCTTGCCCGGCTCGACGCACATCCCGACGATGGCCTTGAACAGGCCCGAGTCGACGGCGCCGTAGCGGCGCACCGGCTCGTTCTCGCTGGGGCGCTCAAGCTGGAGGTAGCCGTCGCGGTCGAGCTTGCCGCCGCCCGCCTTGATGTCCGCCACCCACTTGTCGAAGCCGTCGGCGGCCAGACCGTGGAAGGTGAAGCGCATGTGTGAGAAGCCGGCGCCGCTGTAGTTGGCGGAGAAGCCCTTGTAGCTGCCCGGCTCGTTGATGACGGCGTGCAGCTTCGTCTCCATGCCGGCCATGGCGTAGATCTGCCCGGCCAGCGCCGGGATGTAGAAGGAGTTCATCACCGTCGAGGAGGTGATGTTGAAGCGGATCGGGCGGTCCACCGGAGCGGCCACCTCGTTCACCGTGGCGATGCCGTACTCCGGGTAGATGAACAGCCACTTCCAGTCGAGCGCCACGACGTTGACGTCGAGCATCTTGGTGTCGGCCGGGACCGGGCGCCCGGCGGCGATGCGGTCGAGCGGGCGGTAGGGGTCGAGCAGGTGGGTCGCCATCCAGGTGAGGGCGCCCAGGCAGATGATGATGAGCAGCGGGGCCGCCCAGATCACCAGCTCGAGCTGCGTCGAATGGTCCCAATCCGGGTCGTACTGGGCCGTGGTATTCGACTGGCGGTAGCGCCACGCGAACAGCACTGTCAGCACCATCACCGGAATGATGATGAGAAGCATCAGGAGGGTGGAAATGGTGATGAGGTTGGCCTGTTGGCTCGCCACGTCGCCGGACGGGCTCATCACCACAAGGTTGCAGCCACTCAGTACCGCCATCAGCGGCAGGAGGGCCAAGGCGCGGAAACGGGTCAAGGCAGGACCTGTCAGCAGGGGTTCGCTTTGGATTTGGGCGAAGAGCTAACCCCCACGGGCCGGGTCGGACATTGGACAATTTGTCCAATGCGCCGCGATTCCGCGCAGCCATTGACGCACATCAATGCAATGCGCCCATGGGCGTGGCAGAATGCCGTTGCGGTGCCTATTTAATTCCCTCCGACGCAATTGCCAGACGGTGGGGGGACCATGGGATCATCGACCACGGCGACCGAACGGGACGCAAGGCTGGTCAATGCCCGCGACCACAGGGTGAATCCCGGTGAAATCGCGATTGGCGTCATCATCGGACGGACGTCCGAATTCTTCGATTTTTTCGTTTACGCCATCGCTTCGGTGATCGTTTTCCCGAAGCTGGTCTTTCCCTATCTTGACCCGCTGACCGGAACGTTGTGGTCCTTCGCGATTTTCGCGCTGGCCTTCGTCGCCCGCCCGGTGGGCAGCGTGCTGTTCATGGCGATCGACCGCGCCCACGGGCGCGGCGCCAAGCTGACCCTGTCCTTGTTCCTGCTGGGAACCTCGACGGTCGCCATCGCCTTCCTGCCGAGTTACGAGCAGATCGGCGCGGCGGCGATCTGGCTGCTGGCGGCGGCCCGCATCGGCCAGGGCTTGGCGCTGGGCGGCGCCTGGGACGGCCTCGCCTCGCTGCTGGCGCTGAACGCGCCGGAGAACCGGCGCGGCTGGTACGCCATGATTCCGCAGCTCGGCGCCCCCATCGGGCTGATCGTGGCGAGCGCCCTCTTCGCTTATTTCGCCGGCAACCTGTCAGCGGAGGATTTCTTCAGCTGGGGCTGGCGTTACCCGTTCTTCGTGGCCTTCGCCATCAACGTGGTGGCGCTGTTCGCGCGGCTGCGCATCGTGGTGACGCCGGAATACACCCACCTGTTCGAAAGCCGCGAGCTTCAGCCGGTCCCGGTGACCGAGATGCTGCGCAACGAGGGCATGCGCGTCGTGCTGGGCGCCTTCGCCCCGCTGGCCAGCTTCGCGCTGTTCCACATGGTCACCGTGTTCCCGCTGTCCTGGATCTTCCTCTACACGCAGGACACACCGGCGGACTTCCTGCTGATCGAGGTGGTCGGGGCGTTCTTCGGCCTGGGGGCCATCATCGCCTCCGGCTGGATCGCCGACCGCATCGGCCGCCGCACCCTGGTGGGAAGCTGCGCCGCCGCCATCGCCGTGTTCAGCGGCGTGGCGCCCCTGCTGCTGAACGGCGGGCCGCTGGGCGAGTTGGTCTTCATGATCGTCGGCTTCGTGATCCTGGGCCTGTCCTTCGGCCAGTCGTCGGGCGTGGTCGCCTCGGGCTTCACCCAGCGCTACCGCTACACCGGCGCGGCCATCACCTCGGACCTTGCCTGGCTGTTCGGGGCGGGCTTCGCGCCGCTGGTGGCGCTGGTGCTGTCGGCCAACTACGGCCTGTTCTCGGCCGGCGCCTACCTGCTGTCGGGCGCGGTCGGCACGTTGCTGGCCCTGTGGCTCAACAAGACGCTGGCGAAGTGACTTGAGTTGAGCGGGGCTGGAGAAAGGCGCCTTGGGCGTTTCTCCAGCCCCCCGTCACACAGGCTTCTATCTGAACCACAGAGACACGGAGACACAGAAGGCCGCGGCGAAGGCTTTGGGCCTCTGTGTCTCTGTGGTGAAGAGCCCCCACACAGTGCCCGTTCCACATTGCACTCAGAATTTCTTACTCAAAAGTGCCGCACCGCCCGGCGGCGGTACGCCGGAATTCCACACAGCGACTACCCCCGACTTTAATCGTCGTTAAGAGATCGGCGCGCATCCTGCCCTCACACACAGATCGGCAGGTCATCATGTCCCAGTACAATCCCGCTGTCGGCACCACCGAGACCGTTTCCTTCCCGCTCCCCCTCACCGCTCCGGCCCCGGCCAAGAAGCTGCGCGGCCTGCCGCTGGTTGCCCTGTGGGGTGGGCTGATCGCCGCTCCCTGGGTCGTCCTCTACCAGGCCGCCAAGCTGGTGTTCTGAAACCGGCGGTCTTAGGCCGACAGTTCGGCCATGATCTCCGGCACCTGGGCCAGCAGTTCGCGAGCCAGGAAGCCCAGCGGCCCCCGGCGGGCCAAGCGGTTGCCGGCCTCGCCATGCAGATGGACTCCCCAGATCGCGGCCTGGGCCGGGTCGGCGCCCCGCGCGGCCAGCCCGGCGATGACACCAGCCAGCGTGTCGCCGGACCCCGACGTGGCAAGCCCGACATTGCCGCCGTCATAGGCCCACATCCGCCCGTCCGGCGTGGCGATGTGGGTGCAGGCGCCCTTCAGCACGACGATCACCTTGTGACGGTCGGCGACGCGGCGGGCGGCGGCGGGCGGGTCGGCTTCCACCTCCTCCCGGCTGACTCCGGACAGGCCGGCCATTTCGCCGGCGTGCGGCGTGATGATCGTCCGCCCGTCGCGGCGGCACAGCGCCGCGTTGGCATTGTCCAGGCCCATCAGCGCCTCCGCGTCAATCACCAAGACGGGACCGCCCTCCCCGTCCAACCCGGCGATCAGCGCGCCGGTCAGGTCGGCGACCGCCCGCTTGTCCATCATACCGGGACCGATCAGCACCGCGGTGCAGCGGGCCGCCCGCTCGCACAGCGTGTCCACGCAATCGGGGGCGATGCCGCCCTCCGCCGTCTCGTGCAGGCCGAGCACCAGCGCTTCCGGCACGGCGAGCCCGAGATGCGGGGCCACACTGCGACAGGTCGCCATCTGGAGTTTGCCCGCCCCGGCGCGCAGCGCCGCCGTTCCGGCCAGAAGCAAGGCGCCCGGCACCTCCACGCTGCCGCCGACAACCAGCACACGGCCCCGCCCGTCCTTGTCGGCGCCGTCGCCGGGATGGGGAAGCGGCATGGATCGCAGCAGGTCGCGCGTGACGGAGATTGAATCGTTTTTATGAAAGTCGGTCATCGGACGGCCGCGTTGGCGTCGGGTTCGGCGGTCAGCGGCGCCCCGGCCGCCTCCAGCGGGGCGACGAAGTTGTAACGGCGAAGCTGCATCCGCCCGCTGTGCCCCTGGGCGGGATCGAAGGCGTATTCGGTGACCCCGCAGTTCGCCACGTCGCCCTCACGGTCGATGGCGAGGATCTGCTCCTCCGTCATGCCTTCCAGCAGATAGCGCAGGCACAACACGACGACCTGATGGCTGACCACCAGCACGCGCTGCCCGCCATGATGCAGGCTGATGGTGTCGAGCGCGCTGCGCAGCCGCAGGATGACGTCGCACCAGCTCTCCCCGGCGGGCGGGCGGAAGTAGAACTTGCCGAGGAGGCGGCGGAACTCCGCCTGATCGGGGTGTTCCTGCGCGATGCCGACGGCGGTCAGCCGGTCGAGGATGCCGAACTCCTTCTCGCGCAGCCGCTCGTCCACCACGAATTCCGTGGGTTCGACCGGCAGGCCGCCCCCGGCGTGGATGATCTCCGCCGTGCGCCGGGCGCGCCGATAGGGGGAGGTCAGCACCACGTCGGGCCGTTCGCCCGGTGGCAGGGAAGCGAACCAGCGCGCCAGCGCCTCGGACTGCTCCTCACCCTGGCGGCTGAGCGGCACGTCGACGTCGCGCTCCGCGATGTCGATCCGCCCCAGCCCCGCGGCGTAAGCGGCATCGCGCGCGACGTTCCCGGCGCTCTCCCCGTGACGGACGACCCAGAGCCTCTGCGGCCAACGCTGCTGCATGGTGAACGACCCTTTCCCGCCTCAACCATGGCTTTCAACGGGAAAAAGGCCGTTCCGTCACGCAGCGGCGCATCTTTGCGCGATCAGGCCGTCCGGCGCTCGAAGATGCGTTCGGCGGTGGACTTGCCGGGGCGCCATGGCACGATGCTGATGGGGGCCGTCGGGTCGAGGCTGCCGTTCGCCCGCAGACAGTCGATGGCGGCCAGCGGCTCGTCCCCATGGGGCAGGCCGGGCTGCTCGAGCAGATACCGGCGGTGGTTGTCGGTCACCGCCCAGCCCGGCGGACGGCCAAGCGGGCTGGTGGCGACGACGCCGATGGGCTCGGAAACGAGCCACGCCTCGTCCGTGACGCTCCAGCCGACGAGGCGGCGCTCGCCGGGACCCGTCCCGGCACCGCCCCTACCAGCACCGATGTCGAGCCAGGCCCACTGGCGCAGGCGGGTGGTGCGGTCACCATCGACGCATACGAACATGATCCCATCCTCTCCCGTCAAGAACCGGTCAGAGGGTATTGTTCTTCTTTTGTTCCTAACGCGCAAGCGGATTCCGCCCCCGTCAGTCCGGATTTTTGTCGCGAACATCCTTGTAGAAGACATGGGTGCCGCGGCCCGCCTGCTTGGCCCGGTACATCGCGCCGTCCGCCGCCACCAGCAGGCTGCGGGCGTCCGATCCGTCGGTGGGGAACAGGGCGATGCCGACACTGGCGCCGATAACGGCGATAGTGTCCCGCGCTGGGATGGGCAGCGCCACCGCCTCCACGATCTTGGCGGCCACGCCCCCGGCGTCCGCGGCGGAGGCCACATCCTCCAGCACGACGGTGAACTCGTCGCCGCCGACGCGGGCCACCGTGTCGCTGCGGCGCAGGCAACCGGCGATTCGCGCGGCGGCGATGCGCAGCACCTCGTCCCCGCAATCGTGGCCCATCCGGTCGTTGACCGCCTTGAACCCGTCCAGGTCGATGAACAGCAGGGCCAACGGGCGCCCGGACCGCCGCGACCGGGCCAGCGCCATGTCCAGCCGGTCGAAGAGAAGCCGGCGGTTGGGCAGGCCGGTCAGGGCGTCGTGGTTGGCGAGATGGTCCTTCTCCGCCTCGCTGCGCCGCAGATCCTCCTCGGCGGCCTTGCGCAGCGTGATGTCGCGCCCGACGCCGACCAGCCCGAGAAGCTCGTTGCCGGCGTCGCGAATCGGCGCCTTCAGGATCTCGACCCAGATCCGCCCGCCATCGGGAAGCGGGATGCTCTCCTCGTTGCGCCGCGGCTGGTCCTCGGCATAGACCGAAGCGTCGCCCGCGCGGATGCCGTCGGCCATTTCGGGGGGCCAGATCTCGTGGCTGTCCAGCCCGATAAGTTGCTCCGGCGGACGCCCGGTCCAGGAGGCGAAGGCGCGGTTGGCCTTGCGCAGCACGCCGTCCCGGTCCTTGAAGAAGACGGCGTCGGGGATGGTGTCGATGATCCCCTGCAACAGGGCGTGCTGCCGCAGAAGCTGCTTCTCCGTCTGCCGCCGCTCGGTGATGTCGCGGGCGATGCCGACGACGCCCAGCATCTTGCCGCTGCGGTCGAGGCAGACGGCCTTCGCCGTCTCCATCAGCACGCGGCGCCCGTCCGGGTGGACGAACCACTCCTCGCTGCGGGAGAAGCCCTTCTGCATAGCGATCTGGTCGGTCCGCCGCCGCCGCACCGCCGTCTCCGCATCGAACAGCCGATGGTCGGTCAGCCCCAGCGGCGGGCGCCCCGCATAGTCGAGCATCGCCCGGTTGACCTTGAGGTAGGTGCCGTTCACGTCCTTGAAGAAGACGATGTCCGGCATAGAGTCGATCAGGCTTTGCAGCATCGCACGCTCACGGTCGAGCGCTTCGGTGTCGGTGCCGCCATGGTCCGGATCGGCCGATGGGGCGGCGAGCTGCGCCTCGTGCAGGATGCCCAGGCGCCCGTCCGGCAGCGCCATGCCGCTGCGCCGGACCCAGGCAGTGACCGGGCGGCCCTTGGGGTAGAAGGTCCAGCGGCCCGCCGCGGTTTCCCCTTCGGCCTGCGGCGCCCCCTCCGGCTGGCTGCCGAAGTCGCGGGCCTGGAAGTCGGCGAGTGACACGGCGTTCCACAGTTCCAGGGCGGCGCGGTTGCCCCAGACCATCCGCCCGCGGTCGCCGTCATGCAGCCAGACCGGCGCCCACAACCCGTCGAGCCGGGAAAGATCGGCAACGGTCATTGGAGTCGTCATCGGGTGGCCTGCCGACGCGCACGACTCCCCGCCGGGGGCGCCGACCCCGGACTGGTTCTGATCCGCCTGTTGACCCATGGTGATCGCCGCCGCCTCGGCACGAAGAATGCACCGAACAGCTTTCTAGCATAATTCGAGGCAATCTTCTCCTGCTACCGCGAGACGCCGCGCTCTTTCACCAACCCCGCCATTTTCCATACTCCTGCACGAAGTCGCGGACGATTGCTTCCCGCCCGGCGAGAGCCGGCAACAATTGTTTGTGCAAGCCACCGCGCAAGATCACCTCGACGCGCATCTGCCACTGTTCATCAGCCGCCTTCAGCTCGGGAAAGGCGAAAGTCAATGGGTGGTAGGCCCGCGCGCGGATGTCGTAGCTGAACTCCTCCTGCCCGTCGCGCAGGACGGCCAACCCGGCGTTGAAGGGTCCCACCTCGATGACGGCGCGGCGGCCGAGTCGCTCCAGTTCCGCCGCGATGTCGCGGAAGGCCGGCTCGACCGTCTCGGTGATGAAGCGGGCGACCTCACGCCGCACCACGACGGCGCCGGGCGGGGCCGCCTCCGTGATGGCCGCCTTGCGCCCGACCACGGCGGCCAGCTGCTGGCGCCAGTCGGCGTCGCCCACCGGCTGCACCGGCGCGCCGCCCTCCGACGCGGTGGGCACCCGCGCCACCTGCCGGTCCGGTCCCGCCCGGCGCTCCGCCCGCAGGCTGGTCACCAGCCCGACGCACATCAGCACCATGACCACCGCGAAGGGCAGCGCCGTGGTCACCGCCGCCGTCTGAAGCGCCTGCAACCCGCCGACCAGAAGCAGCACCGCCGCCACCACGCCGCACAGCACCGCCCAGAAGATGCGCGTGGCGATGGGCGGGTCCTGGTTGCCGCCGGACCCGATGATGTCGATCACCAGGGCGCCGGAATCGGCGGAGGTGACGAAGAAGGTGATGACCATCAAGGTCGCGATGGCTGAGGTGATCACGCTAAGCGGGAGGCGGTCGAGCATGACGAACAGGGCCGTTGGCACGTTGTTCTGGACCGCCGCCGCCATGCCGCCGCCTTCGAACATGTCGATGTGGATCGCCGTCTCGCCGAACACGGTGAACCACACGAAGGTCAGCGCCACCGGGGCGAACAGCACGCCGCCGATGAATTCGCGGATCGTGCGGCCGCGCGACACCCGCGCGATGAACATGCCGACGAAGGGCGCCCAGGAAATCCACCAGCCCCAGTAGAACATCGTCCAGCTCGCCTGCCACTCCGCCCCGGTGTAGGGCAGCGTGCGAAAGCTGGTGTAGGGCAAGGTCCACAGATAGCGCCCGATGCTCTCCACCAGCGTGGACAGCAGGAACACCGATGGGCCGAGCAGAAAGACGAACAGCAGCAGAAGAAGACCGGCCAGCATGTTCAGTTCGCTGAGCCTGCGGATGCCCCGCCCGACGCCGCTGACTGCCGAGACGGTGGCGACCGCGGTGATGACGGCGATCAGCACCATCTGCTGCACCGTCCCCACGCTGACCAACCCGAGATAATCGAGTCCGGCGTTGATCTGCATGACCCCCAGCCCGAGCGAGGTGGCGATGCCGAACAGCGTGCCGACGATCGCCACGATGTCCACCAGATGGCCGGGCCAGCCGCGCAGCCGGTCACCCAGCAGCGGGTAGAGCGCCGACCGGATGGTCAGGGGCAGGTCGTGCCGGTAGGCGAAATAGCCCAGCGACAGGCCGACCGTGATGTAGATGCCCCAGGCGTGCAGCCCCCAATGCAGGAAGGCCAGATTCATCGCCTCCCGCGCCGCGTCGGGAGTTCCCGCCTCCCCGACGCGCGGGTTGGCGAAATGCAGCACCGGCTCCGCCACGCCGTAGAACAGCAGGCCGATGCCCATGCCGGCGCTGAACAGCATGGCGAACCAGGTCAGGTAGCTGAATTCCGGCTCGTCGTCGTCCTTGCCGAGCTTGATCGACCCGTAGGGGCAGAAGAACAACCAAAAAGCGAACAAAAGGAAGCCCGCAACGGTCAGAATGTAGAACCAGCCGAAGTTGCCGACGATGGCCGCTTGCAGGGCCGAGACGCGCGCCCCGAAGGGTTCGGTGAAAATGCTGGCGAGAAGGACGAACAGAAGAATCAGCCCCCCTGCGGTGAAGGAGACTGTTTTGTTGATCCCGTGCATGGTTTTTCTCCGGCTTCGGGCAGCGCACCCGAATCCGAGGCGCGGCGTCTTTGCCCAAACAACCGATCAACCCGGCCGGAGTTTCAAAAAAGCCGCGCTCATGCTACCGGCGACCGGCGCCGTGGCTGGTCACGCCGAACGCTCGTCCCTTCGCCGCTCCAACCGCAGACGCCGCCGCAGAACCAGCGCGTACCAGGCCAGCAGCACCGTGGTGAACAGCGACAAGGTGAAGGACACGCCGTCCGGCCGCAGGCCGTAGCCCGTGGCGCCGCCGAACAGCGTCACCGAGCTGTCCCAGAGATAGGCGAGCAGCAGGATCAACGTGTTGGTCCCCGACAGGCCGGTGGCGAGATAAAGCACAAGATGCATCCATTGCCTCCCGAAGAGCCCTGCCCGGCCATGCGCTTTTTCGTTGAGCGGTGTTGTTCTTGTCCGAAGCCCCGTCATCCTAGGCGCCCGGAGCGATCCTGTCAGCCATGGCCCACACCGAAAGCCCCCCGACCTGGACCCAGCGGCTCCTGCGCTACGGCACGGGGGTGCTCATCCTGGCCCTGCTGGCCGGGGCGCTGGTCATCTTGAACCGCTGGCTGGAGCAGTACAGCGTCGCCGACATCCGGCAGGCGCTGAACCGCATCACCGGCGTGCAGCTTCTCGCCGCCTCGGCGGCGGCGGCGGTCAGTTACTGGCTGCTGACGCTCTACGACCTGCTGGCCCTGCGCCATCTGCGGCGGCCTCTGCCCTACCGCTGGGTGGCCTTCACCGCCTTCACCAGCTACGCCTTCAGCCACAGCCTGGGCTTCGCCAGCATCATCGGGGCGACCGTGCGCTACCGCCTCTACGCCCCGCATGGGCTGGGCGGGGTGGAGGTGGCGCAGGTGACGCTGTTCGTCGTCACCACCTTCATGCTCGGGCTGGCGACGGTGATGCCGGTGGTCATGTTGATCGATCCCACGGCGCTGAAGGCGCTGCATGTCCCGCCGGGCAGCGCCACGCTTCTGGGGCTGGCGGCGCTCGCGGTGCTGGTGGCCTACGCGGTGGGCGGCTTCTGGCTGCGCCGGCCGATGCGGGTGTTCGGGCATGCCATCGCCTTCCCCCGCCCGTCCATCGCGGTTCGGCAACTCCTGCTGGGGCTGTGCGACCTGTCGCTGGCGGCGCTGGTCCTCTATCTCTGCCTGCCGCCGAGCGACGCGGTGAGCTACGCCGACGTTCTGGTCGCCTTCGGGCTGGCGCTGGTCGCCGGCATCATCAGCCACGTGCCGGGGGGGCTGGGCGTGTTCGACGCCATCGTCCTGGTCAGCCTGACTCCGGCCATGCCCGGCAACGATGTGATGGCGGGGCTGCTGGTCTTCCGCCTGATCTATTATCTGGCGCCGCTGGTGATCGCCGGGCTGATGTTCGGCGGGGTCGAGGCCTTCCAGGCCCGGCGCCGCATCGGCGGCCTGTCGCGGGGCATCTCCGCCGCCGTCAGCCCGGCGGTGCCGCTGGTGCTGGCCGCCTGCATCTTCATCACGGGAGCCTTTCTGCTGTTCTCCCGCGCCACGCCGGAGGAAACGCTGCCCGCCCCCTTCGACGCCACGGCGCTGCCGCTGGTGGAGATGTCGCACTTCACCGGCAGCGTCGCCGGGGTGCTGCTGATCCTGCTGGCCCACGCGGTGCAGCGGCGGCTGCACGCCGCCTGGGTGCTGTCGCTGGTGCTGCTGGCGACCGGCTGCGTCTCGGCCCTGTTGAAGGGCGGCGACTGGCCGGAGGCCATCGTGCCTGGGCTGATCTTCCTGGCGCTGCTGCCGGCCCGCAAGGAGTTCCACCGCCGCGGCAACATCCTGCGCAACCCTCTGACGCCGAGCTGGTTCATCGCGACCGGCGTGGCGCTGGCCAGCGCCTTCTGGCTGGGCCTGTTCTCGTACAAGCACATTGCCTTCAGCGACGAGCTGTGGTGGCATTTCACCCTGCACGGCGACGCGTCCCGCTTCCTGCGGGCGTCGGTGGCGGTCGGGGTCATCGCGCTCGGCACCGCCCTGGTCCATCTGGTGTCGGCGGCCAGCCGCGACCCGGAGGAGCGGGAGGAGAAGCCCCCCGGCCCCCTCAGCGCCGCCAGAAGGACGGACTGAGCACGACCAGGATGGTGAAGAACTCCAGCCGCCCCAGCAGCATGCCGGCGGCCAGCGCCCATTTCGCCCCGTCCGGCAGCGTGGCGAAATTCCCGGAGGGTCCGATGGTCGGGCCGAGGCCGGGGCCGACGTTGCTGACCGCGGTCGCCGCTCCCGACAGCGCGGACACCACGTCCACCCCGAGGAAGGCCAGGACGAAGGCCAGAACGAACACCGACATCAGATAGACGAAGCCGAAGCCCATCACCGAGATCATCACGTCGGCGCTGACCGGCTTGCCGTTGTAGTTGAGCGGAATCACCAGGTTGGGGCTGTAGAGACGGCGTTGCAGCGCGCGCAGCACGATGAACAGGATCTCGAACCGGAAGATCTTCAGCCCACCCGAGGTCGATCCGGTGCAGCCGCCGACGAAGGTCAGGATGAAGAAGACCACCGACGCCAACGGCCCCCACCGCTCATAGTCGATGGACGCGTAGCCCGTGGTGGTGACCACCGAGACGACGTTGAAGGTGGTCACGCGGATGGCGTCGTCCCACGGCACGTCCCGCGTCACAGTCAGCCAGACCGACATGCCGAAGGACACCGTGGCGAGAAAGCCGAGGTACCAGCGGATCTGCGTGTCCGCCCAGAAGCTGGCCGCCCGCCCCTGGGCAAGGCTGATGAAGCGGACGAAGGGCATGCCGCCCAGCACCATGAAGACCACCAGGACCCACTCGATGGCCGGGCTGTTCCAGCTGGCGATGGACGCGTCGCGGGTGGAAAAGCCGCCGGTGGACACGGCGGTCATCGCGTGGTTGACGGCGTCGAACCAGGACATCCCCGCATAGGAGAGCATCACTGTGCAGACCGCGGTCAGGGACAGGTAGATCCAGCCCACCGCGATGGCGAGGTCGCTGGCCCGCGGCGTCACTTTGTCCGACCGGTCGGAGGATTCCGAGCGGAAGAGCTGCATGCCACCGACCTGAAGGAAAGGCAGGATGGCGATGGCCATGCCGATGATGCCGATGCCGCCCAGCCATTGCAGCAGCGACCGCCACAGCAGCAGCCCCGGCGCCAGCCCGTCCAGCCCGGAGATCACCGTGGCCCCGGTGGCGGTCAACGACGACATCGCCTCGAAATAGGCGTCGGCCGCCGTCAGGTCGATCTGCGACACCATGAAGGGCACGGCGGCGAAGGCACAGATGACCACCCAGGACAGGGCGGTCAGCAAAAAAGCTTGGCGAACGTTCAGCGCGATCCGGTCCATGCGGTTGGCCAGCATGAACTGGACGCCGAAGAACAGCGTCAGGGCGCAGGCGATGGCGAAGACCATCCAGTCCGGATTGCCGGCTGCCAGATCGACGGTCATTGGCAGCAGCATCGCGACGGCCAGGACGCTGAGAAGCGCGCCGATGATGAAGAAGACGGGGCGGGTGTCGAAACCAGTCATGCACAGGCCATAGCCGATCGGAATTGCGGCCTAAGTTGTCACGATTGCGACGCTTCGGCATGCCCGAAGCGCGCCGTAGGGCGATTTTCCCAATGGGTTACCCCATACAGCCTGTTTGGAGCGGACCAAAGCCGCGGATCAGCCCGGTGAGTGCGCCACTACCCCGAAAGATGTCTGGAATCGGGCCGGATGCGCCTTCGCAAAGAGGGGCGTGGGACTGGACGGCCGGGGACATCCTGTGCACACTCCGCCCCGACGTACGGCTCAAATCGTCGAGCCTTCCCGGATGGCCGGGACCCGCAGGAAACTGGAACAGACAATGGACTGGCGGCGTGCTTTCGGACGATGCCCTGATCTTTCTTCGGCATTCGATCAAGACGGTGTGGACTCTGGAGATCCTGCTGATTTTACGGCGTGATCCAGGTCAGGGATGGAATTCGGACGAACTCATTCGCGAATCGCGCAGCAGCACGCTCATCCTCCAGGAAGTCTTGGAGAATCTTCAGCAGGCTGGATTGATCGATACGGACGGGGGCCATCGCATCCGCTACCGCAGCGCGACCCCGGCGCTGGAGCGCCTCGTGACGGAGATCGCCGTCGCACAAGCGCGGCGTCCAGCGGCGATCACAAAGGCGCTGCTCTCGGTGTCGTCGGACAAGGTCCAGAACTTCGCTGGTGCCTTCCGCGTCGGAAAAAGGACATAAGGGCCAGACGACAAATTCACCCCCGGGGCAGGAACGGATTTTGCTAAACTGTCGTTCGAAGTAACCGCATCTGGCCCATCGCCCCCATCCGGAAGAGGGGCTTGCGGCTGCGATTGCCTTGATCTGCCGACCGAATGGCTTCGATGTCCTGTGGAGTTTCCATTATGCCGTTTCACCGACCGGCCCTGGGGCTGTCCTTTGCCGCCCTTGCCCTGGCCGGAACCCTGGCGGGCGCCCTCGCCGGCGCGGCCCACGCCGCAACCACGGAACGCAACCCCGCTCCCGCGGCCCAAACCGCTCCGGCCACCGCGCCCAACGGCGCGGCCGAGACGGCCCCCGCCGCGAAGGTCACCGGCTTCCGGTCCGCGCGCTTCGGCATGACCGCTGACGAGGTTGCGAAGGCCATCACCAAGGACTTCAAGATCGAGGGCAAGGACATCCGCCGCGAGACCAACGCGACGGAGCGGACCACCAGCCTGATCGTGAAGGTCGACGATCTTCAGACCGGCGCCGGTCCGGCGGTCGTCGCCTACATCCTCGGCCATTCGACGCAGAAGCTGTTCCAGGTGAACATCCTGTGGGGTGGCGCCGTCAATCCGAAGGTCGACCCCAACGCCCTGGTCGGCGCGGCCAACGCGCTGCGCAACTACTTCGTGGCGCAGGGCTACCGACAGGAAGGGATGCTGCTCAACGCGCCGGTCGGCGACGGATCGCAGGTGGTGGTCTTCCGCGGCACTGACAGCCAGGGGCGGATGAGCCTGCTGACCCTCGCGGTCCCGCCGAAGCCCTCGGACGACACCCCTGCCCTGCCGCCGTCGCTCCAGCTCTCCTACATCGAGAAGCCGAACGAGCCGGACGTCTTCAAGATCGAAAAGGGTTTCTAAGCGCCGGCCCTTCCGCCGATCCAGAAAGAAAAAAGGGCGGCGCCGTCATGGCGCCGCCCTTTCCGTTTCCGGCAGGCCGAACCGGATCAGCCCCGGCGTGCAAGCCGGTCGACCAGACCCGACCAGCTGCTGACCGAGATCAGGTGGGCGTAGACCAGCCCCAGCCAGCCGCGGTCGCGCCACTCCACCAGCGTCTCGGCGGGAAGCTGGTTGAAGGCCGTCTCGTCGATCACGTTGAAGCCGGCGAGGCTCAACCGCTCACCGTTGTTCAGGGTGATGTCGGCACGCTTCTCCGACATCAGGCCGGCGGCGGTCACCGCCTCGACGAACTGCGTGGTGAAGGCGCTCTGGGCCTGGACTTCCTTGACGAACTCCAGGGCGTTGTTGGTCAGGGCGGAGGGCTGTCCGTCCACGAAGAAGGGATTGTCCCGGCCCGGAACGACGGCGTCCGCCGCCTCGTCGATGCACAGGGTGAGCTGGGACTTGTCCTCGCTCTCCAGGAAGATGAACGGGTAGCGGCGGACGTAGGCGGGAATGTAGGCCCCCTCCTCCCACGCACCGTTCCCGTCGACGAAAAGGTTCTCGCCCGAGCGCAGCCCAAGCAGCGCCACCGGCTGGACCACCGGGCCTTCCGAGAACAGGATCGGGAACTGCTTGCAGGCCGCGGCGAACTCCGCCGCCATCAGCGGCACCGAGTTGGTGGCGGCCGCGAAGGTGAAGTTCGGCTCGGTCCGCAGCGACAGATCGGCGTCACGAGCGGCTACCAGCGGGCGGGGGTTCTTGTAGAACAGGGGCAGGGTCGGTTCGGTCATCGTTCGCTATCCAAAGGGTAAAAGTCTGCCGGGGGAAAGGCGCGCCTCAGCGCGCCTCCTCCTTCTCCGTCTGCTGGTTGCCGGTGGCGGACGGTGCGGGACCGGTGGTCAGGACCTCCGGCTGTGCGCCGGCGCGGGTGGTGGACGGGGTGGTTCCAGCCCCATTTCCCGAACCATCAGCCCCGGAGCGGGTGGACAGAACCTCCGGCTGAGCCCCGGCACCGGTCAGCGACGGGGTCGTGCCGGCCAGGGACAGAACCTGCGGCGCGGCGTAGGCGGCCAGAGTGTTCGGCGTGAGGCCGGATCGGGTCACCGTGCCGGTGAACAGGCTGGTGACGCCGGGGGTGCTGGGAACCGGAACAACCACCACCACGGTGGCGGCGACCCGGCTGACCTGCTGCGTCGGACCCCAGGGGGTGTTGTTGATGAAGTACGGGGCGGCCCGCAGCGGGCTGTCGATCGCGCTGGCGGCCAACGCGTCCGTCTTGCCGGCCACGGTGCCGAACATCCGGGCGGAACCGGCCTTGGGAACGGTCAGGCTCAGCACGTCGATCTTCTGCAAGGCGGTCCCGATCTCCTGTCCGATGAGCAGCGCCCCGCCGTCGGACGCCATGGTCAGCATGGTGGCCTTGCCCTGAAGCCCCGCCATGGTGATGGGGCCGCCCGCCGCGATGGACGCCTGGCCGTCCGGAAGGGATGCCACGGCGCCCAGCGTGATCGGGCCGTTCTTGGCCGTAATGCTGGCCGGCAGAACAATGCCCGATCCACCGGATTGGGTAAAGCCCCCCTCCGTGACAACCGTGGCATCACGCCCGAAGGTCACCGTGCCGGACCCGTCCGTCGTGACGACGGCCAGCGAGCCCGCGCTGTTCACCGCCGCGCCGAAGGTAAAGCCGGCGCCGGTCACGCGGAGGCCGTCCGTTCCGGTGGCGGTCAACGCCTTGGCGAAGCGGCTCTCGCCGCCCGCCGTCTGGGTCAGCGAGCGCACGGTCACCGCGCCGTCGTAGAAGACGCCGCCCGAGCTGCGGACCGTGACGTCGCCCATCAGGCCCGACGCGCCGATGTCGCCCGCCACCCGGATGGTCGCGCCGGTCAGCGCCAGTGCGGAGCGGTTGGCGCTGTCGACGGCCCCGCCGAACACGAGGTCGCCGCCGGTGCTGGTCAGCGCGCTGGCGCCGGCCACCGTCAGGGCACCGCCGAAGCGCTGCGCCCCGGTGGTGGTGACGGTGGCGCCGTCCAGGCGGGTGCCGCCGCTGACGGCGATCTGCCGCAGGGCGCCGGTCTCGCCGAATACCCCGGCCAGGACGGCGTCGCCCTCGACCGTCAGCCCCTGCGCCCCGGCGTTGGCGGCGTTGCCGCCGTTCAGCAGGGAGACGGTCCCGCCCGTCAGGACGGTGTCGGCCCCCAGCGTCACCGCGCCGTCGTAGCTCTGCTCCGCCACGGTGGTCACCGCGCCGCCGTTCAGGGCGGCGAGGCCGGTCACCGACAGGCGGCTCAGCGCCTGCGTGCCGCCGACGAGGCCGTTGATGACGGCGTTGCCGGCGATGGTCAGCCCCTGCCCGCCGCGGGTGGCGGCGTCCAGCCCGCCGGCCAGCACGACGGTGCTGCCGGTCAGGCGGGTGTCGGTCCCCAGCACCGCCCGCTCCCCGTAGGTCTGGGTCCCGGTGGTGTCGACGGAGCCGCCGTTCAGGGCGAGGGTGCCAGCCGCGTCGGTGATGACCGAGGCCGCGCGGACCGACTGGGCGAAGCGGGTCTGGCCGGCGCTGTTCACCGCCAGGGCGCCCAGACGCTCGGTCCCACCGACCGTGCCGGCGAAGACGGCGTCGGCGGTTCCGCTGCTGACGGTCAGGGCCTGCCCTCCGTCCAGCGCCCCGGCGAAGGTGACACCGGTGCCGGCCAGGGCCGACGGGCCGCCGGCCAGACGGACCGCGCCGCCGTAGGTCTGCGCCCCGCTGGTGACCGCCGTGGCGCCGCTCAGCAGCGTCTCGCCGCCGACCGTCAGCGCGGCCAGAGCCTGCCGGGTGCCGAGGGTGCCGGCGAGCGCCGCGTTGCCGGCGATGGTCAGGCTCTGACGGCCCGCCTCCGCCGCGTCGATGCTGCCGGACAGCGACACCTGGGTGCCGGTCAGGACGGTATCGGTCCCCAGCGTCACCGCGTCGGCGTAGCTCTGAGCCCCGGTGGTGTCGACGCTGCCGCCGTTCAGGATGGTGATCCCGGTGGCGTCGGTGGCCAGCGAGGCCGCCTTTACCGCGCCGGCGACGGTGGTGGTGCCGCCGCCGTCGACCGTCAGCGCCCCCAGACGGCTGGTGCCGCCGACCGCGCCGCCGAGCCGGATGTCGCCGCTGCCGCTCGCCAGCGTCAGCGCCCGTCCGCCGTCGAGGGTGGAAGCGAAGACGATCCCGCCGTCGCCGGTGATGCGGCTGTCACCGCCCAGGGTCGCCGCCTTCGCCGCCGTGAAGACCGTGCCGGCCCGATAGGCGCCGTCCAGGGTCACCACGTCGTTGTAGGTCTGGGCGCCGCTGGTCGTCACCGACTTCAGGCTGGTGGTGCCGTCGGCGTCGGTGGTCAGGCTGGCGAGCGCGGTCGTGCCGCCCACCGCGGCGTTGAACTGCGTGGCGCCGCTGCCGTTGACGGTCAGCGCCTGGGCGCCGTTCACGGTGCCGTTGAAGGTCACCGCACCGC
>NZ_JBFUHT010000064.1:0-22901 GCF_056402275.1 Azospirillum sp. P4_B5
ATGGTGCCCTTGACCGCCGCCTGCATTGCCGCCGTTGCATTCACCTACGCGCCGCTGCTCGGCGATCCCCCTTCCCTGGTGGAGCAGGACCTCTACACGCTCTTTGGCGCCGAGCGCGGCCGCGTCGGCGAGTGCGTTCCCAACAAGGATAGGAAAACCGGGAAGATCACGTCGTGGGACTGTGGACCGTTTCAGATCAACACCGGGAACGGCCCAGCCCTCGCCAAGCTCTTCGGCACGACGCCCTCGGCCGCTACAACAGCGCCACACCGGGGATCAAGGAAGCCTATCAGGATCTGCTGGAACGGAGACGCCGGCAGCTGTTCGGGGACGCGGCCATTCTCGCAGCACGGGCCGGCGGGACCACGCCTGGTGCGGCCCGTTAAGCGGGGCTTTCGAGCCGGCGATCCTCGTCGACGGCGCTCCGCCGGGCTCGACCCCACGCCCACCATTCCTCCGCGGTCAAGTCACAGGGGCGCGCGACACCGGGGAGATGAGCCACGAGCATGCCGACTTCGGACAACGCTCCCCTGGCAGGGGAGTCCAAGTCGACCGCAATTCCGGTCCGCCGGTAGCATGGCGGGCCGAATTGCTTTCTGAGTGCACCTGGTACCTGTAGCGGCCCACAATCATCGACGGTCCAACCTGATTTGACAGGCGACACGTCAAAGTGATCCATCCATATTTCTGAGGTTGATGGCGAACGCCCGCTACCTGGAGTATGTGCAGGTTATGAACGGGCTGGTTCCAGGCCGTCTGACCGCCACGTTGTGTGGCACCGGACATTTTTCACGCATGGACAGGCGCCGTCAGGAATTTAATTGCTCGCCACCGGTTTGCGGATAGCCTTATGCCCGTCGGCCTTCGCTACGGCCTTCATGGCGGGCGGCGCCATGTCTTCTGAGGACGCCTGCTGAAGCCGGCCCTGCGGGCTCGCCTTCGATGGGAAGGCCACCGGCAGCAGCATCGCGGCGAAGACGGCAACGGCGATCAGGGTCTTCACGGCTTCCCAGGCGAAGCCGCCACGACGCGGGGACTTGGACAGCGAGGGGGTGTCATCCGCCTCCAGGGCGGTTGCCGAGGCAGCCGGCATCGGCTGGACTGCGGTCATGGACATGGCAGGCACTCGTGTTCGGGTTCGCTGGATTGGTACCCACATCATCGCAAGGGTCATGCCATGTCCCGCGCCCTACCCCAGCCCCACCCGGCCGTTCCTGTGTTTTAGTTTGGAAATTATCTTAAAACCAAGCCAATGCCGGGAATTTCATCCCAGCGCTCCGCCTCAGGCGTGGCTCTGCGCGGGCGCGAAAAGCCCTTTCCGACCCGCGCCCCCGGCAAGAACCTCCCCATGGGGCGGCGGCTTCTGCCCATCCGCTGGGAAAATATTGCCGCAGGGAGTGCGGTCTTTCCGGCCTCAGGCCATTGCGCGGATCAGCGCGATCTGGCGTTCCAGGCAATGGGACAGCTCGAACCGCTCGACCGCCGTCTCCCGCGCGGCGCGGGCCAGCGGGGCGAAGGCGCCGGGGTCCTGCAGCACCTCGATGGCCTTGGCGGCGATGTCCTCGGGGGAGAAGAAATCGGCCAGCAGCCCGTTCCTGCCATCCCGGATGACCTCCCGCACCGGCGCGGTGTCGGAGCCGATCACCACGCAGCCGAGCGCCATGGACTCCACCATCGACCAGGACAGGACGAAGGGATAGGTCAGATAGACGTGCGCCCGCGACACCCGCAGGACCGACAGATACCGGTCGTAAGGAAGGTGCCCCAGGAAATGGACGCGCGCCGGGTCCAGCGGCACCTCGGCCAGCATGGTTTCCCGCCAGCTCTTCCCGCCGGGGGGCGCCGCGCCGTAGCTGACCTCGTCGCCGCCGGCGATCAGCACATGGGCCTTTGGCCGCGCCTCCAGGATGCGCGGCAGGGCGCGCATGAAGCTGGGAAAGCCGCGATAGGGCTCCAAGTTGCGCACGGCGTAGGTCAGCACCTCGTCTTGGCGCGTCAGCACCGTTCCGTTGGCCAGGGTGACGCGGATGTCCGGGTCGGGCAGAAGGTGCGCGGTGTCCACCCCGTCGTGGATGACCTCGATCTTCGGGTGGAACGGCGCCGGGTGGGAATCGCGCTGCCATTCGGTCGGGGCGATGCCGCGGTCGCAGGCCTCCAGCGCCAGCAGCAGCGGCGTGCTGCGCATGCGCAGCCGCAGCACCGTGTCCACATTGACCGGAACCGACGGGTCGAAGCCGACGTCCAGCCCCTGGGCGCGGTAGAAGAATTCGCAGTAGTTCAGGTAGGGGGTGTTGGGGAAGACGTCCTTGACGAACAGCGTCTCGCCCCAGCCCGGATGGCCGACGATGATATCGGGGCGGAAGCCCTCCTCGCGCAGGCCCATCAGCAGCCGAGCCGCCGCCTGGCCGTGCAGAACCGCGTTCTCGGTGGACGCCAGATAGGGGTGCGCGTTCTCCCGCGCCTTGCGGCTGGGCTGGTAGGAGAGGCAGCGGACGTTCGGGATCTCCCGGTCGGTGCGCTTGGTGATGAAGACGACGCGGTTCGCCGGATCGGCGGCCAGACGGGCGGCCAGATGCTTGTACTGGCCCGGCATGTTCTGGTGGATGAAGACGATGTTCATGATGCCTCCGCAAGGACCGCCGGACGGGGCCGCCTTCATGATTCCAGCCGTCAGGCGCGCCCGGCGCCGAACTTCTCCCGCAGCTTCGGCCCGACCTTCGGCAGCAGAACCGACAGGATCAACAGGCTGAGCCCGATGACGGTCGGCGCGATCCAGTCCGGCTTGCCGGCCAAAGCGTGGTCGCCCGCCGCACCGAACTGCACAAAGGCCACAGTCATCGGCAACTGCCCGACCAGTGACCCGAAGGCGTAGGCGCCAAGCCGCACCCGCGTCAGGCCGAGCGCGTAATTCACCCCGCTGTGCGGCAACACGGGAACCAGCCGCAGCATGGCGACGGCGCGCCAGCCGCCGGTCTCCAGCCGGCGCAGGACGTCGCCCCAGCGCGCCCGGTCCAGGGCCGGGAGCAGCCCGTCGCAGACGTAGCGGGTCAGCAGGAAGCCGGTGGAGGCGCCGATCACGCTGCCCGCCGCCGCCAGCACCCCGCCCCACCAGACGCCGAAGACCAGCCCGGCGACCATCGCCATGACGGAGCGCGGGAAGAACAGCAGGCTGGCCAGGATGTGCAGGAACAGGAACAGGACCGGTGCCGCGGGGTGATGGCGCAGGATGTCCTGGAGCGCGTCCATTCCGAAGGTCCCATGCCATGCCCACCATGCTCCCGCCCCACCGAGCAGGAGCAGGACGAGCAGCCCCCGCCCGAGGGTGCGGAGGGTGGACAGGGAGGACGTGCGGCGCTCGGCCATGGTGCGGGCCTTCGGTTCAACGAACGGGGCTTCTGTATGGTTCGGCTTGCATATCACGGGCGTTACCGCGCCGCGAGAGACGATCGCGCGGGCGCCGGGCGCACACCCGCGGGCCGCAGGCAAGAAAAAGGCCGCAGCCAGGACGGCGCGGCCTTCAAGGCTAGGGAGGAAACGCCCAAAGGGCATCCGGGACTCAATTTATGTTGCGATGCAGCAAAGGTCAAGCCCCTGCTGAACAATCTTTTCTGAAAAGACGTCGTCCTCTACTGGCCCTCCCTGCACCCCCTTGGATGATAGTCGCCGGAAAAAGAAAAGGCTGCAGCCGGTGAGGCGCAGCCTAGTTCTGGGAGGGAGGAAACCAAGAGAACTTGGTGAGGCCATTTATGAACTGATTTGATTAACAGCACGTAAACAGGCCATGTATTCCGAAGACATACTCATTTTTTGAGAAAGTCCGGAAAAGCCAAGCTTCCGCTTGATCTGGGAAAGGGCGGCGTGCTGCACAGCGGCAAGCGAAGCCGCGTCACCGACGCCGGTGGCTGAGCGCCGCCCGAATGTCGTTCTGCCACACCATGCTGACCAGGGCGATCTGGGTGAGCAGGGCGATCTCGCCCTGCTCGACGGCGGTCAGGAGTTCCTCCCGAGTCATGAACAGGATCTCCGTCTCTTCAAGGTCGTCGGACAAGGGATCGGCCACCCGCCGGCAGCCGGTGGCGTGGAACATGTGGGACACCGCACCGCCCTGGTTGGCGTTGACCATGTAGCCGCCCAGCGCCGTCCAGCGGTCCGAGACGAAGCCCGTCTCCTCCAGAAGCTCCCGCCGGGCCGCCTCCAGCGGGTCTTCGCCCGGCGACAGATGGCCGCCGGGAAAGGTCAGGTTCACGCGCCGCGGGCCGTGCCGGTACTGCCGATAAACGATGGCGCGCCCGTCCTCCGTTTCGGCAAAGATGCAGGCAAAGGACGGCATGTCGAACTGGTAGTAGTCCCGGATGACCCGCCCGTCGGGCAGTTCCACCGTCTCGACATGAACTTTCAGGAACGGATCGGCGTCGAGCAGTTCGCGGCTTTCAAGCACGGTCCACGGGCGCAGGCGGTGCGTCATCCCTGGGTCTCCTCATCCTCGCATCCTCGTTCGCGGCGCGCCTGGGTAACGGGTGGTCGCCGCCGAAGGCAAGAAACATGAAAAGGCAACGCCCGGTTTCGCATTCCCCGCGCGCATTCGAGAACACTCATCAACCGTGCGGGGGCTTGGCGGTCAACAGATCAAGCGTTTTCCGATGCGCGCCGAGACATTACAGCCTTTTTGGCGAGCTCAATCGACGCTATTGCTCTCTCCGGTAATAAGTTTAGGATGAAAAAACAATGCTGAATAAGGATTTTCCGTTAAATTTTATCCTTACGCTTGCAGAACGCGGACGGCTGCCGACCGCAGCCGAAATCCCCCCTTCCGAAAGCCGCTCATTGAAAGCCGTGGAAGCCCCATGCCGAGCCTGCCCCTCTCAAACCTTCGCCCATCCTCTTCCGTGGCCGCCCCGCCCCGTGACTCGTCCCCCGCGCCGTGCGACACCGCCCGAAGTGCGCCCCGGAACGCGGCCGGCGGCGAACGGACGCCGCTGCGTTTTCCGGTGCCGGCCCCGCAGGATCTGGGCGCCGGCCTGTTGATCGCGGCCTTCGGGCTGGCCGCCCTGTGGATGGGGCGCGACTGGCCCACCGGAACGCTCGCCTACGTGCAGTCCGGTTTTTTCCCACGGATGATCGGGCTGCTGATGGTGCTGGCCGGCGCCGTGGTGACCGGTCGAAGCCTGCTGACCCACGGGGCCGGCCTGCCGGCCTGGGGCTGGCGCCCACTGCTTGGGGTGACGGCGGCGGTGCTGGCCTTCGCCGGGACGGTGGAAGCGCTCGGGCTGGTGCCGGCGGTGCTGATCCTGGTGGGGCTGGGCAATCTGGCCGGCCAGCCGCTCCGCCCGGTTCCGCTGGCTCTGCTCGGCGGCGCTCTGGCGGCGGGCTGCGTCGCGCTGTTCGTCTGGGGGCTGGGCCTGCCCCTGAGGGTGTGGCCTCTGTGGGTGTCGCCGTGATGGACCTCATCGGCAACCTTCTGCTCGGCCTGTCGGTCTCGCTGTCCCCGGACAATTTGCTGCTCTGCTTCGGCGGGGCGCTGATTGGCACGCTGATCGGCGTCCTGCCCGGTCTGGGCCCCACCGCGACGGTGGCGATGCTTCTGCCCCTGACCTTCCACCTGCCGCCGGTGGGCGCGCTGATCATGCTGGCGGGCATCTTCTACGGTTCGCAGTATGGCGGATCGGCGACGGCGATCCTGGTGAACCTGCCGGGCGAGTCCTCGTCCGTGGTCACCTGCCTGGACGGCCATGCCATGGCGCAGCAGGGCCGGGCCGGGGTGGCGCTCGCCACGGCGGCGCTCGCCTCCCTGTTCGCCGGCATCGTCACCACCGTCCTGATCGCCGTCGCCGGTCCGCCGCTGGCCGGGGTGGCGCTCGCCTTCGGGCCGGCGGAGTATGTGTCGCTGATGCTGCTTGGCCTGATCGGGGCGGTGACGCTGGCCCACGGATCGGTGGTGAAGGCCATCGCGATGATCCTGCTGGGCCTTCTGCTGAGCATGGTCGGCACCGACGTCAATTCCGGCGACACGCGCTTTACCTTCGGCCTGCCGCAGCTCTACGACGGCATCGACTTCGTGCCGCTCGCCATGGGCCTGTTCGGGCTGGCCGAGATCATCACCAGCCTGGAGCAGACCGGCGGCGCCGGGCGGACCACCACCCCCATCGCCAGCCTGTGGCCGAAGCGCGAGGACGTCCGCCAAGCTTGGCCGGCGACGGTGCGCGGCACGGTGATGGGGGCGCTTCTCGGCATCCTGCCCGGCGGCGGCGCCACGCTCGGCTCCTTCGCCGCCTATTCGCTGGAGAAGAAGCTGGCCCGCCGGCCGGAACGCTTCGGCCAGGGCGCCATTGAGGGGGTGGCGGCCCCGGAGGCGGCCAACAACGCCGCCTCGCAGGCCTGCTTCATCCCGATGCTGAGCCTGGGCATTCCGCCCAACGCCATCATGGCGCTGATGATCGGCGCCATGACCATCCACGGCATCACGCCGGGGCCGCAGATCATGGCCAAACAGCCGGAGCTGTTCTGGGGCATGATCGCCAGCATGCTGATCGGCAACGTGATCCTGGTGATCCTGAACCTGCCGATGATCGGGCTGTGGGTGCGGCTGCTGCGGGTGCCCTACGGCTATCTGTTCCCGGCCATCCTGGTCTTCTGCTGCATCGGCACCTACACGCTGAACAACAGCGGCTTCAACATCCTGCTAATGGCTCTGTTCGGCGTCCTGGGCTACGTCCTGCGCAAGCTGAACTGCGAGCCGGCGCCGCTGATGCTGGGATTCGTGCTGGGTCCCCTGCTGGAGGAGAATCTGGGGCGCGCCCTGCTGCTGTCGGGCGGCGACCCCACCGTCTTCGCCACCCGACCGATCAGCGGCAGCCTGCTGGCCGTCGCCGCCCTTCTGCTGCTCCTGATGGTGCTGCCGTCGATCCGGCGGCGGCGGGACGAAGCCTTCAAGGACGATTAACATCTTCCCCACGACTAAAGCCGGAGGATTTCCGAGAATAGCCTAAGCCACTCTCTTCAGTTCGCGCTTCACAGACCGCCCATCGGCAAGTCTCGGCGCGGGCTGTGTTCCAGCCCTTAGGATATTGCGGGCGGCATTAGTATCGGCGTTCGCCGCACACCCGCAATGTCCACATTTGAAAGTCGCTTGGCTCTCGCGACTTGCTTTATCCACGACGCCGCAGGACGAGCACGTTTGGCTCGTGTATGCGGCGGGTACCTTGACCAGCTGGCCGCCGTTCGCGGCGAGCTTGTATCCAACGAAGGTCTCGAACTGATGCCAGTTGTTGTTCAGGATCGCCCGGTTCAGCCCCGCCTTCTGCCGCACATTGCGGCCGGGCTCGGCTGCCGTGCCCTTGGCAGAAGCGGTCATGCCCTTCGTGTTAAGCGCCTCCAGCATGACCACGCCGAAGGCGTCGGCAATCTCGCGGGACCGCTCGTGGTTCCAGTGCTTGCGCAGCCGTGCCGCCGTCGCCTTGGTGTGGGCCACGAGCCGCTTGGCTTCCGCCCGGCGCCTCGACCCGCGCTTCTTGCGGGACAGCGCGCGCGCCTGCTTGCGCGCCCGCCGATCCAGCAAGTTCAGCCGCTCCCGGTCCAGGTCGCGGAACGTGCCGTCCGACAAGGCAAGCGTGCGGACCACGCCACGGTCGATGCCAACGGCCGGGCCGAAGTTCTGCAGCACATCGTGCTCAACCTCCGTCGAGAACACGACGTGCCAGCCCAGATCGTTGCGGGTCACGGTCACGTTCTTGACCGTGACGGGGATGTCGCGGGTCAGGCGGAACTTCACCTCGCCGATTTTCGGCAGCTTCACCGCGCCCCACTTGGCGTTCAGCTTGCGCCATGGGCATTCCCGGCCGTTGAAGCGGAAGGCGTCGTTCAGTCCGCGCTTCCGCGGGGTCGGGTAGTCGGCGCGGTCGGCGAAAAAGTTGCCGAACGCCCTGTCGAGATCGCGGAGCGCCTGTTGCTGGCAGATGATCGACACTGCCGCGATCCAGTCGAATTCAGCGCGGAGCGCGGTCAACTCGCGGCACTGCGAGGCGTAGCTGATGCTGGAACCAGTGTTCGCCTTGAACTGTCGCCACCAATCGCGGCGCTGTTCCAAGGCCAGATTGTAGACGAGGCGGCAAACCGCGACGTACTGGCCGAACAGGACACCCTGTTCGGCCGTCGCGTACAGCCGGAATTTGTAGCCTCGGTTCAGCACTGGTCAGAAGCCTTTCTAGTTCTCGATGTACTGCTTGGTGACGGCAAGCGGAGCCCCACCAACCGTGCAGACGAAATAGCTGTTGGTCCACAGACTCAGAAGCCTGGACTTCAGCCCCAGGAACTCGTCACGCAACAAGCGCGACGACCTCCCCTTGATGGCCTTCACCAGCCGGTGAATGCCGAACTGCGGGTCGCATCCGACGATGCAAGTGCACGTGCTCCGGCATGATCTCCATTTCGATGATATCCGAACCCGTTTCCTCGCACACCCCTGCAATGATCTGCTTGACGCGCGCGTCGATGGGCGGCTCCAGCACCTTACGTCGGTACTTCGGGCACCAAATAACATGGTACTTGCACGAGTAAACGACGTTGTTATTCAACCTGAAATCCATGAGGAGATAGATAGCATGCCGTCATCTAACGCTTGAGGGTGTTTCACTGCCACGTTGCCCCTTACCTCACCATGCCTGAAGGCATGGGCTTCTCGGGGCTTTCGGTGACCGCCCCGCTCCCCCTTCTTTCTGTCCCCGCCTGCCCTGTCTTCCAGAGAGCGGGCGGACTTCACGCCGTGAAAGGTACCTGCCCGATGATCGTCGTCAAAGAGTTCCCCCGCCCCGCCTCCGATCTGGTCGCCGCCTTCCGCGGCCAGTCCCCGGCCACGCTGCACGAAGCGATGGGCAAGAAGGGCGCGATGTCCTTTCCGATCAAGCCGCTTTATCCGGGCATGACGCTGTTTGGCACCGCGGTGACCGTGTCCGGCGGCCCCACCGACAACCTGATGATCCACGCCGCCATGGCGCTGACCCGTCCGGGCGACGTGCTGGTGGTCGATTTCAAGGGCATGACCGAAGCCGGCCCCTGGGGCGACGTGCTGACCGAGGCGGCGATCCAACGGGGCTTGGCCGGGCTGGTGATCGACGGCTGCGTGCGCGACGCCGCGGCCATCCGCCAGATGGGCTTCCCGGTCTTCTGCCGGGGGACCAGCATGAAGGGCACCACCAAGACCCAGCCCACGGGCGACGTGAACACCCCGATCGTCTGCGGCGGCGTGATGGTCATGCCGGGTGACATCCTGGTCGGGGATGACGACGGGGTGGTCGTGGTGCCTCAAGCCGAAGCCGTCGCCACGCTCGCCAAGGCGGCGGAGCGCGAACGGATGGAAGAGGGTCTGCGCGAACAACTCCGCGGCGGACGGACGACAGTCGAGGCGCTGACGCTGGAGCCCTATTTGGAGGCCGGCGGCATCATCCTGTGACGTGAACCGCTGCGAAAAAGCGGGCGGGGCCGAATCCCGTCCGCCGTTGCCCGGAGTGGTATTACCGGCTTTCGGCAAAAGAACGGCGATAGGCAAAAAAATGCCGCGTCCGGACACGAGGTCGGCGCGGCAGACGAATGCTCTTAGAGCATCATGATGTTTTTAGTTTCCTCCCCAGACCTCAAGGCCTTTGTTTTGTGAGAGGAAATTTCCACAGTCGGTAGAGGGAAGTCAACAGCATTGAGCGGGTTATAACTTTAAGCCTAACGCCCCCTTCCGATGCGCAAGAGAAGACCGATGGAGTCATCGGAAGCGAAAATCGAAACGGAAGCCACACAGAGGGCTTGCGTTCCGCCGGGCCGGTGCGGTATCTCCCTGCCTCCTTCGTTGGAGCGGCGCGGGCGTAGCTCAGGGGTAGAGCACAACCTTGCCAAGGTTGGGGTCGAGGGTTCGAATCCCTTCGCCCGCTCCAGTATCGCGATGGTCGATCTCTCCGTACATGGCCTCAATAGGCCGCATAGGATTTCTCCTCGACGAGCGCGCTGCCGAGCCGTTCGTTGATTTGCCGCTTGATGGCGGCACGCTGGTCGTTCGTTCGGTACACGGCCCGCGCCAGCTCGATGAAACGCGCCCCGAAATCCCGAGCACGCTCGCAGTCGCGGATTGAATCCTCGATCTCCCACAGGGCCGTGTTGACCGTCTTCAGGCCGGCGGCCAGTTCGCGCAGCTCGGCGGTGGCCGGGATATGTCGTTCCGCGGTCCGCATCAGGACGCCGTGCTCGGTCTCCACATTGCGCCGTTTGACCGGGTCCTGGATCCGCTCCAGCTTGATCTCCAGGATAGAGATCTTGTCCAGGAGTTCTCCCGGCGCGGTTTCCACAAGGATTTCCGTCTTTCGCATCGCCCTCGCCATCATGATCTGGAACAGGTCGCCGGCCATCCGCGCGAAGACGGGGCGCCAGTCTCCCGGCCTCGTCTGGCGGAACAGCCGCATGGTCGGGTACCAGGGACAGTCCTCCCGCGTCATCAGCCACCGCCAGTCCGGCACCGCTTTCAGCGCCAGCCAGACCGGGCGGCCGAGGGCGCCGGCCAGATGCGCGATCGCCGTGTCGGTGGTGACGATCAGGTCCAGCCCCATCATCACCGCCGCGGTGTCGTGAAAGGCGTCCGGCCCATCGTCGAAGTCCGGCCCGAGCACCGTCACCGTCATGCCGTCCGGCAACCGGTCGAGCTGCTCCAGCCCATGGTTCTTCTGCAGGCTGACCAGCCGCAGGCCGGGAATCCGCGCCAGCGGCGCGAACTCCGCGAGCGGCACGGAGCGCCCGCGGTCGACCGCCGCCTGCGGGTTGCCCTGCCAGACGATGCCGACCTGCAGACCACCCTGCGCATCGGTGTCCGTCGTCCGGGGCGGCAGCCGCGGCTCCCAGGCTGCGACCCGCTCCGGATCGGCGCCCAGATAGGGGATGGGTGCCGGAATCGTCGCAAGTTCCGTGCGGAAGGCACGCGGCAGGCTGAGCAGCGGGCAATGGGCGTCGAAGGGCGGCAAGGGGTCGCCCTTGGCCACCAGCGTCACACGGCCCTCGGGAACCGGCAGGGAGCCGAGCAGGCGGAGCAGCGGGCGCGGCGCCTCGACCGCCACGCGCCACCCGCGCGCCACGGCGGCCGGAACGTAGCGGATGAACTGGATCGTATCCCCGAAGCCTTGCTCGGCATGGACGAGCAGCGTTCCACGGGCGGGCTCCTCCCCCCGCCACAACGGCTGCGGGAAGGGGCCGCCCGGCGCCTGGAATCCCTCCTGTCGCAGCCGCCACTCGTAATCGTCCCAGCCGCGGGAAAAGTCTCCGCCCAGCAGCCGGGACAGCGCGCGGTTCCAATGGGCGTCCGTGAAATCCGGACGGCTTGCCAAGGCCCGGCCGTAGGTCGTGACCGCCTCGTCCAGCCGCCCCAGATCGTGCAGGCTGTTGCCGAGATTGTTCAGCGCCTCCGCACAGGCCGGCCGGAAGAGAATGGCGTTCCGCTGCGCCAGGATGGACGATGCAAGACGGTCCAGTTGCCGCAGGAGATTGCCGAGCGTGGACAGGGCCTCGGCGTGGGAGGGTTGGACCGCCACGGCGCGCCGGGCGGCGGCGGCGGCCTCGTCCAGCCGCCGCCGCTTGTCCAGCGCAAGGGCGAGGTTGTGCAGAATGTCCGGGTTGCCGGGCTGGACCGCCAGGGCGCGGCAAAGAGCCGCGACCCCGCGATCCATCACCCCCTGCCCCTGCCAGATCAGGCCAAGATTCGACAGCGCCTCGGCATGTTCGGGCCGGACCGCCAGGACCCGGCGGTAGATCCGCTCGGCCTCCTCCAACCGCCCCTGCGCGTTGAGGCAGGTGCCGAGGTTGCACAGCGCCTCCGGAAAAGCGGGCCGGAAGACCAGGGCCTGCCGGTAGGCCGCCTCATCATCCGCCCGCTCCAGCGCCGTCAGCGCGAGGCCGAGGTGATAGCTGCATTCCGGGCCCGGATGGACGGATGCCAACGCGCGGAACAGGGCTTCCGCCTCCCCGGCGCGCCCGGTTTCCAGGCACAGCACGCCAAGGCCATGCAAGGCATCGGCGTTGCGGGGGGCGTTGCGAAGAGCGGCGCGGTGGAACGCTTCCGCGTCATGGACAATGCCCGCAGGCGGGGAGGATGACGCTCCGGACCGGCTCGCCAATGAGGAGGGATTGCTGGGAAGCATGCACGCCAGAGTGCAAATGGAAGGTGCTGGCGCAACAGTTTTCTGCGAAGCCCCGCCTGGCCGGGATCCCCATGCCCTGTGCCGCCCGTCCCTGTGCCGCCTGGCCGGTTGCCGAAATATTAACGTACTGATAGGGGTATCAGGCTAAGGTCGGCCGGGACGACCTCAGACACCATATGTGCGACCACGGTGACCATGCAGCAGCTTGATCGTTCGAATGGGGCGCCGACCGAGGCTCTGCAATCCGGCTTCGGCCTGTTGGACGGCCGGTCGATCCTGGTCACCGGCGGCTCCGGCTCCTTCGGGCGCCGCTTCGTGGAAACGGTGCTGCGCCGGGCCAACCCGCGCCGGGTCATCGTCTTCTCCCGCGACGAGTTCAAGCAATACGAGATGCAGCAGCAGTTGGGGGCGGAATGGGCCTCCACGCTGCGCTTCTTCATCGGCGACGTGCGCGACCGCGAGCGGCTGGAGCTGGCCATGCGCGAGGTGGACGTGTGCGTCCATGCCGCCGCGCTGAAGCATGTGCCGGCCGCCGAATACAACCCCATGGAATGCATCCACACCAACGTCTATGGGGCGGAGAATGTGGTGCGGGCCGCGCTGAACACCGGCGTGAAGCGGGTGATCGCGCTGTCCACCGACAAGGCGGCCAACCCGGTCAACCTCTACGGCGCCAGCAAGCTGGCCTCGGACAAGATCTTCATCGCCGCCAACAATCTGTCGGGCTCGCTCGGCACGCGCTTCTCGGTGGTGCGCTACGGCAACGTGGTGGGCTCGCGCGGCTCGGTGATCCCGCTGTTCCGCCGGATGATCGCCGAGGGGGCGGAGGCGCTGCCGGTCACCGACGAGCGGATGACCCGCTTCTGGATCACGCTCCAGCACGGGGTCGACTTCGTCGTCTCCTGCATCGCGATGATGCAAGGCGGGGAGATCTTCGTGCCCAAGATCCCCAGCATGCGCATCACCGATCTGGCCCGCGCGATGGCGCCGCACCTGCCGCACAAGCCGGTCGGCATCCGTCCCGGCGAGAAGCTGCACGAGGTGATGATCACCGAGGACGATTCCCGCCAGACCTTCGAGCTGCCGGACCGCTTCGTCATCGAGCCGGCCTTCGCCTTCTGGACGCATGAGCCCTACCAGCGGCTGGGTGCGCAGCCGGTGGCCGACGGCTTCCGCTACGCCAGCGACACCAACACCGACTGGCTGGACGGCGCGCGGCTGATGCGGCTGATCGCGGAAGCCCCGTGATGGGCGAACCGGTGGCTCAATCACCGCCGCGCCTCCTGCCCTATGGGCGCCAGGACATCGACCAGGCCGACATCGACGCGGTGACCGCGGTCCTGCGCGGCGACTGGCTGACCCAGGGGCCGGCGGTGGAGGCCTTCGAACGGGCGCTGTGCGACCGCACCGGCGCGGCCCACGCGGTGGCCTGCGCCAACGGCACCGCCGCCCTGCATCTGGTCACGCTCGCGCTGGGGCTCGGCCCCGGCGACGCAGTGGTGGTGCCCGCCGTCACCTTCCTCGCCACCGCCAACGCCGCCCGCTACGTGGGGGCGGAGGTGGCCTTCGCCGACGTCGATCCGGACACCGGCCTGATGGGGCCGGAGCAGGCGGCGGCGGCAATCGAGCGGGCCGTGCGCGCCGGCTGGCGGGTGCGCGCCCTGGCGCCCGTGCATTTTGCCGGCCAGACCGCGGACATGGCCGGGTTCGGCGCCCTCGCCGACCGCCATGGGCTGGCGGTGATCGAGGACGCCTGCCACGCCATCGGCAGCGTGGACGTGGCACCAGATGGCCGCGTTCTGCCGGTCGGCGGCGGCGCTTTCGGCACGCTCGCCGCCTTCTCCTTCCATCCCGTGAAGACCATCGCGGCGGGCGAGGGAGGAGCCGTGACCACCAACGACGCGGAGCTCGCCGCCCGCCTGCGCCGATTCCGCAACCACGGCATGGAGCGGGATCCGGCGAGGTTCGAGAAGCACGAGGCCGCCTTCGGCGCGGACGGAATCAGCGAGGATGGGGCCACCAACCCCTGGTACTACGAGATGGCGGAGCCGGGCTTCAACTACCGCCTGACCGACATCCACTCGGCGCTCGCCCTCAGCCAGCTGACGAGGCTGGATGCCTTCGTGGAGCGCCGGCGCCGCCTGATGGACCTCTATGCGGAGCGGCTGGCCCCGCTTGCCCCGCTGGTCCGGCCGGCGGCCCGCGTTCCCTGGTGCCGTCCGGCCTGGCATCTCTGCGCCGCCCGCATCGACTTCGCCGCCGCCGGACGGACGCGGGCGCAGGTCATGGCCGATCTGCGCGCCCGCGGCATCGGCACCCAGGTCCATTACATCCCGGTCCACCGCCAGCCCTACTGGCGCAAGCGCTACGGCGATCTCACCCTGCCCGGCGCCGACGCGCATTACGCCCGGACGCTGTCGCTGCCCCTGTTTCCGGCGATGGCCGACACCGACGTGGACCGGGTCGCCGCTGCCCTGTCCGCGGCGCTGGACCTGCCCGCTGCGGCCTGACAACCCAGGCGCCCTTGCTGAACGGTTTTCTCCCTTCCAAAAATGCGCTATGCCAAGCGTCATCTCGAACGCTTCGGAGCAGGGTCATGGCCGAGGGTACTGTGGACTATTACGCGATGGTCGAAGAGGCCTGGCAACTGAGCGACGCTGCGCGCGACTATGTGAAGAACGCGGGCCGCGACGTGGACAACGCCGAGCTGTGGGACAAGATATTCGCCGCCTCCCCCCTGCTCGACCTTGAGCGCACCCGCGCCGAGGGCGGGCAGCCGCTGCAGAAGATCTTCTTCAAGAATCCCTACGGCCTGCAGTACCGGGCCGACCACAAGGACTGGATACCGTTCCGCCACGGCGCCCTCGACCCCGCCTATCTCCAGGCGATCTGAAGCGGTCCCGAGCCCGGATGGCTTGATGAATGCCGGACCGCACCGATGAGGCGCAGCGCGCGTCCGTTGGCCGGTCCGGTCTTTCCCCGGCCGGTCACAGGCCGTCCGATGCGCGCCGGCCTCCATGGCCTCCGCGGCCCCTTGCAGACGGGCTCCTTGCAAACGGATCGGGCCCTCAGGCAGCGGCCCGAAACGCACCGCACAGCGTTTGAACGCCAGGAACCGCCTCCCGATCCGGAGACGGGCGAAGGCGCGTGGCTTTCAGCAAAGGAACTTTCATGCGCATAGCGATGATCGGTACGGGCTATGTCGGGCTGGTGTCCGGCGCCTGCTTTTCGGAATTCGGGGTGCACGTCACCTGCGTGGACAAGGACGCCGGCAAGATCGAGCGGCTGAAGCGCGGCGAGATCCCGATCTACGAGCCGGGGCTGGACGATCTCGTCGCGCGCAACGTCGCCGCCGGGCGGCTGTCCTTCACGCTGGACCTGAAGGAGGCGATGGCCGGGGCCGACGCCGTCTTCATCGCCGTGGGCACCCCGACCCGCCGCGGCGACGGCCATGCCGATCTCTCCTACGTCTACGCCGCCGCGGAGGAGATCGCCGCCCATCTCGACCATTACACGGTGGTGGTCAACAAATCGACCGTGCCGGTCGGAACGGGACGCGAAGTCGAGGCGATCATCCGCCGCAGCAACCCGAACGCCGATTTCGACGTGGCCAGCAACCCGGAATTCCTGCGCGAAGGTTCGGCCATCGGCGATTTCATGCGCCCCGACCGCGTGGTGATCGGCGCCTCCTCGGAGCGCGCCGCCGACGTGATGCGCCGGATCTATCGCCCGCTCTACCTGATCGAGACGCCGATCGTCCTGACCTCGCTGGAAACGGCGGAGTTGACCAAATACGCCGCCAACACCTTTTTGGCCACCAAGATCACCTTCATCAACGAGATCGCCGACCTGTGCGAGAAGGTGGGCGCCAACGTCCACGACGTGGCCCGCGGCATCGGGCTGGACGGGCGCATCGGCAAGAAGTTCCTGCACCCCGGTCCGGGCTACGGCGGCTCCTGCTTCCCCAAGGACACGCTCGCCCTGGTGCGCACCGCCCAGCAGGCGGGCAGCCCCTTGCGCATCGTCGAGACGGTCGTGGAGATCAACGACGCGCGCAAGAAGCGGATGGCCGAACGCATCGTCGCCGCCTGCGACGGGTCGCTGGCCGGCAAGACCGTCGGCGTGCTGGGCGTCACCTTCAAGCCCAACACCGACGACATGCGCGACGCCCCGTCGCTGGACATCGTCCCGGCCCTCCAGGCCGCCGGGGCCACGGTGCGCGCCTTCGACCCCGCCGGCATGCACGAGGCCGAGAGGCTGCTGCCCGGCGTGGAGTGGACGAAGGACGCCTACGGCGCCCTGGAGGGGGCGGACTGCGTCGCCATTCTGACGGAATGGAACGAGTTCCGCGCGCTGGATCTGAAGCGGGTCAAGGCGCTGCTGAAGCGCCCGGTGATGGTCGATTTGCGCAACATCTACAATCCCGGCGACATGGCCGCCGCCGGCTTCGCCTACTCCTCCATCGGGCGGCCCGCGGAACCCAAGAACGTCTGAAACGGAACCGCTTCAAGGAGGTCGGTCGAGACCATGAACGACGCCCATACGTTCCATCCGACGGTGCTGCGCGAATACGACATCCGCGGCATCGTCGGCAGCACCCTGACCCCCGCCGATGCCCGCGCGGTCGGGCGCGCCTTCGGCACCGTGGTCGCCCGCGGCGGCGGGAAGACCGTGTGCGTCGGCTATGACGGCCGTCTCTCCTCGCCGGAGCTGGAAGCGGCCCTGGTGGAGGGATTGGTCGCCTGCGGCCTGCATGTCCTGCGCATCGGGCTTGGTCCCACCCCGATGCTGTATTTCGCCACCCGCGACCGCGAGGCGGCCGCCGGCGTCATGATCACCGGCTCCCACAACCCGCCGGACTACAACGGCATCAAGATGATGCTGGGAAAGGGTCCGGTCTACGGCCGGCAGATCCTCGATCTCGGCGTCATCGCCGCCAAGGCCGACTATGCGTCGGGCGCGGGTTCCTCGGAACAGATCGACGTCCGGGACGCCTATGTGGACCGGCTGCTGAAAGACTATGACGGCACCCGCGACCTGTCGATCGCCTGGGACGCTGGCAACGGCGCCACCGGCGAGATCCTGCGCCGCCTGACCGCCCGCCTGCCAGGGACGCACACCCTGCTGTTCGACGACATCGACGGCAGATTCCCGAACCACCATCCCGATCCCACGGTCGAGCGGAACCTCGTGGACCTGAAGGCCGCGGTGGCGGAGAAGGGCTGCGACATCGGCATCGGCTTCGACGGCGACGGCGACCGCATCGGCGCCATCGACCACCGGGGCCGCGTGGTGTGGGGCGACCAGCTTCTGGCGATCTACGCCGCCGACGTGCTGAAGGACCATCCCGGCGCCACCATCATCGCCGACGTGAAGGCCAGCCAGACGCTGTTCGACGAGATCGCCCGGCTGGGCGGCAAGCCGCTGATGTGGAAGACCGGGCACTCGCTGCTGAAGGCGAAGATGGCCGAGATCGGCTCGCCGCTGGCCGGCGAGATGTCGGGCCACATCTTCTTCGCCGACAAATGGTACGGCTTCGACGACGCGCTGTACTGCGCCCTGCGGCTGATCGGGCTGATCAGCAAGCTCGGCGTGCCGCTGTCGGAGCTGCGCGACCGCCTTCCGGCGGTGGTGAACACTCCGGAAACCCGTTTCCAGGTGAGCGAGGAGCGCAAGTTTCGGGTCGTGCAGGAGGTCAAGGACCGGCTGAAAGCCGAGGGCGCCGACGTCAACGACATCGACGGCGTTCGCGTGACGACGGCGGACGGCTGGTGGCTTCTGCGCGCCTCCAACACCCAGGACGTGCTGGTGGCCCGCGCGGAATCCGGAACCCCCGAAGGGCTGGAGCGGCTGAAGGGCATGGTCGTCGCGCAGCTGGCGGCCTCCGGCCTCCAGGCTCCATCCTTCGAGGACGGCGGCAGCGCCCACTGACGGCCTCCAACGAAAAAGGCTCTTTCCTGCGGGTGCGGGGAAGGGCCTTTTCTTCGCCCGCGGACCGCAAGAGTGGCCGGTGAGAATTCTCACCGTTTCACCCCGGAGATGATCAAGGATTACGTCAGCCTGCCGGTCCTGGCATGATCGGCGAATTGCCGGTGGTGCCGTTGCCGGCGAGCGGAGAGGCTCTGGGCAGCTGGGTCTGGGCGATCACGCGCACCTCCGGGCTGATGCCAGGAACCTACCTTCGACGGTTGGGCGTTCCGCATCGCTGGGTGACCAAGGCGATCCTCCAGGACCTGGTGATCCGGCCACTGCCGAGCGTGATGAAGCGGCTTCGGGCCGACACCGGGGTGGCTCCGGAGGTGTTGCGGCGCATGACGTCCTCCGGGCTGAACCGCGAGCTGGAGGAAGGCTGCCACCACCTGTTTTCCGACGCGATCCGGAACCGTCATGCCGGATGGAGATCGCGGTTTCCAATCGACGGGCCGTTCCAGTCCGGGTTTGTGGCCGCCAACACGAAGGCGGCGAGTCTGATCGGGCAGGCCCGCCGGGACGCATGGAGGCTATCCAGCCAGGATGAGCGGGCTGGTCCGGGGGGGCTTTGGCGAAACCAGCGCCACCGATCCGGGAAAAGCCCCCTAATCCGCCGGCACCAGCGCCGGAACGACAAGCGCCGGCAACGGCGCCCGTGATCCACCATCAGATCGCGCGGGCCGTCCAGTTCGCCTTGGACGCCCATGGCCCCTTGCCGACCGGAAAGCTCCGAGCGCGCCAACGGCGTGCGGTGCTGCGCAAACTGTCCGCGGCGGCGGTCCGATGCTTGAATCAAGAGGCATGGCGCAAGATGGCTGATGCCGCTTCTCACCGCGTTTCCACTTCGTCCCGAAGAACACGAGACCATGCAGAACCCCTGGGTGGTCAGGCGGCATTCGCAGTCGCAGGCACCGTGGTGTCGTTGGCGGCCATCGCTGGGTACCATGCGGCAAACGTCTCGCGCAGGGTGCCGTCGAGGGTCCGGGTGCGGATCTGCACCATCCGGTGAGCGCCGACCTTCGACCACTGCATCTGCTGCTTCTTGGCGAAGCGCTTGTCGACCACGACGTTGACCGTGGACTCCACGAAGGCGGTGGAGATCGGCTCGTCATTGCGCCGGCGCTCGCCGTAGTTCGGGATGATGGCGCGGTTGCTCCGGATGTAGGTGGCAAACTCGGCCGTTGCCTTGGCGAAACGCGCCAGGTTGGGATAGCCGCTCTCCAGCACCTCCAAATCGTTGGCCAAGTCCTCGATCCGGGTCAACGCCTCGCGGGCGTCGCCGTGCCACAGCCGCCACTTGATGCGCTCCAGGGCGGTCTGGATGTCCTCGGCCTCCGCGGCGTTGTGATGCGCCAGACCCTTGGCGTACTGGCCCAGCACCGTCAGCGGCATGGTGATGTGGAACCAATCGAGGTAATGCTCGGCGCACGGTGAGAACCCGTCCACCAGGGCATGGAGGTTATCGCCGCCATCGGTCAGGAAGACGAGATCCTGGTTCATCTGCAGGCCCTGGCTGCGCAGGACCTCGAAGATCCGGCGCTTCGGCCGGTCGTCCACCGTCTGCACGCAGCCGAAGTACCGATGTTCGCGGTCCTCGGGCACCGATTTGCCGACGATGACTTCGAAGCTGGCCTTCTTGTCGTCCCAGTTGCGGACATAGCCGCCATCGAGGCCGACGACGATCGGGCCCTCGGGGATCGGCAGCTCCTTCCAGTCGGCCGGGCATCCGTCGATGAACCCGACCTGTTCGGGCCCGAGGCCGGCATCGCAGCGCCTGGCGACCTTGTGAAGGTGGTTGCGGATGGTCGAGGCGTTGGCCGTGGTGCCGACCGGCAGGACCTCCTTCAGCAGATCGGCCGTCAGCCCGTACGACACCAGCGACGCCCACTTGCTCTCCAGATACAGCAGCTCCGGCGCGGTGTGCTCGGTGAACAGCGCGGTCAGCGGGCAGAAGGTCCGACGGTTGGCTGCTTGGCAGCGGCAGTGGACGAGACGCGGGCTGGGCAGCCGGACGACACCGAAGGCGGTACGGAAGACGATGGTCTCATACCCCTTGATCGGCCGCGGTCGACCGCAAACAGGACAGGGCCGGTGGCGGGCTACATGGTCGGCGGCCTAAGCGGCGACCAGACAGTTCTGGATGCTCGCCAGCAGGGTCTTGGCCTCGGCGAGCGACACGCCGAGCGTCGCCAGCCGGTGGTCGGTGCGGTCGAGGCGGAGGACGGCATCGTCGCAGAGCACGGTCTCGTCGTCGCCGACGATGCGGAGCTGGATCTCGACACGCATGGCCGCCTCCCGGTGGGTTTTCCAGAATGCCCGGAGAGGAAAACCGGCCGTGCCGACACCCCCGCCGGACGCTTCAGGGTCGCGCCGTGTCGGCCTATGCTGCAAGCCGGTTTGTTCTCCCTATCCATTGGTGCAAACTCATGGCCGGGTACATCGAGCGTGTCGCCGGCGAGATCGCCGGCCTGATCGCCCGCGAGGGGCTGGACTATCTCCAGACCAAGGCCGTCTTCAAGGTGGCGCGCCAGAAGGCCGGACTGGTCGCGCCCAAACCCCGGCGCGGTGCTCCCGCCCGGCTCAGCCTGGAAGAAGAACTGCGCTTCATCGATCACGCCTACGCCCGCGGCGGTGCGGTCGGCCTGATGATGCAGACGCTGCTGGAGACCGGCGCCAGGGTGTCGGAGTTCGTGGCGTTGCGGGTCGAGGACATCAGCCTCGCCGAACGCATCATCACCATCGCCGAAGGCAAGGGCGGCAAACGCCGCGAGGTGCCGATCCGGCCGGAGCTGGCCCGGCTGCTCGCCCTGCACATCGGCAAACGCCGGGCCGGTCCGCTGTTTCCCAGCCGGGAAAAAGGCAGCGGGCCGTATCCGCACGTCTACACCCGGCAGCGCATTGGTCAGATAGTGCGCGAGATCGCCGCAGCCGCTGGCATCACCAAGCGCCTCTACCCGCACCTGCTGCGCCACACCATGGCGACCACGCTGCTGGCGCTCGGCCTCGACATCACCGACGTTCAGCGCTTCCTTGGCCACGACGACATCGCTACCACCCGGATCTACGCCGAGACCAGCGCGGCGACGCTGCGGCGCAAGTTCGATCAGGTCACCGCCCCCGGCGGCCGGGCGCTGGTGCAGGCGATCGCCGCCCGCCAGGGAGTGCCGGCCGCCGCGTTCGCCGCCGACCTGCTGAGCGGTTCTCATCAGAGCTGCTGATGCATGAGGACGTGATGCTCGTCCTGTCGGAAGCGGCGGTTGACCGCGCGGCGGGAAAAGGTGTCGGCCAGAAACGGTCGCCGGGCCCGGATGCGGTCGACGACCTCCTCCAGCTCCCAGCGCGTGTCGGGGTCATCGAGCAGACCGGTGTTCTTCTCGACCATGATCGCCTCGATCAGTCCGGACAGCGTGGCGACGTCGTCCATGGCCTCGAACCCGACGGCTTCGTGGCGCCGGTTCGCATAGCCCTCCGGTCCACCGCAGTCTTCGGGTGGGCAGGCGTTGTCGCCGGCGATGCAGACCGGATAGGACCGCCCCGGCTCGGGCTCCAGCCGATCCTCGACCCGGACCTCGTGCCGCCAGAAATCCGTCATGTCGTAGTCGTAGACGAACTTGGTGCCCTTGCGGAACCGGAAGGCGTCGAGGGGCACGCGTGGCGAGGAGACGCACAGAGCGAACGAGCCGTAATGGACGGCGCGTATCCAGAACCGGTAGAGGTGGATGCCCTCCCAACCCATCGCTGCCTGGATGACGCCGTGCAGCTCTTCGAGGGTGTACGAGGCCGGCACCAGGAGCCGCCGCCAGATCATGGGGCTGATCCCCAGCAGGCGGACCTTCACCTGGAGGATCAAACCGGAAGGCGGTTCAGGCGGCGCACTCTTGGTTGATGACCGGCGAGGCATGGCGGAGTCCACAGCCGAGACGTCCCCGAACCTACATGCCTTCGCCCTGCTCGGCTACCCGAACCACCCAGGGGTTCTGCATGGTCTCCAAACACGTTGAAGCCAACCCGGCTGGGTGTTGGCCAACATGGTCAGGGCGAGCGTGCTGACCATCGGCGAAACGATCAAGACGTTGACCGTGGTGACGCTGTTCTCCGTCTTCAAGCTGCTGGAGAGGGTAGCCGCAGGCATCGGACATCCACAACCGCCACATTGAGCGGATCGGCCAGAGAGCAAGGGATGATGCACGGGAAAGCAAACCACTTGCCTCATATCAATAATTCGACTATCGTCGAAACATGGAAACGAGGAACGCGATCGAGGCCTTCGCCGCCCTCGCTCAGGACACCCGCCTGGCCGTGTTCCGCCTGCTCATCCAGGCCGGACCGAACGGGCTGACCGCCGGGGACGTCGCCCAGCAGGTCGGTGTGCCCGGCTCGACGCTGTCGCACCATCTGGCGACGCTGGAGCGCGCCGGGCTGCTGCGCTCCTGGCGGGTCCAGCGGCAAATCTTCTACGCCTGCGACTATGAGGGCACCCGGCAATTGATCGCCTTCCTGATGGAGGACTGCTGCCAGGGCCGTCCCGAGCTGTGCTCAACCGACCTCCTCCAGGCGGGAGCCTGCGGCCCGGCGGGCTGCGGCACCGACACCTGACCCGACCCGCCGCGTCCCGCGGCCTGGAAAAGGCGATCCCGCGATGACCGACCGCGTCTACAACGTCCTGTTCCTGTGCACCCACAACAGCGCCCGCAGCGTCATGGCCGAATGCCTGCTCAACCGCGAGGGCCGCGGCCGTTTCCGCGCCTACAGCGCCGGCAGCCAGCCGAC